>CAIMSU010000356.1 GCA_903844155.1 uncultured Pseudomonadota bacterium | reverse complement strand
TCGTCTACCTGTCCGAAGCTGCCCCACGAAGACCGTTGGAAAGCCGTGTGCGGGAAAACCGCAAGCACGGTTTGAATGGGGGCTTTTTGAAACAAGCCGGCAAAACGCCGGTATTGCGCTAAGAGTCTACCTATGCGCCCCGCCACCGGCTTTGCGGTCACGATGCTGGCCGCCGGCGGGTGGACGCTGGCGTGGCTGTGGGCGTTTCCGTTCGACGGCAGCGAACGGATGTGGCTTCGGGATGGCGTGCTGGTCGCCTTCGCGGCGATGTACGAGGGGTTGGCGATCGTTGCGTTCTTGGTCAGCCGGGTGAGGCCGCCGCTGGCCGGTCGCCTCGTCTACCTGCGAGATGTCGGCCTTCCCGGGATGATCCTGGCTGTTCCGTTGCTCGGAGTCGCACCGGTCTGGGTGGCCGTAGGCTGCGAGGCGTTCACCCGGGGACTCCGCGGGACCGGGGCGGCCGTGGCCGTGAGCCTCGTCGGGGCCGTGTTCGGGATGTCCGGGCGCGCGGTGCTCTCGGCGTACCATGAGGTGCGCGTCGGGCACGACGATGGGCCTACGGTGACGTTGATCGACGGGCGGGGGTTTCCGCGGGTCACCACGTTCCGCGCTGCGGATGTCCGGATCGAGGTCGGCCCCCGCCTCGACCGGCTCGGGCGCTTGCGCGTCTGGCTCGTCGATTCGCGAGGAACCAAGCGTCTCGTTGGCATGCCGAAGGGGGAGGCTGAGGAGGTCCGCTGTGTCGCGGACCTCCGCGGTGGGTAGGAGCCGGCTGGCCCGCCGCCGTCGAACATTGTAGGTTCTTGCCCCGCACCTCGCCCCGTACCTCGCCACAGGAGCCGAACCTTGGACCTCAACCGACGCACCTTTCTCGCCGGCGCGACCGGGTCCGTCGCCCTCGCCGCTTCGGCGCTCCCCGGCGTCGCACTCGCGGCTGAGGCCGACGGTGACCGCCTCCTTCGCCACGTCGACACCCTGCGGTCACGCTGGGCGAGCCAGCGTCAGGACTACCTCGACTCCGTCTTCGTCGACCGTACCGGTGCCGTCGACAACCCGCTCACGCCCTACGCCCATCGGCTCGGCGAGGGGCTCGGCGCGCTGTCGACCTACAAGGAGCTCGAGACCATGCCGGTCGAGGACCAGATGCACCCCGCGGCGCAGACCCTGATTCGGGACGCCGCCGCGGGCGTGGGCGGCATGCTGATCGCCTCGCGCGAGCTGCTTGAGCACTTCTTTGAGCGCGCAAGCGGCGACCCGCACCAGGAGACCCACCTGCGCGCTGCGATGCGCTCGGTGCGTCTCTCGCTGGCGGACTGGCCGACGACGGGCGGCCGACAGCGGGCGTTGGAGCACAGCCTTTTGGAGGTCGAGCGGGAGTCGGCGCCTGGGGCGCTGCTGAAGTCGGTGAAGCGCCAGATCAGCCGGCTTCGTCGGGCTGAATCGCTCTCCAAGGAGCTGGACGCGCGGTGGGAGGAGACGGGGGTGCTCCAGATCGCCGATCCGGCCGTCCTGGCACGCTTGGAGGCCGGGCGACGGCACTGGGGCGTGTCGGCCGACGACCAGACCGGCCCCGTGGTGAGCGGTGTTTCGTCCTCGGCAGCGCCCCCGGCTCGGCCCGGGGTCGACCCGGAGCAGCGGCGCAAGGGCGTCCAGGAGCTGGTGCTCGGGATCGTGGTGCTTGGCGTCGGCGCGAGCGGCGGTGCCGTGCTGGTGCTGGCGGGTGCCTGCGCGCTGGCGTGCGGCGGCGGAGCGGGTGCTGCGGTCGTGATGCTCGCTGGCATCGCGGTTCTTGGGCTTGCGGTGTGGCTCGGCGTGACGTTCATCGTCAAGGGTCGGAGGGACATCAAGGGCCTCGCGGAGCGTGACGAGCGTGCGGGGCCGAAGCTGGCGACGGAGGTGCATCCCGTCGCGGTCGTCGTCGAGGAGGGCTGGGTCGACACAGGGGTGGACCGGGGCGACGGGCACGTGCTGGTCGTCGAAGGCGTCGGCATGGTGCGCAGCCCGAGCGGGTGGATGGCGGATGCGGACGGGAACGGGACGATCGCGGGCGACCGGGCGTTGGTGCCGGGTGCGCCGATCTGCGCGCTCGTCGGACGCGTGGGCGACGACGTCTTCTACGTTGGCGGGCTCGGCCGGGTCCCCGCGGGTCTGCCGGGGCGGCTGGAGCTCGCGATCAACCGTGACGACCCCGCTACGCCGCGTCCGAAGGGGCATTTCGCGGTGCAGGTGTCGGTGATGGAACCGGCGAGCGTTGGATAGCCGCTCCTGCCTGCCGAGCGGGTGGACCGGGCTTGGCTGCATTGCCGCGCCGGAGACGGTGGAATCGTTGCGGACCGCGTTCGAGGTGTTGCTCGACGAGGATGTCGCGCGTGCGCGATACCCATCCCGCGCGGCCTGCCTGGCCGTCTGCCAGCGTTGGCCGAACGCCTGGCGACGCCATCCTGCGTTTCGGCTCTGGCTCGACGACGTCGTCCGCGACGGCGTTCCCGCGATGCTCCTCGGCAGTCTCAGCCCCCGCCTCCTCTACCTCGACGTCATCGTCAAGCAGCCCGGCTCCACCCTGCACGTCCCCTGGCATCAGGATCTGCCGCACTGGGCCATCTCGCCGGATCCAACCCGGGTCTCGCCCGCAGGTGTGCTCATCTGGCTCGCCCTGGACGACGTCGACCCTGCCTCAGGCGGCTTGCGCTACCTTCGCGGCGGCCTTTCCGACGCCTCGCCCACCGCGGAGCACATCGATGTGGTCCCGGCCATGCGCGCGGGGGAGGCGTTGGCCCACGACCCCCGCGCCTGGCATGCGAGCGGCCCCAATCGGACAGACCGGTGGCGCCGGGCCTGCCTCGCCGCGTTCGCCGACGCCTCCCTCCCGCGAAAGGATGGATTGCCGTGGGATGAAGCGGCGAACCCGGCCTACCCTGCGTCCGAGAGCCGGAGTGGCGCCGCCAGCCCCTCACCAACGACAGTGACGGCGTCGATGTTGGGTAGGTAGGCGAGCCAATCAGCAGGCACACGTCGCACCTTGGAGAGCGCCATGCGAAGCACGTCGCTCTGGGTCGGGTTGCGCGGGTAGGTGCGCAGCGTCATGTTTGCCTGGGCGGGCGTGCGGTCGGCCTTGAACGAATTGCACGCCTTGCAGGCCGTGGTCGCGTTCTCCCAGGACGTCACGTTGACCCACTTCCGGCTCCACGGCAGGAACACCACGCCGTCTCGCGCCTGTGCGCGCGGCACGACGTGATCGAGCGTAAGCGCGTCGCGGTCGATGCGGCCGTCCGAGGTCCGCGGCGCGACGCCACAGTATGAACACACGCCGAGGTCGCGAACCACCACGTTCTTCCCGGAGAACTTCGCCCTGCCGCGAACGACATGGTACCGCTTGAGCGCGATGACGGAGGGCCACGGCAGCGCGAGCCGCTCGGAACGCACGTATTTCCCCGGCAATGCGTCAACCATGCTCGCGCGGCCGTCCAGCAGCAGCTCGATGGCGTGCTCCCAGCCAACCACCCGCATGGGCGTGTAGTCGGCATTGAGTTGGAGGACCTGGGACATGATGGGGCCTTGTTCGTCGACACTACGCATGCGACCCCGACAGTGTAACGGTGGGGAGGCGAGAAATCCGAAAATCCCGCTCGGCGTCGTCTCAGAGACCGATCCCCGTGGTATCGCCCCAACACACGCCGTCTCCTGCTGTGGTGATGCCGCAGGACGTCGTGCCGCCCGGATCGAGCTGCGCGAACGCTTCGTCCGGCGGGGTGTTCACCGTGTCTTCCGGCAAGTGGTCGCTCGGCCAGCAGGTCGCGCCGCCGCCCGAGAGTGCGCAAAACGTCCAATCGCCGGCCGTGATCGCGTCGAACGTCCCCGCGGGGCCAGCGAAGCTCGCCGACCCGCTCGTCCAACAGTCGACGCCGCCCGGTTCGCGGCCGTCGTTGGCCGCGAGGTCGTCCAGGATCACGCAGCCTTCGCCCAGGGAGACGGCGAGCGCGCTGGCGTGGTCCACGCGGGTCCCGCTGCGGGCGTCGAGGCCGGAGCCAAAACAAAACACCTGGCCGAGGTCGCCGGGGCCGCGGTCCGTCTCCATCGCGCAGCCCTCGGTCGGACCGAGCGCGATCCCCGAAAAGTACGGGCCAACGGGGATGGGGTCGCCGTTGGAATCATCGGCCCCCCAGCACGTGATCGCCGTCCCCCGGAGCATGCACCCGGTGCCGTGCGCGACGGCGATCGCGTCGACGCCGACTGGGTCTGCGCCAGTGTCAGGCACGGCGGGGTCAGGGATCCCGCCCCAACAGTAGACGCCCCCATCGTCACCGACCGCGCACCAGCCGTCATCGTCGCCGGCCACGCTTTTGTAGCCGCGGTCCAGCGAGGGGTGGTCGGTCGCGTTGCCCGAGCACGCGATCCACCCACTCGCGTAGACGGCGCACGCGGAGCCGTCACCCGCTGCCACGGAGACCACGTTTCCAGGATGAAGCTCACGCTCGACTCGCGGGGGCGGCTGCGCAAAGAGCAGGATGCACCCCGATAGCGCAAGCAGCCCCATCAGAACGTCCCCGTCACCGCGACGCCCGCGGTGCCTTCATGAACGACGGGCACGATGACCGTGGTCGCCCCCGCGAGGAGCACCAGCCAGCCGACGCCGTTCTCGACCTGTGCCGCCCGCCATGCCGCGACGGACGTGCTCGATTGGTTGGCGTACTGCTCGCTCGTGGTGGCGACCGTCACGCCACCGGCCGCGACGAGCACCGAGCCAGTCACCAGCGCTGCGACCTCGCCCACCGGCAGCTTCTTTCGGGGAGGTCGTGGCGGTTTGGGAGGAGCGGCGACGTTGCCAGCATCCCGAGGTGTCCACTTCGGATCCTCGGCGTCGACGAACGGCGGGGCCGGGCCGGGAGCGGCACCTCGCGAGCCGGCCTTGGCGAGGGGGTCCGGGTCCGAGGCATCCCCGAGCTGGAGCTCCAGGCGCTTCAGGATCGCGTCGCCCGGTACGCCGAGGCCGAAGCCCTCGAGGTCGGGTGCGGCGATCTTCCAGCTCACGACGCCCTGAAGCTGCCCGCGCGCGTCCACGAGCGGGCCGCCGCTGGTGCCTGGGTCCAGGCTGGCGTCGGTCTGCAGAAAACGCAAGTCTCCCCACGATCGCCACCCGCTCACGATGCCGCGGGTGACCGACAACACAGGGTCGGAGCCCGCCGTGGCGCCGATCGCCCACACGTCCGCGCCGACGGGCGAGGGCGTTTCGGCGACGGGCATGCAGGGGAACCCCGCCCCGGCGATGTCGATGAGCGCGATGTCCCCAAGCCGGTCGCTCCGGACGACGGTGGCCGGGAGCGTGAGGCCCGAGCGAAAGCTGGCCTCCACCGAGCTCTCTCCCGCGACCACGTGCGCGGCGGTGACTGCAAAGCCGTCCGGGCTGAGGACGGTGCCGCTGCCGACGCGAGCGCCGCTTCGGACGAGGACCACGGCATCCAAAGCGGCGTCCAAGCCAGCGGGCAGGGGCCTCGGGGTGGCGGGGCAACGTTTGAGCGTGAGCGCACCGGTCCAGGATGGTGGCGCTTCGGGCGTCGGCGTGCTCGGGCTGCCGAGGAGGGTGCTGCGCAGGACCGGTCGGCCCGCGAGGGAGCGAACCGACGCTTTCAGGGCCGCGATGGCTGGGTTTTCCCCCCAGGCCTCGCCCGCGCGTGCGTGACCTCGCGCGACGACCTCGTAGACGACGCTCTGGGAGTGGGTGTCGAAGAGCTCCCATTGGACCGCAATGTCGCAGGCCGAAGGCCACGGCGGCTCCGGTTCCGTGCCGCACCGCAGCTCCGTGATGGTTCCGCCGAGCTGAAACCGGGCGTCGGCCGACCGGTCCGCGTCAAAGAGCACGCTCTCCGCACCCCGCACGTTCAGGTCGGCATCCCGCATGTCATCGAGGATGATCGCCCGCAGTCCGTCCCCGGAGGCGCCAAGGAGGATGCCGTCGGCATCGCGGGACAACAGGCGTGTGAACGCGACCGTTTCTTCAGGGGTAGGCCTCGGACTCGGGCCGGTGGGCTCGGCGTCGGCCGTTCCGGGGGAGAGGGCGGCGAGCAGGCAAACGGCGAACCCGGCGCTCGTGGGCGCGGAGGGTCCGGACCGTCTGTTCATGCCGTCGAGTAACGCGGACCGCGGTGGTCACCGGTGCCTGGAGCCGAGCGCCCGGATTGGCCCCCTCGGATCGGCAGCTCCACGGTGAAAACCGTCCGCCCCGGCACCGATACCACCCGGATGGTGCCGCCGTGCCGTTCGACGATCTCCCGGGAGATCGACCGCCCCAGCCCGCTCCCCTCGCCCTGCCCCTTCGTGGTGTAGAACGGGTCGAAGATGTGGCCGAGCACGTCTGCGGGGATGCCGGGTCCGGAGTCCGTCACCTCCACGCATGCGCGCTCCGGATGCCGCGACAAGCGCAGCTCCAGGCGCCCGCGGTACTGCATCGCCTGCAGCGCGTTCTGGAGCAGGTTGGTCCAGACCTGGTTGAGCTCCTCGTGCCGGGCGGTCACGAGGCCCGGGTCCTCGAAGCTGCGCACCAGCTCGACCCCGTGACGCATCTGGCTGGAGTACAGGGTCAGCACGGTGTTCAGGTTGTCCGCCAGAGAGGCCTGGACCGGGTCGCCGCCGGCCGAGCCCGGGTGCGCGTAGCTCTTCAGCGCGAACACGATCTTGGCCGCCCGGTCAGCGGCCGTTCGGATCGTCCCGCTGTTGCGCCGGAGCGACGCGAGGTCGGCGGCGGTTCTGAGGAGCGTTTCGGCGCGCGGGCCGCGCAGAAGCGGAAGGTGTTCGTCGACGTCGTCAGTCACGCCAACGGTGGTGAGCAGGCGCGCGAGGGTGCGCGCCTCGGGCAGGTGATGCGCTTCAAGCTGCGCCTGGAGCTTGCCGCGGAGGTCGCGCTCTTCACGCGAGGTGACCGACGCGGCGCTCGTCTGTGCGGCCCGGAGGAGCGCGCGGAGGCCTTCGAGCTCCTCCGGGGTGGACGTCGCGATGACGTCCGCGAGCTCATCGAGCGTTCCATCCAACGCGGCGGAGATGTTGCCGACGGACGCGACGATCGCGCCGAGCGGGGTGTTGAGCTCATGCGCGACGCCTGCGACCAATTGCCCGAGCGACGCCATCTTCTCGCGCTGCACCAGCGCTCGCTGCGATTCAAGCAGCCGCTCGTGCTGTGCCTCCAGCGCCCGGGTGCGCTCGGCGACCTTGGCCTCGAGGGTGTCGACGAGGCTGGCGTTCTGGAGGGAGACGGCGGCCTGCGCGGCGAGCACCTGGACCGTCCTCAGCCGATCCGCGGTGAACCCGGCCGTGGCGAGGTGGTTCTCGAGGTAGATGATGCCGGTCCTGCGCCCGTTGTGGTCGAGCGGCGCGCACAGGATCGACAGCGTGGCGCCGACGACGTGCGGGTCCTGGGCGAACCGGGAGTCCGCCGCCGCGTCTGCCAACACCAGTTGCTGGCCTGTCCGCGCGACGTAGTGGACGACGGTCCTGGCGAGCGCCGTCGCGGCTGAGAGGGGCGTCCCTGCGGCGACGAGGTCAAGGCCACCGGCGTCCCGCCCGACGGCGATCTGGAGCTGCCCCTGGTGCTCGACGACGAGAAATCCCCGCGTCGCCCCAGCGTTCTGCATCGTCACCTCGACCACTTCCGCGACGAGGCGGTCGAGGCGGAGCTCACCCGAGAGCGCGATCGACGCCCGAAACAACGTCTCCAGGTCAAGGTTGCCGGCGACCGTGCTCCCCGAGGCTGTCGACGTCGCAGGCGCGAGGGACTGCCGTGCCGGCGCGAGCTGCTTCTCCTTCCGCGCGGCCCCCCACTGCCGGTACCCGGCGCGGGCCTCGTCCAGGAACACCGCCGCGAGGCGATGTTGACCGGTCGATGCTGCCAGCTCCGCCGCCTGCTCGGCCATGAGCGCCGCATCGTGGCGGACGCCGTCTGTGAGCGCGAGCTGGATCGCCGCCTCGTACAAGGCCAGCGCCTCGCGAGACCGCCCCGCCAACGCGCGATCCGCCGCGTCGATCCACCGGAGTCGGTAGTGTCGCGCCGGAAACTTCCGGCTCCATCGCTCGATCATCGCCCGGTTGGCTGCGACCGTCCGTCGCACGTCTCGGCTCGGGCCGACGCCGGCCTCCGCGGCGCGAAGGAGCGCCACGCTCTGGTAGGTCCACCAGACGTAGTGGCCGGGGCCCCGGAGCGGCGTGTTCATCGACGCGGGGACCAGGGACGCCGCGCGCCCCGCGGACGCCCGGTCCCCCAGGAAGGACGCCTCCATGAGCCGTACGAGCGCGACCTCCTGTTCGTTGAAGATCCCGCGCGCGTCGGCCCCGCCCTCGTCGCCCGGGATCGCGGGGTGGTCTTGCAGCGCGGCCACCAGACGCTGGTAGACGCGCGTCGCCGGTGCGCCGTCGAGGCTGCGGTACTGCCGGGCGAGATCCTCGCAGTGTCGGAACGCGACCTCGACCTCGGAGAGGAACGCCCCCTGGAAGAGCTGGATCTCGGCCGCGAGCATGCCGGCGGCCAGCCCGGCCTGGAATTCACCCAGCTCCAACGAGCGCTCCCGGGTCCGGAGCAGCCCTTCGCCGACCGCGCGTAGCGGCCCCTTCCACTGGAACAACACCGCGTAGTACACCCACGCGCACCCGACCCAACTGCCCCAGCGCATCCGTTCGGCGCGCGCGAGCGCCGCTTCGCAGTAGCGCGCTGCGAGGTCCGGTCGGTGGAGGCCCTCCAGCAGCAGCATCGCCCACCCCGTCCAGGCAAAGAGCCCGTCTGGCGTGACGCCGTGGGCAACGATGTGGTCGACGTCGTTGAGGATGTCCAGCGGGATGGCTTGCGGGTGCAGGGAGACCAGCGCCTTCGCCGCCGCGATCTGCACCGCCTGCACGGCCGCCTCGGTCGGGTCGGTGGCGAGGGGGCCGTCCACGATCGCCTCCACCGTCCGCCCGCGCGTCGCCCACAGCACGCGCGCCAGTCGGGCAAGCAGCGGCAGGACTTCGAGCCGGGTATAGAAGCGCCGGCCGACGCGGGCGAGGAACTCATCGCCCATCGCGATGGCGGCGGCGTGCTCCTCGGCGCGAACATGGGCTCGGATCCGCGCGACGTAGGCGGGCGCCATGGCCGCAACAGAGGAGGCCCCCGCGATCAGCGCTTCGGAGTGCCGGGTCATCGCGCCCGTGTCCGCCGCGGCGTCCGCGACCTCCAGCGCGCGGGTGAGGAGCGCCTCACGCAAGGCCGGGTCGCGCCTCCCGGCGAGGTCCAGGCCGAATTCGCAGACGGTCAGGGCGGTCGTGAACGCCGCGCTGCGAACGGCCACCGCAGACGCGTCGAGGGCTCGGCGCGCGACAAACAGGCGCTCTCCGTCGTCGAGGAGCGAGGCCGCGCCGCGGAAGTGCTCGAGGGCGTCGAACATCGCCTCGGGTGTGGTCGTCCCGTCGCGGGTGAGGCGCCGCGCCAGGAGCAGGTGGACCCCGGGCGCCGCCTCGGCGGGAAGCAGGCTGAGGGCCGCCTCCTGCACCCGATCGTGGACGAACCGGCAGCTCACCTCCAGGTCCGCGCCAGCGCCGAACGCGAGCAGGCCGAGGGCCTCGGTCTCGGGGCGGACCAGGCCGGCTTCGACTGTCGGCGCGAGGGCTTGCGCAGCCTCCTCGGCCTCGATGCCCAGGGCGTGGGCGAGGAGACGTACGTCGAACCGGTGGCCGATGCGCGCAGCCACGCCGAGGGCGCGGGCCGACGCCGCCGGCAGCAGGTTCAGGCGTTCGAGCACCGCCGCGACGACGTTGTCGGCGAACGCCAGCCTGCCCGGTGCGTCGACGTCCCAGCGCCAGCCACCTGCCTCCCGGTGCAGCACGCCGCGGTCTGCCATCTGGCGCAGCAGCTCGCGCAGGAAAAACGGGTTTCCACCGGAGCGCTCGCGCAGGGCCTCGGCGAGCGGCGCGGCCTCCTCCGGCAAGCACCGGCAGGCATCTGCGACCAGCGCGGTCGCGCTCGTAAGGTCGAGCGGCCCGAGCGTCACGCGGGTGATGGTGCGGGTGGGAGCGATGCGTTCACACATCCTGGACAGCGGGTGCGCCGGCCCGACCTCGTCATCGCGGTAGCCGCCGACGATCAAGAGCCCGCGCAGATCAGGGGAGGTGAGGAGGAATTCGACGAGGTCGAGCGAGGCGACGTCTGCCCACTGGAGGTCGTCGAGAAAGGCGACGATGGGCTGGCCGGGGCGGGCGAACGCGGCGAGGAGGGCGGCGTAGCCCTGGAGCGCGCGGGCGGTCGCTGCCTGGCCCGTGAGCTCGGGTCCTGGGGGAACGTCGCTGAAGAGGATGCGGAGGGACGGGATGGCTCTCGCGAGGAGATCCGCTGCCCCGCCGACCGCTTTCCGGAGCGTCCCGCGCGTCTCCCGAAGCGCCGTTTCGTCCCCGCCGAGCACGCCGGCGACGAGCGCCTCGCAGGCCTCGCTCACGGCCTTGAGGGGGGTTTCCCGGCCAAGCAGCTCGAATCGTCCTGTGACCATCCGCGCGCCGGTCCCTCGACAGACCGCGCCGAACGCGGCGACGAGCGCGGACTTTCCAATGCCGGAAGCGCCGCCGACGAGCGCCAGGGAGACGCCGTCGCCCGCCCGCCCCAAAGCAGCCTGAAGCGCCACGAGGTCGGCGTCCCGGCCATACAGGCGTTCGGGCAGCGTGAATCGGGGCGGGGCATCGTCGACGCCGAGGTCGAACGTGCCGCCATCGCCGACTTCGCGGCAGCGGCGAAGATCGGCCAGGAGGCCCTCGGCGCTCTGGTACCGCCGCTCCGGGTCCTTCTCCAGCAGGCGCATCACCACCGCGGAGAGGGGCCTGGGCACAGCCGGGTTCACCGCGTGCGGGGCGTCTGGCACGCGGGCGAGGTGGGCGTGGATGAGGGCGAGGGGGTCGTCGTCGACGAACGGCGCCCGTCCCACGAGCAAGTGCCAGGCGGTCACGCCGAGGCCGTAGAGATCCACTCGCCAGGTGACGCGGTGGCCGGAGCGGCCCGTGGCCTCCGGCGCGATGTAGCGGAGGGTGCCGTCAAAGCTCGTCCCGGCCCCCTCCCTCGCGCTGTTTCCGAAGTCGACCAACTGCAGGCCCCCCGACCGCCCCGCCCAGACGAGGTTCGCGGGGTTGACGTCCATGTGGATCACGCCCACGGCGTGCACCCGCGCGAGGATCGCCGCCGCCTCCTCCAGGATCTGCTGGGCCTCGGCGACAGGGACGCGCCCGCTCGCCAGCCTGTCCGCCAGCGACCGCCCGCCCCGGGATCGCACCACCAACTGGACGGTGCCGCCGCGTTCGACGAGCCCGAGCACGCCCGGGACGCCCGGGCCCGCGCAGGCATCCAGCGTCGCCCGTTCTCGCCGGTAGCGCGCGATCTCCGCGGCCTCCGGGATCGGCGCCGCCGGGCTCTTCACGATCACCGGCTGCCCTTCGGAGGTGCGCCCCACCTGGATCACCGTGCGCAGGCTCCGGAAAACCTCCTCCCCGAGGCTGAATTCCAGCCCGTCGGGCGAGCCGCTCGTCATTGCTCGCCGTGGTCACGCATGGTGGACCTCCGGCTCGGCGGTCGGGAGCGTCACCGTGAACGCCGTCCGCCCGGGACGGCTCTCAAACGCGATCGTCCCGCCGTGGCGCTCCACGATCTCCCTGGAGATCGACAAGCCGAGGCCGCTACCCTCGCCCTGCGTCTTGGTGGTGAAAAACGGCTCAAACAGGCGCCGGCGCGCGCTCTCCGGGATCCCGGGGCCGGAGTCGATCACCTGGACGCGGACGCTGTCCGCGGCGCGCTCCGTCCGCAGCTCAAGCCTGCCCCGGTGGGCCATGGCTTGCAGGGCGTTGTGCACGAGGTTCGTCCACACCTGGTTCAGCTCGTCATGGTGGCCGCGGACCTGGCAGGGGTCCTCATACGTGCGAACGACCTCCACGCCGCTCTTGAGCTGGTTCTGGTAGAGGGTGAGGACCGTGTCGAGGTTGTCGGCGAGGCGCCCGTCGACCGCCTCGCCGGTCGCCGAGCCCGGATGCGCGTAGCTCTTGAGCGCGAAGACGATCTTGGCCGCGCGGTCCGCCGCAGTGCGGATCGTGCCGCTGTTGCGACGGATCGAGGAGAGGTCCGCTGCGCTCCGGATCAACGCCTCGGCGCTGGGCGACTGGAGCAGCGGAAGGTGAGCGTCCAGGTGCTCCGTCGTCCCCATCGCCACGAAGGAGCGGGAGAATTTGCGCGCTTCGGGGATCCCGAGTCGATCGAGGTCGGCCTCCACCTGCGCCCGAAGGGCCCGCTCCTCGCGGGAGGTCAAGGATGTCCGGGCCTGTTCACTGGCGTGCAGCAGGGCCTGAAGCCCCTCCAGCTCCGAAGCGGACGCCGCGGCGAGCACCGCCGGCAGCTCCGCCAACGCCGTGTCCAGCGCCGACGCGATGCTCCCCACCGAGGCCGCGATGGCGCCGAGCGGGGTGTTCAGCTCATGAGCCACCCCCGCGACGAGCTGCCCGAGCGCGGCCATCTTCTCCGATTGCACGAGCGCCTGCTGCGACTTGGCGATCTGAGCGTTCTTCCTGGCAAGCTCCTCGTTCGCGCGATCGCGCAGATGGAGGAAGTACACGGTGAGGACGAAGACGGTGGCCGAGACGGTCGCGATGTTGAGCGTGAAGGACAAGGGGCCAAAGCCGCCGGACGGCAGGTTCGCGGGCACGGTGAGGTGCGAGTCGATGACGCCGGAGAACACGGTGAGCGCGAGGTAGACCACCAGCCAACCCACTGCGGCACGCTTGCTCTCGAAAGAGAGCGCGCACACCAGGGCCAGCATCGCCCAGAGCATGATGGCGCCGCTGGCCAGGAAGCCGCCGAGCGCCCATTGCGTGAAGAACGGCAACAGAAGGCTGATGAGCACCTGCACCGTTCGCGCTGCGCCGAACCGCTTGGTGCGGCCGAGGACGGAGAAGTTCACGATGGTGATGAGCGTGTAGGCGTAGGGGATCAGCCCCGGCCCGTAAAGCCCGCCCGCAAAGCACAACGATCCCCAGATGATCCCGCCGCACCCCATGCTGTAGCCGGTGAGCAGCATGAAGCGGTGGCGCTGGCGCTCCTCGTCGTCATCCGCGGGCGTGTCGGCGAGCGAACCGAGCCGGTCGACGAGCGCCCAGACGCGATCCCGACCGCTCATCCGCCCGGGCCGCGCATGGACTGCTCAATGGCGTCCCGCAGGTCGTCCGCGCGCCAGGGTTTGAAGAGCACGCGGTGCACCGCGCCCTCGGTCCGAGCGCGCTCCAGCGCAGCAGGGTCCGCGTGCCCGGTCAGCAGGATGCGGCCGATGGTCGGGTAACGGTCGCGCACGCGCGCGAGAAACTCGTCGCCGCGCTGCCCCGGCATCAGCCAGTCCGAGACGACGACGATCACCGTCGCCCCGTCGGCGTCAAGCTCCTCCAGGACCTCCCACGCCTCGGCGGCGCTCTCGGCCGCCTCGCACTCCACGCCCTCCGGGTAGAGCTGCCCGAGCTGCGCGCTCAGGCTGTCCAGCACGGTCTTTTCGTCGTCGACGAGGAGGATCACGGTCTGGGTCATTTCACGTCCAGGGTGCTGGTGCCGTCCCAGCCGGTCGGGAGCCCACGCTGTTGGAGCGCCGAGACGCGCACCTGGTGCCAGCGGACGGCCGAATCATCGGGGTTGGAGGCGACCAGCTCCTCGAACAGGGCGGCGGCGCCGGTCAGGTCGCCGGCCTGAAAGAGCGAGAGCGCCGTGGCGAGGCGGTCGGCGCTCGCGAGCTTGCGCTCCCGCTCATGCCCTGGAAGTCCGTCGAGGAGCTCGTAGAGCGTCGTTGGCGCGCTGAGGCCCTTCACGCGCACGCGATCGACGTAGCGCATCGCATAGCGGGAGGGATCGGTCAGCGCGCCCCGGGTCTGCTCAGTCAACAGCAGGGTGCCGAGGTGCTTGGTGAGCCCCTCCACGCGGGCCGCCAGGTTCGCGGAGTCGCCGATGACGCTGCACTTCAGCGTGTCCTCGCCGCCGATGACGCCCATCAGGCACTCGCCCGTCGTCATCCCGATCCCGATCCGCAACGGCGGCTTGCCTCGACCCGCGCGGGTCGCGTTGTACGTGTCCAATGCACCCAGGGACTCGATGGCGGCGTTGAGGAGCGCATCGGCGCCAGTGCCGAACAGCGCCATGATGGCATCGCCGGCGATCCCCTCCACGAAGCCGCCGTGCCGGCGGATCGGCGCTTCCATGTGACCGAGGTATTCATTGATCCACGCCAGGTTTTCGTGGGGCGTGTGCCCTTCGACGAGGGTCGTGAACGATCGGATGTCCGAGTAGTAGACGGACACGGGCTGCGCCACGCAGTCACCCAGTCGTACGTCCGCCAGCTCCCGACGACCGAGTAGCGCCAGGAATTCGTGGGGTACAAAGCGGATTGCGGCGGAGTGGGCGGCGGCGATGCGCGCCTGCTGCGCCCGGATCTGCCGCTCGTTCAGGTACGCCCGGATCGCCTCCCGGACCGTGAGCGTGAGGTCCTCGCGGTCCCAGGGCTTGGCAATGTACCGGTACAACCCCGCGTTGTTGACGGCCCGCCCCACGGCGTCCAGCCCCGCCTAACCGGTCAGCAGGATGGTCCGGGTGTCGGGGAGCTGCTCGTGGACGCGGACGAGGAGCTCGTCGCCCTTCATGCCGGGCATGATGTGGTCGCTGATGACGACAGGGATGGGCACGCCCTGTTCGGTGAGCGTGGCGAGGATCTCCAGGGCCTCCGCCGCGTCCTGCGCGACCTCCACCTCGTAGCCGCCGAGGTGGCGCTCGAACTGCTCGCGGAGGCTGGTCAGGACGATGGGTTCGTCGTCCACGCAGAGGATGGTCGGTGAGGCGGGCACGGGATCCCCGAACCCTATCCAGCCCGGTGCTATAAGGCCGCATGGTGCGTCCTGAAGCCTCCGAGCCCGAATCCGCGCAGGCGGGGACGAGCGCGGCGGCGGGCTGCATCTACCTTGTGGGTGCAAGTCCCATCCCGGTAGGCGCCGAAGCGCCGGGTAGCAGGCTGCCGGTCGAAGGG
>CAIMSU010000355.1 GCA_903844155.1 uncultured Pseudomonadota bacterium | reverse complement strand
CGGCCGGAGGGGGCGCCTTCAGCGCCCCCTCAAAAGAGAAGGTAGCGCCTCGATCTGAACGCGATCTCGCGCTTGGCATCACCCCCAGTTTCTTGATAGCCGTCCACCGGGCGGCGCGCCCGTCCCACGACGGACGAAACTCCGCGTCAGGCAAGCGCCGTTCGGTGGCCGGGAATTCATCGAATTGGTCAGCGGTGGGTAGGCCGCCCCTGAGGGCGGCCGGAGGGGGCGCCTTCAGCGCCCCCTCAAAAGAGAAGGTAGCGCCTCGATCTGAACGCGATCTCGCGCTTGGCATCACCCCCAGTTTCTTGATAGCCCCCGCGCGCACGGAGTCCTCCCCATGAACATCTCTCGTATCGGCGTGGTCGGCGCTGGCCAGATGGGCAACGGCATCGCCCAGACGGCCGCCGCGGCTGGTTTTTCGGTCACCTGTTCGGACATCAACGAGGCCGCCATCGCGCGCGGGCGCAGCACGGTCGCGGGATCACTCGCCCGCCTCGTCAAGAAGGGCGCGCTGACCATCGAATCCGCGGATGCGATCGCCGCGAAGATCGCGTGGACCACGGCGCTCGACGCGCACGCGGACGCCGACCTCATCGTCGAGGCCGCCTCGGAGAACGTGGACTTGAAGCTCCGGATTTTTGCCGAGCTGGACCGCGTCGCCAAGCCGGGCGCCATCCTCGCCTCGAACACGTCGAGCATCTCCATCACGAAGATTGCGTCGTCCACGAAGCGCCCCGAGAGCGTGGTCGGCATGCACTTCATGAACCCCGTGCCGTTGATGCAGCTCGTGGAGCTCATCCGCGGCATGCAGACGACCGATGAGGTCTACGCGGCGGTGAAGGCCTGCGCCGAGACCATGGGCAAGACCACCGTTCTCGGCCGGGACATGCCCGGTTTCATCGTCAACCGCGTGCTGATGCCCTACATCAACGAGGCAGCCCAGGCGCTGTTTGAAGGCATCGGAACGGTCGAGGACATCGACATCGCCATGAAGCTCGGCACGAACGTGCCGATGGGCCCGCTCACGCTCGCCGATTTCATCGGCCTCGACACCTGCCTCGCCATCATGGAGGTGCTGCACAGCGGGCTGGGTGACAGCAAATATCGGCCTTCTCCCTTGCTCCGAAAGTACGTCGAGGCCGGCTGGCTGGGGCGGAAGAGCGGGCGGGGCTTCTACGCGTACCCGGCGAAGGCATGACACCGGGCGAGACTGCCGAGCCGGTGGTGCGCAGCGAGCGCCGCGGGCGCGTGGTGATCCTCACGATCAGTCGGCCGAACGCGCTGAATGCGCTGAACGCCGACGTGCTGGACGCGCTTGGGGCGGCGTGCGTCGACGAGGGGCTGCTCGACGGGGCGGCTGCGGTCGTCATCACGGGCGCCGGGCCCAAGGCGTTCGTGGCCGGGGCGGACATCGCGGCAATGTCCGCGTTGGACGTGGAGGGTGCCCGGGCGTTCGCGCACCGCGGGCAGGTCGTGTTCGACGCGCTCGCGGGCCTGCCGATCCCGGTCATCGCGGCCGTCAACGGGTTCGCACTGGGCGGGGGGTGCGAGCTGACTCTTGCCTGCGACCTCGTGCTTGCGGCCCCCAACGCCGTCTTTGGACAGCCCGAGGTCAAGCTTGGCGTGATCCCCGGCTTTGGCGGGACGCAACGCCTCGTACGCCGCGTCGGGACGATGCGGGCGGCGGAGCTCTGTTTTTCCGCCCGGAACGTCAAAGCGGAGGAGGCCGTCGCGATCGGCCTCGCCCTCCGCGTCGTCAGCGACGTTCCCGTCCTCGACGCCGCCGTCGCCCTCGCGGAGCAGATCGCCGCGGTGGGCCCAGTCGCAGTCCGTCTCTGCAAGCAGGCTGTCAACGCCGCGAATGACGCCGACCTCCGCAGCGGCCTCCTCCTTGAGCGCGACCTCTTCGCCCTCTGCTTTTCGACCGCAGACCAGAAGGAGGGCATGGCGGCCTTCCTCGGCAAGCGGCCGGCCTCCTTCACCGGGAACTGACCATGTCCACTCGACGAGCCGATCGGATCGCCTCGGCGGTCCAAGCCGAGGTCGCGCGCATGCTGCTGACCGACGTAAAGGACCCCCGCATCGGCATCATCAGCATCACCGGGGTCTCGGTCAACCCCGATCTCTCCGTCGCGCACATCCAGTACCTGCCGATGGACTCGAAGGGCTCCGGCGGCGGGGTCCAGCGCGATCGCAAGGTGATCGCGGAGGGGTTGAAGCAGGCTGCGAAGCACATGCGCGGGCCGGTGGGGCGTGCGCTCGGCGCGCGTCATGCGCCCGAATTGCGCTTTGAGATCGACCGGAACCTCGAGTACGCGATGCACATGCAGGATGTCCTCGCGAACCTGCCGAAGCCGGCCGACGAGGTCGCCGCCAGTCCCGAAGATGCCGGAGACGATCCGTCCGTAACGAACCCGGCGAACGCGGGAAGCGACGAATGACCGACGGCTTTCTCGTCATGGACAAGCCCCCCGGCATCACGTCGCACGACGTGGTGGCCGTCGCGCGCGCCGTCACCGGGCTCCAGAAGGTCGGCCACACCGGCACGCTCGACCCCTTCGCCACTGGCGTCCTGCCGTTGGCGCTCGGCGGGGCCACGCGCCTGATCCAGTACCTCGATGAGAGCGAGAAGATCTACGACGCCGTCATCGCGCTCGGCAAGCTCACGGACACGGGCGACCCGACGGGTGTCGTCATCGCCGAGGCGCCGGTCCCCCACCTCCTCCGCGGCGAAGTCGAGCGCGTGCTGGCCAGCTTTGTCGGCGCGAGGATGCAGCGCCCGCCACGCTACTCGGCGGTAAAGATCAAGGGAAAGCCGCTCTACGAGTACGCGCGCAAGGGCCAGGACGTCGTCGCAGAGCCCCGCCCCATCCGCATCGACGCGATGGACCTGCACCCCTCGTTTGAGGCCGGTAGTTCGCGCATCCGCGTGCTCATCCGCTGCTCGCGTGGCACCTATGCCCGCGTGATCGCGGAGGAGGTCGCCGAGGCCCTTGGCACCGTCGGCCACCTCGACGAATTGCGGCGCGACGGCTCCGGCCCGTTCCGCATCGAGCACGCGCTCCCCATGTCGCGGCTGTCCGAGATCGTGGCGGACAACCCCGCCTGGCACGAGGTCCTCCGCCCGGCGAGGCAGGGCGAGCGCATCCCGTGGAAGGCGCGCGACCAGGTCTTTGCTGGCCTCCAACCGTACTTGATCTCCCCGCGCGAGGCGCTCAAGCACATCCCCGCCATCACGCTCTCCGCGTTGGAGGCGCGCCGCTTCCAGACCACCGGCCAGTTTCCGCCAGCGCCCATCGCGGACGCCAAGGCCTGGCTGCTGCTCTCGGGTGACGAGCTTCTGGGTGTTGGGACGGCCGCAAAGTCGAGCACGGAACCCCTTCAGTGGGAGCGCGGAGCCGCTCGCCCGGCCGGTGATCAGCCGCGAGATCTGTCGCGGGGGCCTCGTCGGCGCTGACGACTTGATACCCTCTGGGGGTGACCCATTCCTTGCTCGTGCTCGTGCCCGTCGGACTCCTCGCGGGATGCTTCTACATCCCCGAGTCGGACGTGACAGGACGGGTCCCGACCGGCGATGCGGACACCGATACGGATTCGGACACCGATACCGATACCGATACCGATACCGATACGGATTCAGACACCGACCCCGACTCCGCGCCGGATGACACGGGCGCCCTCCACTGGTGGTATGTCGACGCCGACGGCGATGGCTCGGGTGAGCTGGCTACTGGCGTGCAGGCTGCGTCCAACCCGGGCGGACGGGTCGAGAACGCCACGATTGCGACGATGGGGAGCCAAGGGTCCCGGTGTGGGCGTCCAGCACCCCGAACGCGACCTCGGACGGCACGAGGGCCGGGCCATTTCCGACGATCACCCAGGCCATCGCCGCTGCGCAGGTCCTCACCGCGCCGAAGAAGTGCGTCCGCATCTTCGCCGGCACGTACCCCGAGGCGCTGCTGGTCGCGTACGGCACCCTCGACATGGCAGGGGTGGACGGGCGAGACAACGTCATCATCGGCGGAAACCTTGGCTCCGCGCTCAGCGTGGAGAATGCAACGGTCGCGGTCAGCGGGCTGACGCTATCGCATGGCGCTGGGACCAAAGTCAACTACACGGATGGCACCTACAACTACGTGACGTACTCGGGCGGCGGCCTCTACCAGCTTGGTGGCTCGGTCACGCTCACGGACGTCGCGCTGACGAACAATTCGCTCCCGACCTTCGTGGCCGCGTCGTCCACGGTCACCGGGATCTCCAGCGTCGGCGGAGGATTTTACGCCAGCGGCGGCACCCTCGTGTTGGACCATGTCCTCATCAGCGGCAATTATGCCTACTTCGGCGGTGGGTTCGGTGAGTCCGGCACCCGGATGAGCGGCACGCATGTCACCCAAACGGGGGACTCCGCATCGATTGGAGGCGCGGGCGAGTTTCAGTTGGGGTCACTCTCCCTGTCCAACTCGATCATCGCGAACGAGGGAACGGACGGGTTCACCCTGCAGGGCGCCGAGGTCGACCTCGTCAACGACACCCTCTACAACCTGCCTACGGCCTTCACCCTCGACGGGTCGAGCGGGCAGTTGAGCGCGCTCAGCATTGAAAACTCGATCATCAGCGCGGGTGGCGGGGCGGTCCTCCAACTTGGGACTGGCAGCAGCGTGGTCCTGAAGTATTCGGATGTGTACGTCGGTGGTGTTCCGTTCAGCGGCATCGCGTCCCCGGCCGACGGCACCGACATCTCAGGCGATCCCCAGTTCGTCGGTGCGGGAGACTATCACCTCCAGCCCACGAGCCCTTGCGCGCACACAGGAGACCCAAACGTGTACAACGACGATGGACGCCGCAGTGACATGGGCCGTTACGGCGGGCCCACCGGGACGGAAGAATGACACGGAGCATCCTTGTTCTTGCCGGAACGGCGTGCTTGCCCGCGTGCTTCTACATTCCCGAGTCCACGGTCACCGGACGGGTTGGGTCCGGCGACAGCGCCACAACCGCCGACACGGCGACCGATACGGACACAGACTCCGATACCGATTCAGATACGGACACCGAATCCGATACCGACACGGACGGGGACAGCGGCAGTGACACGGCCGGGTTGCTGAAATTCTACGCCGACACGGACAGCGACGGTTGTGGTGACCCCAACTCCTTCAGGTACGCCGCGTTCGCGCCGCCTGGCTGGGTCGACAACGACTACGATTGCAACGACGGGACGGCCAGCATCCCCATGTGGGCGTCAAACGCCGGTAGTAGTCGTGCCTCAGGCCGGAAGACCGACCCGTACCTCACCATCAAGGCCGCGCTCGCCGCCGCTGCCGCCGTTGAGACGACGACGCGTTGCGTTCGCGTTGTTGGCGGGACGTACACCGAGAACCTCGTCGCGCCGTCCGTGGACATGGAAATTGTCGGCGTGGACGGCGCTGGCGCGACGATCGTCGACGCGGCTGGCAGCGGCTCGGTGCTGACCATGGCAGGTGGAACGATGGCAATCACCGGGCTGACCCTGTCGGACGGCGGTGGCTACGCGACCGCCTACACCGTCGGCGCCGCGACCGTCGATCAGTACGTCGGTGGCGGGGTCCGTCAGACCGGCGGCAATCTCACGTTGACCGCGACGGTGATCTCAGGCAACAAGCTCCCGGACGAAAAGGCTGCGACCACAGACATTCATGGAACCATCAGCTACGGCGGTGGCATCAGCTTTGCCGGAACCAGCCTGACGCTCGACGACGTGACGTTCTCGGGGAACAACGCCTATGAGGGCAGCGTCATCGACGCGGGCGGCGGGATAATCCGGTTCGACCACGTTCACGCGTCGGGGGACACGGGCGGGTATGGCGTAGCCGGGGTTTTTGTGGGTGGCACCGTCTCAATCACCCATTCGCTCATCGCGGACGAGGTCGGCAGCACCACCGACGGCTTCTACATGCGGGGGGTGGCCGCAACCTTCGCCAGCAGCACGCTGGCGAACCTCGATCAGGCGATCACGTTGGAGGAAGGCACGAACCCGCCGAGCACCCTCACCATCGACAGCTCGATCATCACAGCGACCGACTATGCCGTCGTCGGGGACGCGATCGCGGTCAGCACCGCGCGATTGACGTATTCGGACGTAACGGCGGCGGTTCCCTACCTTGGGATTTCACCGGTCACGGACATCACAGACATCTCCAAGGACCCCAAGTTCACGGGCACCTCCGATTACCACCTGAAATCGTCAAGCCCGTGCTCCAACGCTGGAAATCCAACGGCTGGCAACGATGATGACGGCACCGCGACGGACATGGGACGCTATGGGGGGGCGGGCGGGTCGACGGAGTGATGGGTCAGGAAAAGCCGAGGGTGACGGGCGTGACGGGGTCGCCCGGCGCGCCGGGGTCGCCCGGCGCGCCGGTCGTGACGGTAAGGTGGAAGGCGCCGGAATGGCTGCCGCTGCAGAGGACGGTGCCGTCGACGGTGACCGTGGTGACGCCGTCGTCGACCTTGATGTCCAGTCGTAGCGGGTTGCCCGCGATGACGTAGGTGGCGGCGCCACCGGTGACCGTGACGGTCTGGTCGTAGCTCAGGTCCGGGAGTGACGAGCCAAGAAGAAGCACCAGCTCGTCGTTGCGCAGCTCTCCAGTCCCGGAGAGGCTGGCGACCCACTCTCGGCTGTGCTCGGTGGTGCAGGTCGGGCCGGTGTCGTGCGTGCCGGTCTCCCGATGCGGTGCCGGCGCGTGGTCGCACCCATACAACCCCGGCGCAGCGGCCACGATGATCGGCAGCTTGGACGCCCGGAGCATGCGCTCCAGGGTCCCGCGAACGTGGTCGCGCGCGCGGCTCAACGGACCGTCACCGGAATCCCGCCCGCGGTATCGGCGCCTGAGTCGCTACCGCCGGACAAATCGAGCGTCGCCTCCCAATTCCCGGCTTGCGTCCCACACAGCAGCGTTCCATCCACCACCACGGTCATGCCCGCCGGGACCGGGTTCAGCGTGAAGATCACGTCGGCGGCATCGGAGCCGTCGACGGTCACGAGGGTGCCGCCGGTGACCGTCACTGCGCTGTCCACGCTCAGCGATTTGGCACCGGTGGGTCGCACGCGCAGCCGGATCGTGTCGCCCGACCAGTTGGCGCTCACGAACAGGTCCGCTCCCCACTGGCTTGGGTCCTGGTCCGTGCATTGCACAGGCTCGGGCATCATGTCGACCGTGCCGTAGATGCAGCTCGTCGCCAGCGCAACGCCGCCGACGGACGACACCGACAGCAGCGCTGAGAGGCGTCGACGCGTGCGATCGCGCACGCTCCCGGTACGGTCCTCGTTGGGCGGCGGCAGGATCTCGGGCGCCAGGATCTTCCTCGGGTTCTCGTCACCAGCCATCACACCACCTCGCCGGAGCTGACCAGGCTGCTCTCAGCCCGTCGTTGGGTTTGGAGCGGCGTCGCGACGCGATCGCCCAGGATTGTCAGGGGTGCGCCGCGCCCGATCGCCGCTTGCATTGCGCGCGCGAAGTCCCGGGCTCGTTCGCCGATGACCTCCTCGGCGGCACGCAGTTCGGGCGCGAGGGCGCGGACGAACGCGCGGTCCGTACGTGCCTCGTTGGCGGTCACGTGGGCGAGGATTTTTCGCAGGCTCTGGGCCGTGTCCGTCGACAGTGCCCGCGAGAGGTCCTTCGCCTCGTCGCCCCAGGATTTTCGCCAGACGTCGGGGTGAAAGTACCGGCAGACCTCTGCGTCAAAGCGCGTGCCCATCAGGTGGTTGGCGAGCGCGCCGTCCCCAAAGTTGCGGGGGTGAAAAAGCTTCATCGTCAGATCAAAGATACGCTCCACAGCGGGATCGTGGAGCTTGTAGTCCCACTGCATCCAGTCGCCCGTACACCGGCCCTCCGCGAGCATGCGCTGGAGCAGCGGGGTTCCGGCGTACAGCTCCACGCGCCCAAAATTGAACGCAAACTCGGGCGCTGCCTCGATGAACGAAATGTTCGTCTCCAGGCTCTCCACGGTCGTGTCCGGGTCGAACAAGAGCAGGTTGAAGCAGGTGTAGAGGTCAAGCTCGCGGGCAAGCGCGATGGTCGCGTGGTTGTGCCTGGACTGGGCCCAGCGATTGAGCGTTTCCAGGCCTTGATCCGCGTCTGTCTCGATGCCGACGTAGGTCCGGATGCAGTGCAGCCGCTCAACGAGCGCGCGGAACACGGCGGGGTCCGCGTCCGTCGGCCGCGCCTTGACAACGGTCGCGTAGCGCCCGATGCCGCGCTCTTCCAGGGCGTCTGCGAGAGCGTTGATGCGAACGAGGTTTTTCGAGTGCCCGGGCAGGAAGAAATTGTCGTCGTGGAAGACGAAGACCTCCACGTTCCGCTCGCGTTGCATGGCCACCATCTCGTCGGCGACGTCGCCGATGTCGCGCACCCGGTAGCGCTTGCCGGGCATGGTCTGTTCGTGCCACGCGGCGATGCAGCAGAAGGTGCAATTCGCGTAGCAGCCGCGCGAGGACACGATCGGCGCGATGGCGTGGTCGAAGCAGGCGGCTGGCGCGCCACGGCGGTCGGGACGGGGGAGGGAGGCGAGGTCCGGCATCGTCGGCAGGCAGGTGAGGCGGACTTCATCCGGCCCATCGGCCGTTTTCTCGCGGTAAGCGAGGCCGGCGATGGCGGACAGGGGCGTGCCGTTCTCGACCGCCCGCACGAGCGCGACGAGCGTCTCCTCGGCCTCCTGGCGGCACACGCTGTCGACCTCGTCGAACTCGGCCAGCACCTCCTTGCACGCAAACGTACCAAAGTGCCCGCCCGTGGTGATGTGCCCGGTGTACCCGCCCTCCCGCAACGCCATCGCCAACGCCAGGAAATCCCGCGCGCGCCACTGGAACGCGAGCGAGATGCCGACCACGACCGGTGCTTCGTCTGCGTCCAGGATCGCGGCGAGCACGCGTCCGAAGTCATTGTCCCCATTGAATCCGAGGATCTCGCTCCGATAGCCTGCCCGTGCCAGCGACGACGCGAGGTAGCGGAGGGAGAGGTTTTCCTCGATTTCAGGACCGACGAGCGCGACCCAGGACATGGCACCTTCCACGGGGGATTGTAGCGTTGAACGGCGGCAGACGGCGGCGTGTGACGGGGAGGCGGCAGGGCTCGGCCGGGTTTCTGCCTCTTCCTCAGGAACCTTTGGGCGACTGCTCCGCATCGCGGCGTTCTCCACGCTGGCGGGGGCGGCGACCCCGGCTTGCTCGCTGGCGGTCGCGCGAGGGGACATGGAGACCAGTCCAACTCGGGTTAGGTCGACGAATGTCTGTACGTTTGAAGCCGATCGCCCTGCTCCCTGCGCTGGCCCTGACCGGCTGCATCCACCTCGTCTCGGCGCCGAAGCTCACCGCGCCCGCGCCCGCGAAGGGCGGCTCGGTGTTGATCGAGGATGTACGCGTGTTCGACGCGAACGACGGCAGGCCGGAGGTTCGCGAGCACCTGGACGTCCGCATCGTCGGTGGTGTCATCGCCGACATCCGTCCCTCCGTGTCACCGCACCTGCCCGCCGATCTCGTGATTCCCGGGGATGGACGTACGCTGCTCCCCGGCCTGATCGACCTGCACGTTCACCTTGCGTTGGGCGCCGGTCCGCCCTGGTTCCTGACACTGCCGGACCCGAAGCACGCGGCGCAGTCGCTGGTGTACAGCGGAGTCACCTCCGTGCTCGACCTCGGCGGGGACCTGAAGACATTGCAGCGGTTGAAAGGTGAGATCGCCGCTGGCGGGTGGGTCGGCCCGCACATCCGCTACGCGGGCCCCGGTTTGACGGTGGAGGGCGGCTACCCGCTCGACATGGCGAAGGAGGTGTATGGTTCGATAGCCTATGCAAGTCTCAAAAACCGGGACTTCGTCGCGGTCAAGGACGTTGCGGACGTCGTGGCGCAGGTGGACCGGATCGCGGACGGCGGAGGCACGTTCGTCAAGCTGATGGGTGCCTCGATCCCACCGCGACCGTCCGGTCAACTGCCGGCGCCGAGGCTGTCCGAGGAGCTGATGGCGGCGGCCACCAAGCGTGCACACGAGCGGCATCTCAAGGTCGCCGCGCATATCGACAGCGCTGAGGACGCGCTGATCTGCGCGCGCGTGGGCGTCGATCTGCTCGCCCACGGCGTGGAGACGTCGTTGCTGACGCCCGAACAGGTGGCCACACTGAAGGCATCGGGCATCGCCTTTGAACCGACGCTCGTGAACTGGCACCGGTTCGACGAGCTTGCAGTAGGCGAATTTCATCCCACTGCCTCCGAGATCGCGACACAGCCGGCCGCTGTGTTGGCAAGCCTCGCCCCGGCGGTCCTTCTGGAGCACGAGAGAACGCTGACCGGCTCCAGCTTCAAGGGGTGGGCGGACGCGCTCCAGGCCCATCGCGCCGACCGCGTCGCCAACACCCTCGCCATGTTCCAGGCCGGCATCCCACTGCTCGTCGGCAGCGACTCCAACGGGTCCATCGGCACCTTCCCGGGGTCCATCCACGAGGAATTGCGCCTGCTCGTGGACGCTGGCGTCCCAATCCTCGACGTGCTGAAAGCCGCGACCTACGGCAACGGCACGTTCCTCGATGCGCAGGCCTCGGGCACGCTCAAGCCCGGCGCTGTTGCCGATCTGCTCCTCGTGAACGGTGACCCGACGACCGACATCAAGCACACCGAGGACATCGTGCAGGTCTGGGTCAGCGGCGTGCCGGTCCGCTCATCGCCGCCGACCTCTCCATAGCAACGGCAGGGTCAGCCAGACCAGGGCGCCGGCGCAGCCGCGGGTCGGCGTCGGTACGGTCACGGTGGCCGACGCCGTCCGGCCCTCGATCGCGTCGACAGACGCGCTGCCGTTCGGCGCCCGGATCTCCACGCGATGCCACCCCGGCGAGAGATCCACGCCCTCGCGCGGGTCGCCGACGTCCACGCCATCGATGGTAGCGACGAGGTCCCCGGACGTGCAGCCGCCGGCGCCGAGCGTGTCCACCTGGTCGCCGCGCACCCATGCGGTCAGGACGCTGTCCTTCCGGAGCGGCTGGGTGTCGCCCATCCCACGGCCCAGCGCGGGCGCAGGGTCCGGGCAATCCGTGCAGGTGGCCAGGTAGCCGGAGGCGTCGATGCGCTGGTACTGAGCCCACCGAACGGGGCCGGCTGCGCCCTGGCAGAGGAAGGTGCCGTCGTGGGTGCCGATGAGCAGGTCGGGCGTCTCGGCGTAGCCGGGTCGGGGCGCGAGGGTGTAGACGTGGGCTGGCAGTCGCCCGCCGAGGGCAGACCAGGTGACCCCCTCATCCTGGCTCCGCATGACCTGGGCGGTGCGGGTTGCGAGGAACAACGTGCCATCGTCTGAGGAGGTCATCACCTGGATCGGGTCCCCGGGGGCAGGGTCCACGGTCGTCCAGGTCTCCCCGTCGTCGTCGCTGAGGTGCACGCCGTCCTCATCGCCGAACACGAGGCGATCCCCGACCGCCACTGGCGCGGTGGGTGTGCCGACGTCGCCGTCGAAGACGCTGCACCAGCCACCGCCTGTGTCGCAAACGACGCGTTCCGGCGCCTCTGCCGTCACACAGCGCCCTGCGCCGAACCGGGCCGCGGACCTGGGCGCCGACCCGCCGAGCGCCGTGGTGACGTCGTCGAGGCGCTGCCAGGTCAGCCCCCCGTTCGTGGTCTCATCGAGGTTGCCCTCAAGGTCCACCCGCCACACGTCGCCGACGTCCTCCCACGCGAAGAAATCCCCGACCTGCTCGCCGCCGAATTTCACCCAGGACTCTCCCCCGTTCCGCGAACGGAACCCGTCGTGCCCGTCCACGACCAGCAGGTCCCTGGATCCGGCCTCAGGCACCGCAACGCGTTGCGCGTTGACCTCCTTCAAGCCCGCGTTCGTGGCGGTGAACGACGCCCCGCCGTCGTCCGTGGCGAGCGGACCGGCCCCGTACGCCGCGAGGTACACGAGGCTGTCCTCGGCGAAGGAGGCGTCGAAGGCGACGCTGCGGGTGTAGTCCGCGGGGATGACGGGGGAGTCGACCCAGGTCGTGCCCCCGTCCGCGCTCGAGTAGAGCCCGGCCCAACCCCCCACCACCACGTGATCCCCCGACGCGTACAGCACCGGCCAGGCGTCGGAGGGGCGCTGCGCGTCCCCGTCGCTCCCGTACTGGGCGTCCTCGCCGACCCCGACGTCGCGCCAGGTTGCACAGCCGTCATCGCTCCGCCAGGGCGCGTGGGACCCTGTCGCGACGTAGACCAGGGCGTCCGCCGTGGTGATGCCCACGATCGCCGGGACGTCCGCGTTGCCGAGCGCAGCGCACGAGACCCATGCGTCGTTCTCCCGGCGCCAGACCCGACCGTCCTGGCTGCCTGCGAACGCCGCGCCATCGGCCCCGCTCGCTGCGGCCGTCACCTCCACCGGCAGGTCACCGAGCGCGGCCCACGCGCCGTTCTCGCGGGCGTACACGGACGTCCCGCGAAACGCCACAGGGCCGGCGCCGAATCCAGTGACCGCTCCAGCGAGCTCCAGGGTCCAGGGCCCGGCGGGTGGGCCGACGTACACGCCGTCCGCGGCGGCAAGGAGCAGATCGTCCCCATCCCGTTCAAGCGCGGCGGTCCCGGTCGGCGCGACGAAGGGCGACCATGCTTCGTCCCCCTGCCGTTCCCAGAGCTCCCCGCCGCCGAGCAGCACCTCGGTGCCGTCTGAGAGATACGTGGCGTCGGTCAGGTCGTCCACCACGGGCTCGCCGCCAACCATGGCCCAGCGTACGCCGCCGTCCGTGCTGTCCAACAGCAGGTAGATGCCCTGCGGGTCAGCCAGGAGCGTCCACGGAACCCCCTCGTCAAGGTCGGCGGGCGCAGCCAACGCGCGGACCGTGTCGTGCGGCACGTGGGCCTCGGCCAGCCGCAAGGCCAGGAACGCGATCACGGGCTCGCTGCTTGGGTGGGGGTCGGCCGAGCGTGCCAATCGCAGGCCGCCGCGTTCGCGACCCGGATCGCGTCCACGGCGTCTGCATGAGGGACGTCAAACGGATCCTTGAGCCCGTTCTGCGGCTTGCCCCGACCGCCTCCCCACCAGCTCTCCATGTACCCGCAGAAGTGCCAGCCGACGATGTAGCCCTCGCCCAGCGCAGCACGCAGATAACGGGCATACGCCGCGCCGACAGCGGCCTGCGATGGCTCGTGAACGCCCTTGGCATCCCCGAGCTGCTGCGGTTGTACCTGCGAGAACGAGGAGTCGCCCAACAGGATGGGCTTGCCGGTGGCGAGGTGGATGGCGCGCAGGGCGGCCACTTGATCCTCAAACTCGCCGTACCATTCGACGGACACGACATCGACGTGGCGCGCGAGGATCGGCATCAGCCAGTCCGGAAGGTTGGGGTGGCGGGGCTCCCGGTACCCCGGCGCTGCCGTCCCCCCACCGAGCTTGTCTCCGAGGATGAGGTGGTCGGGGTCGTATCGGCGGATCGCGTCCGCGCGGAGGGCATACCAGCGGTCCACCGTCTGGGCGAGGAACAGCTCCCGGTCGAGGGCCGCGCTGGGGCTGTCGGCGTCGAGGGGCCAGGCGCGAATCCGAGCCAGCCCGTCCCAGGTCGCCACGTCCTCCAGAATCCCGTGTGTGGCGGCGGCGTCACCGGCGCTCGAGTGCCTGCCCTTGAGCACGGTGAGCCATGCGGCCTTGCCGGGCGCTGTGCTGGGAAGTGCACAGAGGGCGTTGACCCAGGGATGAACGCGGTTCTGTGGCCCTCCCGGGCGCACGCCGAACCGCGGCCGATCGGTGAAGTAGTACCCGAGCAGGTTCGGGGCCGTGCGAAGCGTCGCGCAGGCCGCTTGCGTCTCGCGGTCGATCGTGGCCGCGACGTCGCTCGCGTAGACGTCCACGAGCTCGCCCGGCCTCGCCTCGGGTGACACGCCCCCGGCGTTCAGGACGGGGCAGAAGGCGACCCGGGGATCCAGCAGCGCTCGGGGGATGCCGGTGTGGAAGCCGAGCGTGTTGAAATTCCAGTCGGCAAGATCCGTGTAGACCTGAGCCGCCCATCTCCGGGCGCCCTCGCCGCGTGCATCAAACGTGCCGAAGCGCGCGAAGTCAGGCCCATATCGGGCCAGGGTGGCGCTGCGATTGTAGGGCTGCAGCAGCAGCGAGGGCTCGACGTGGTTGATGCCGAGGCTGACCGTGAGCGCGCCCGCCGGGTCGCTGAACCAGAAGGTGTCGCCGTCCTGCGCGATGGCAAAATTCCCGGTGCCTGGCGACACGGCGATGGCGGGTCGGATCGCGAGGCCGAGGAGCCCGGAGGAAGCGGTCGCGAGGAACCTGCGGCGGTGCACGTCCGCGCCGTAACCTTTGCGGCTGGCGACGGGCGCGCCGCCTCATCGTCGTCGGGATCACACCGGCCTTTTGCGCCAGCGTCGCACCATCCCCGGCCCCACCGCCCGCGCGTGGCTCGCCGTCATCGCAACGCCAAGATCCCCGAGGATCTCCGCCGCGACCAACCCGCCCGAAAGCGCAGCGCCCTCCATCCACCCCTGAAAGTCCGGCGACGTGTGCTCGCCGCAAAAGTGGACGTTGCCCTCCCGCACGCCTTCGAGGCCGAGAAAGCTGGCCTGCCCGACCAGATAGCAGGAGTAGCTTCCAAGCATGGTGGGCACCGTCGGCCAGTGCATTCGGACCGCGGTGCCCGTGTAGGCGGCGGTCGTCCCCGGCCAGGCCGCCTCGATGTCCGGGAGAACGCCGACGATCCAGTCGCCAGCGCTGCCATCGCCGCACGCCACGCCTTGCGCGGCGGAGAGAAAATTGGTGAGGATCGCGCTCCCGCCGGTCTGGCCGATCGAGGAATCCCAACAGGCCTGGACTGGCAGGTCCGTCGAAAAATCGCCAGTCGAGGCGTGGTCCTCGCGCCAGACCGCCCGGGAAAAGCCCGCCATGACCTTGGCGTTCGTGCCGTAGCCGAGGGTCTGGATGATCGTGGTCTTCTGCGACGACAGCGCGAGGCCTGAGAGGTCGACGAGGCGCAGGGTGGTGAAAGGGAGGGCGAACACCACGTGGTCGCAGGCGATGGTCGCCGAGTTGCCGTCCGCCGTCAGAAAGCCAAGGGTGTAGCTGCCATCCGAGTTGGCGGCGGCATAGGTGAGGGTCATGCCGACGCGGATCTGGTCGGGCGCGATCGTCGCCGCGAGGGCCGCCGGGAACGAATCATTGCCGAGGTGAGTGTGGTAGCGCTCATCGCTGTTGCCGATGGTCTGGAAGTCCGCCGTGTCCGAAGCGTTGACGGTGGCGAGCATCCACAGCATGTTCATGCAGCACTGCTGCGATGTGTCCAGCCCATACTCCCCGGCATAGGCCACGTCCAACGCGGCGTTCAGCTCGGGCGAGCTGGCGACCGGAACGTAGGTGGTGAGCCAATCCTTCAGCGACGTGTTGTTCCAGCGCGCAAAGCCGACCGCGCCGCCCTGGGACTCGGCAATGTGGGCGTTGACCGTGGGGAGGATGGCGAGGAGCTGGGCGATCAACGTCGAGACTGGGACGTTCACGCCGCCGATCCACCACGTCTCCGTGAGGGCGTCGTCGCCCGCCCACCGATCGTCGAGCTGCAGGCCAAACTCATCGGCCAGCGCCCAGAGGGTGAGGTGGTCGGTGTCGATCAGCTCGCCGCCGAGCTCGCAGATCTGCCCGTCAAGGAAGAGATCGCGGCCGGTGTACATCCGCCCGCCGGTGCGCGTGGACGCCTCGTACACGACTGGCGCCAGCCCGGCCTGCGTGAGACGATAGGCGCAGTGCAAGCCGGCGATGCCGCCGCCGATGATCGCGACCTGGAGCGGGTTTGCAGCGGTGTCGACCGAGGAGTCCGTCGCGGAGTCAGACCCACCACTGTCGTCCCCGGGCCCGGTCTTGAGCCGGCAGGCTGCGAGCGCCGCGGCGGACCCGATCCCCAGGAGGGCTGCGCGACGGGAGAGTCGGAGGGCTGACAGGGACGCGGCGGCCTCGACCGGGTCGGCGATGCCAGAGTCACGCTGGTGGAGCGCGAGGGCAAGGTGACGGCGGAGGGTGGATAGGAGAGGGGAGCGGGACATTGATCGAGGTTATCGCCGCATTACACTCCCGGCTTGTCGTCCGAACGCCCAGAACCCGGCCGCGCTGGCTCGCAGGGCCTCGTCGCCGGACGCTTCCACATCCGCGGCGTGGTCGGGCGCGGCGGCATGGGGACGGTGTACCTGGCGCAGGACCAGCGCGACGGCACGCTCGTGGCGCTCAAGACCCTCCACCTCGTCGCGCCCGCGTCGCTCCTGCGCCTGAAGGAGGAGTTTCGCGCGCTCTCCGACGTGTTGCACCCCAACCTGGTCCGGCTGCAGGAGCTGTACGTCGACCCCGCCGAGAAAGGCGACGCCACCGACCCGTTCTGGTGCTTCTTCACGATGGAGTACGTGCCCGGTCGCCACCTCATCGACCAGCTCTGCCGCCGGCCCGAGGCCGCCGCGGCCAACCCCACCTGGCAGGGCGACGAGCCGCCCGGGCGCTCGATCCCGACCCTGGACACGCCGCTGCCAGGGCCCCGGGCGTCGTCACCACCGCTTGGCTTTCCCGCCGCGCTCGACGAGGTCGCCGAGGTGTTCGGCCAGCTCGCGGCGGCCGTAGACGCGCTGCACCGCCAGGGCAAGCTCCACCGCGACATCAAGAGCGCGAACGTCATCCTTGCGCCAACGCCGCACGGCACGCCCCGCGTCGTCGTCCTCGACTTCGGTCTTGTCCTCGAAAGCGGAGCAGCGGCCGACGTCGTCGCCGGCACCCCCGCGACCATGGCGCCCGAGCAGATGCGGGGCGAGGCCGTCGGCCCGGCCGCCGACTGGTACGCCGTCGGCGTCCACCTCTACGAAGCGTTGACCAGCCGACCTCCCTTCGGCGGCGACTTTGATGGGATGATCTGGGCAAAATCGGGGGCACGGTACCCGCCGCTGGCCGACACCGTCGACCCCGCGTGGGCCCGGCTCTGTCGCGCGCTCTTGACGCCGGACCCGCGTCACCGCGCGGGCGCGGCCGAGATCCTCGCGGTCGCAAAGCCAGCGGCGGCGAGAACCCGCGACCGCAGGGGGCGCGCGCGTGAGGCGCTCATCGGGCGCGCACACGAGCGGGCGCAGCTCCGGGCGGCCTGGGCGCGGGTCTGTGGCGGGGAGCCGGCCAGCGTTTTTGTGCGGGGGCGTTCAGGCATCGGAAAAACCGCCCTGGTGGGTGATTTTCTCGCCGAGCTGGGGAGGGACCCGGCGAACCTCCTGCTCACCGGTCGCTGCCACGAGCGGGAGCAGATCCCCCACAAGGCGCTTGACGCGGTCATTGACGCCCTCTCCCGCCACCTGCACGGTCTCTCGCCCGGGGAGGTCGCGCCCCTCGTCCCACGCCACGCGACGTCGCTCGCCCGCTTGTTCCCGGTCCTCGCCCGACATCCGGCGTTTGAGACCGACGAGGCGGTCCCGGCAGACCCGCGGGTGGTTCGGGCGTTCGGCGCCGTCGCGCTCGAGGACCTGCTCGGCCGCCTCGCCAGGCGCTGGCACGTCGTGATCGCCATCGACGATCTGCAGTGGGGCGATGGCGACAGCGCCGCCCTCCTCGCCCGACTCCTCCAGTCCGACGCCCCGCCGCCCCTCCTGCTGTTGGGCAGCCATCGCGACGAGGACGAGGCGAACAGCCCGATGCTGCAGGCGCTCGCGCCGTTTCGCTCGGGGATCGCGGAGAACGGGCTCGCGGTGCGCCGGATCGAGGACCTGCAGATCGGACCGCTGCGGGAGGATGACGCGCGGGTGCTCCTCGCGGCCGGCGGAAACGCCGTGGACGAGCGGCTCCTCGCTGAGGCAGCGGGTGACCCCTACCTGCTCGCGGAGGCTGCGGCCTGGGAGCGGACCGACCTCGAGGTGGACGGCGACGGCGCGGTCATCCCGCACTTCGCCGGCGTACCGGAGATGCTACGGCTGCGGCTCGACGCCGTGCCGAGGGGCGTGCGCGAGCTGGTCGAGGCGGTCGCGGTTGCTGGTCGGCCAACGCCGGTGGCGTTCCTGCCGACGACCAGCGAGGACCGCCGGGGAGACGTTCGGCACGCCGTACAGCTCAGGTTGCTTCGGATCCACGGCGATTCATCGGCGGAGAAACTCGATTGTTATCACGATCAGGTGCGAATGGCGGCGGTCACGCATCTCTCCCCGGAGCGGCGGACTGCGTTGCACACCGGGCTCGCAAGCGCGCTGGAGGCGGCCGAGGGGGCGGCGCCCGGCACGGTGGACGCGGAGGCCCTGGCGATGCACTGGGAGGGGGCTGGGCACCACGCCGAGGCAGCCACCTGGGTGCTTCGGGCCGCGCGGATCGCCGAGGACGCCCTCGCTTTTGCCCACGCCGCCTCGCTGTACCGGCGTTTTCTGGACCTGACGGCCGCCGAGGCGACAGACCGCCGCGTCGAGCGCGAGTCCGCCGAGCTGCGCCTCGCCGAGACACTCGCGCAGTCGGGTGACGGTCGCGCTGCCGCCGACGCCTTCCTCGCCGCCGCCGTCACCCAGCCGGGCGAGGCGCTCGTGCTGCGCACCCGGGCGGCCCAGGAGTTGATGATGTCCGGGCACCTGCAGGCCGGGCTCGCGATCGCAAAGAAGGTGCTCGCGGAGGTCGACGTCGACTTTCACGCCTCGCAGCTCCGGGCCGTGCTCGCGACGCTCTGGCAGCGCCTGAGGGTGCGGGTGCGGGGGATGGAGCCCTCGCCCCAGGTGCCGGCCGACTCGCCACTCCTGCGGCAGCTCGACGTCTGCTGGGCGATGGTGACGGGCCTGCACAGCATCGATCCGATCCGCTCCAGCGCGTTCGTCGCGCAACACACGCTGCTCTCGCTTCAGGCGGGGGAGCCCCGGCGGATCGCCCGGAGCTACGCCGCGGAGGCCGCTTCCGTCTCCATCGGCGGCGAGAAGAACCTCGCCCAGGGGCTCGCACTCGCGGCGCGCGCGGAGGCGATGGCGGTGCAGCTCAACGATCCCCATCTGCTCGCGCTCACCGCCCAGGAGCGCGGCACCCTGTACTTCATGTGCGGGCATTGGCGAGAGGCCGAGGCGGACTTCAAGAAGGCGCTCACAATCCTCGCCGCGCACTGCCCCGGCGCGGTCTGGGAGCGCTCCACCTGCGAATTATTCCTGATGGACCAGTATATCTACCTTGGCGACATGGACCGGATCGAGGAGCGCGCCAACCGCATCCTCCGCGACGGCGCCGCAGCCGGCAACCTCTACAAGCTCACGATCGCAATGCGCCCGCTGCACATCGTGCGACTCGCCGCAGACGAGCCCGAGCGCGCCCGGCGCGAGCTGGAGCTGGCGGTGGCGGGATGGCCCGGAGAGGGCCGCGTGCAGCACTTCAACGCCAACTGGGCCCTCGCGCAGACCGAGCTCTACGACGGCCGCGCCGAGGAAGCCCTGGCGCGCACCCGCACGCTCTGGGTGGTGCTGCGTTGGGCGATGCTGCTGACGATGGAGTACATCCGGATCGAGGTCCGACACACGCGGGGGCGCGCCCTCCTGGCGACGGCTGTGCCCCTGGAAGGCGCCGCCCGCGCCCACAGCCTGAAGGAGGCCGAGAGGGACGCGCACGCCCTCCTCAAGGAGCGGGGGCCGTGGGCACACCCGCTCGGTCTGCTGATCCGCGCCGGGGTGGCCAACCTCCGGGGCGGTGACCCGATGACGGACCTGCACGCCGCGCTGCGGTCCTTTGAGGCGCAAGGGATGGCGCTCTACGCTGCGGCGACGCGACGGCGGATCGCAGAGCGCGCGGGTGACCAGGCGGGCGTCGACCGCGCCTACACGGGGCTCAAGGTGGTGAATCCGCAGAAGATGACGGGGATGTTGGCGCCGGGGCTCGGCAACGAGCGATAGGCCAGGGCGTCCGGGCTACATGCACTCATCGTGCCCGTTCGCCCTCCGCTCCTCGCCCTGTCCGGATCCCTCGTTGCCTGCGGCACCCTCGTCGGCGTAGCGGCTGCGGGCGAACCAGCGCCTGTGATCCGGTTTGTCGCCGGCGGCGACACCATGATGGGCTCGGATCGGGTGAAGGGCGATGCCGGGCTCTCGCCCGACGACGGGAAGTCCCTCTTCACGGACACGGCCGCGCTGTTCCGGGGCGCGGACGTCGCGTTCCTTAACCTTGAGGGTCCGCTGGCGGACGGGCTCGCTTCGCCAAAGTGCTCGCCGACGAGCACCGACTGCTACGCCTTCCGCACGCCCACCCGCTACGTGGCCGCGCTGACCTTTGCGGGGATCGACCTGGTTTCCCTCGCGAACAACCATGCGAACGACCTTGGTGACGAGGGGCTCGCCTCGACGATGAGCACGCTGGACAAGGCGGGCATCGCGCACGCCGGGCGCCGCGGCGATGTCGCAGGGCTGACGGTCCGCGGAAAGCGCATCGCGATGGTCGCCGCCCACTCGGGGTCCTGCTGCGTCAACGACAACGATCTCGCCGAGGTGCGGGCGGCGGTCACGGCGGCAGCGGCGACCGCCGACATCGTGGTGTTCGCCTTTCACGGCGGGGCAGAGGGGCCCGAACATCGCCACGTCCCGGGCCAGACCGAGGTGGCCTGGGGCGAGCCACGGGGCGATGTCAAGGCACTCGGCCGCGCCGCAGTGGACGCGGGCGCCGACCTCGTGCTCGGAACCGGCCCGCATGTGTTGCGGGCGATGGAGGTCTACAAAGGCCGCTTGATCGCCTATTCGCTGGGAAACTACACCGGCTACCGGCAGTTCGGCACCGGCGGGAGCTACGCGGGGACGTCCGTGTTGCTCGACGTCTCCCTCGGCGCCGATGGGGGGCTCACGGCCGCCTCCGTGCATGGCGTCGCCCTCGACAACGAGAGCGTCCCGCATCTCGACCCGACGGGCCTTGGCGGCAGGATGATCGCCGAGCTGTCCGCCGCGGACTTTCCAGAGACTGGCGTGAGCGTGGCGGCAGACGGGACCTTGAGCTGGCGTTGAGCCGAGCGGCGGCGCCTACTCGAAGTACAGGATCACCCCGGCGAAGCTCGCGCCGCTCGAGGACCACTCCCCGAGCATCGGGCGCCCGCCGCACTTCGACGCCAACACCGGGGACTGCAACGCCACGCCGTCGACGAGGATCGGGTCGCCGACGACGTCGTAGGTGTCCATCGTGGCGTGGCTGGAGTTGGTGTAACAGTCGGTGTACAGCGCGTCGGCGGCGTGGGCGACGAGGGTCTCGTTCACGACTGAGCCGTCCTGGAGCGTCACGGCGAGGGTGAGGGCGTCGGTGTCGACGGAGATGGCCATGGCGTCTGCGGTGACATCGGCGGGATCAGCCATGTAGAAGCTGAAGTCGCCGTTGGGGACGGGCTCCGTCGTGACGGCCGGGCTCGGACACCCGGCGAGGGCGGGGAGGAGGGTGAGGGCGGAGAGCGGCAGGGGGAAGGGTGAGAATCGGGGGATGGACATTTGAACCTCGCAGTGTTGGAACGCAAGGGGCGTGCCAGGGGCGATTTTGGGCGTTGGCGGTGGATCGGGTGGGCAGGGGAGGGGAGGGGGTGCGACGAGGGTGTCGTGGTCGGGCTGACACTTCGCGCCTTCGACGCCTGGAACAGCGCAACCATGGGGACACCGCTGTCCTCGGCACTTACGACGCGCCAGGCGTCAGCGGACCGACCGGTCGGCTCACCATGACCACCTCCCGCACCAGGATTGCACCCGCTGTGCGCGCAGACCCCGGACTCCGCGGCGTAGACTCCCGCCATGACCACCTATGGCGTCGTCGTCAACGTGTGCCTCGCTGCAAGTACGATCGCGTCGTGGCGCAGGTTGGAGCGTGTCTGCGCCGGCGCGCTCATCGCCCCGAGCGTCGCCCTGGGCCTCGCCGGCATCGGCGTCGTTCACGGGGTCACCTGCGCGATCTTCGCGACGGCGCAGGGGTTTGCCTGGTGGGGCTTTGTCCATCTCCCGATTGCGCTCGGCGGCTGGGCGGTATTGGCTCGCAGGCGAGGGGAGGTGGCCGGGACGCGCCCCGCGCTCGGCGCCGCCGCGGCGATCGCCGCCCTCGGGCTCTGGTCCTGGGGAATCGAGCCCGAACGCCTCGAAGTCACCCACGTCGCGATCCCGTCGACGGAGGGGCACATGCGCATCGCGCTCCTCGCCGACATCCAGACCGACGATGCCGGTTCCTACGAGCGCCGGGTCATCGAGGCCGTCCGCGCCGAGCACCCCGACCTCGTGCTCTTCGCCGGCGACTACGTTCAGGTCGCTGACAACGCGGCGTACATCGCCCAGACCGCCGCCCTCGCGCGTATCATCGGCCGCATCGACGCCCCCCTTGGCGCCTGGGCCGTTCGCGGGGACGTCGACGGCGATGCCTGGGACATGGGGTTCGCGGACACAGATGTCCACGTCGTCAAGGACAGCGCGACGTTCGCGCTGAAGCAGTCGGACGGACGCCCGTTCTGGCTCACGGCCCTCGCCACGCCCGACAGCCGCTCGCCCGCGCCGCCCATCCCCGTCGGCCCCGGCGACGTCGACCACGACGGCCTCCACATCGTCTTCGGCCACGCGCCTGACTACGCCCTCGGCGCGGCAGACGCGCACCCCGACCTCCTCCTCGCCGGCCACACCCATGGCGGTCAGGTGCAGATCCCCGGCTTCGGACCCCTGATCACGCTCACCAAGGTCCCGCGCGCCTGGGCGGCAGGCGTGACGACGATGCCATGGGGCGGTACCCTCATCGTCTCCCGCGGCATCGGCATGGAGCGATTGGAGGCGCCCCGCCTGCGCTTCTGGTGTCGACCCGAGATCGTCATCATCGATCTGGGCTGACACGCGGCGGAGCGCCGCCGTCGACCTTTCTTGATAGGCTGGGCCCGCACAATCGGACTCCATGACCGTTACCGAGAAAGCCTACAAGAATCTTGAGTTCCTGACCAGCGACGAGGCGCGGCCGATCCGCATCTTGTGCGAGTACGAGGAGCCGCAGCGGCGCTTCAAGGCCGCGGGGGTCGAGGACACCATCGTCGTTTTCGGGTCGGCGCGCGTGAAATCGCTCACGGAATCAAAAGCGATGCTCGCGGACGCGAAGCGCGAGCTCGCGGAGGGCCACACGGGCGCCCATGCCGAGCACAGGGCGCACCTGCATCGCGCCGTGGCGCAGGCCGAGCGGGCCTGCCGGATCGGCCGGTACTACGATGAGACCCGCGCCCTGGCCGAGCGGCTCACGCGGTGGAGCGTTGCTCGCGAACGGCAGTACCTGATCTGCTCGGGCGGGGGCCCGGGGATCATGGAAGCGGCGAACCGCGGGGCGGCCGATGTGCCCGGCGGGCGCAGCGTCGCGCTGGGGATCTCGCTGCCGTTCGAGGAGAAGGTGAACCGCTACGCGACCCCCGAGCTCTCGTTTGAGTTCCACTACTTCTTCCTTCGCAAATACTGGTTCGCCTACCTCGCCAAGGCGATGGTGGTGATGCCCGGCGGGTTCGGGACGATGGACGAGATGGCCGAGGTGCTGACCCTGCGCCAGACGGGAAAGATCAAGAAGCGCCTGCCGATGGTGCTCTACGGCAAGGACTACTGGGACCAGGTGCTCGACATGGACGCGATGGTCGAGTGGGGCACCATCTCGGAGAAGGACCTGCTGCTGATGCACCGCTCCGACAGCGTCGACGACGCGTTCGACTTCCTCACGGCCGCCATCGTCGCGAACGAGGAGGGGACATGAGCCGGTTCGGGATTCGGGCGAAGCTCAAGACGGCGCTCGGCCTCGGTGGGGGAGGCGGGCCGAGGGTCGATGAGCGCGTGCCCGTCACGTTCGTGACGCCCGACGGCAAGACCACGGAGGTGCTGTCGGAGCTGCGGTACACGCTCGTCATGGCGAGCCAGACGTTGGACGCCCCCATCGCCACCGGCTGCCCGGACGGGCACTGCGGGCACTGCGTCGTCGACGTGCTGGACGCGACCGGGCTTGGAGAGCCGAGCCCGGCCGAGGCGAAGCTGTTGGCCGAGAAGCCCGAGAAAGGCATCCGCCTGGCGTGTCACGCGCGGGTGGTGGGCCCGGGCGCGAAGATCAAGGTGCGCGAGGTGTGGTCGATGGAGTCGGTGAAGGGGACGTAGTCAGAACGGGAGGTCCGAGACCCTGGCCGATTGTCCGCCAACGTCCACCACGAGTCCCGGCGTCCAAGCCGCCTTCCTCAGCAGCACCAGCGCGCGGCAGAAACCGTCCTCCTGCACCCCGGAGAGCACGCTGCCGACGACGTCGTCGCCCATCCGCACCTCCGTTCCCGGCTCCAGCAGGACGTCCGAGACGAGGCCCCACACCCGCTTCTGCACCTGGCCCATCACGTCGATGCGGTTGATGACCTCCTGCCCGATGTAGCAACCCTTCTCAAAGCTGCACATCCGCGGGACGACGCCAAGCTCGTGCGGCAGCGAGCGCTCGCCCATGTCGACCGGCCAGCGCACGATCCCCGCTTCCACGCGCAGGCGCTCCAGCACGGCGTCGTCGAGCTGCGGGCCGAGCTTTTCGGTCCACGCCTCGACCTCTCCCGCGGGCAGGCAAACGTCGTAGCCGCCTGCCTTTGAGCGCGCGCGACGGGTGACGGTCGCCCCAGTCAGGTCGCCGGCCACTGCCACCACGTCGCCCTCCGTCGCCGGGACCGGGAGCCCCGCTGCCGTCAGCCTCCCAGCGGCGTCCGGCCCCTGCACCGTCAGCACGCGCCAGGCATCGGAGACGTCGGTCAGCTCGACGTCGTCGAAGATGATGTACTTCTCGTAGCGGGTCATGAACTGCTCGACGGTCACGCCTTCGAGGGTCACGCGGAAGTGCCCGACGGGCTTGCCGGAGTCCGGGTCCGTCGGGTCGGCGAGGCAGGCGACGTCGTGCAGACCCTGCAGCCGCGCCTTGTCATCCACCATGGCGTTCTGGTTCGCACGGCCGACGGCGAGGTTCCGGATGTTGTTCGTGAACATGCCGTTGCAGAACCGGCGCGCGTCCGGCCCGACGAACGTGAGGATGCCCGTTGGACCGGCAAATACGCCCGCGCCCGAGCGGGCAAGCGCAGTCTCGGCCAGCCACAACGTCGTCCGCGCTTCGGCGATACTCACGGCTTTCCTGGCGGCTTCGGGAGCGGCGGCGGTGCGGGCGGCGGCGCCGATCCGGATTGCGACGTGCGCGTCGGCTCGATGATCCGCGGCGAACGAGGGGGTGAGTTGGGCGACAGCGTGATCGTGCCCGGTGGCGGCGCGGGCGGCGGCGGGAGGGACGGGTGCGCCTTGCGGTCAAGGAGCGTGGTCTGCCCTTCGCCGTCCGGCTCCGAGGCAGGCCAGGGGCCGGTGTTGACGACGAGCGGCTCGGCGGGGCGCGGCGTGGTGCCCGGGCGGGGCGTCCGCTGCGTCGGCTCGTACTCCAGCATCGTCAGGCTCGCGCGGCTCTGCGTGCCGGACTCGGGCGCCGGCGGGAGGCCGTCGATGTCCTCGGGCTTGGCCCGTTTTCCGCGGAACAGGAACGACGCGATCACGACCAGCAGCACGAAGAAGGCGAGGCAGCAGCACGCGCCGCCGACCCACGGCCCGAACGTAAAGAGTGCGCTCATCCGATCTCCACGCGCGGGAGTAACCCGGATAGACCGTCGTCCCATGACCGATCCGCTCGCCCAGATCGCCGCCCTGTTCGGCCCGTACGCGGAACAGGTCAAGCCGCTGCTCCCGGGTGCGACGATGGTGCTCGGCGTCGCGTCGCTCGGCTGGGGCGCGAGCGTGTGGCGGTGGGTGCGCGTCGCGTCTGGCCTGCTGGTCGGGGTGATCGGCGGTGCAGCGGTCGGCGCGCAGGTCCACGATGCGCGCGTGGGGCTCATCGCAGCCGGGATCATGGCGATCGGCGTCGCGGTCGCGTTCTACCTGACGGAGCGGCTGGCGGTCGGCACGCTCGGGGCGGGCGTGGCGGTGCTGCTCGCCGAGGTGAGCTGGCCGCTTACGCACGGCGGGGCGCCGGCGACCAGCATGGTGGAAGGCGTGGCGGCGCTGCTTGGCGGGACGCTCGCGGCCTTCGTCCACCAGTCCGTAATCAAGGGCGTGACGGCGATGTTTGGCGCGCTCCTGCTGCTCCGCGCGGTCGGCTACGGCGACAAGCTGCAGCACGTGCTGATCCTCGGGGCGCTCGGCTGGGCGTTCCAGATGTGGGGCGGGCGCGGCGGATCGGCGGCGCCGGTCAAGCGCGCAAGGTCCGGCAAGGGCGCTTGAAGACCTGGGCGCTCACCGGGGCGACGGGGTTCGTCGGCGCGAACGTGGTCCGAGCGATGCTGGCGCGGGGCGACGTCGTCCGTTGCCTCGTCCGGAAGGTGCCGGAGGGGAAAGTTCGTCCGCTTGACGGCCTCGACGTAGCCATCGTCAAGGTCGACGTTGCCGATGTCGCCGCGCTGACGTCCGCCGTGCGGGGCGTCGACGGCGTTTTGCACGTCGCGGGGACTTTCGACCCTGGGCCAGGCGGCGAGGCGCGGATGCGAGACGTGCACGTCGACGCCGCGCGCACCCTCATCGCTGCCGCTGGCAACGCCGGCGCGCGCTTCCTGTACTGCTCGTCGAGCATCACGGTTGGGTACGGCCCGCGGGACGCGCCAGGCGACGAGCAGACCCTGCTGAGCCCCGATCGCGTCTACGGCACGCGTGGCCCGCTCCGCGCCTACTACGAGACGAAGTTGGAGGGAGAACGCCAGACGATCGCAGCCGGCGGTGTCGTCGTCAACCCGGACTACGTCCTCGGCCCCTGGGACCTCAAGCCAACGAGCGGGCAGCTCCTGCTCACCGTCGCCCGTCACGCGGTGCCTCTCTACCCGCGCGGTGGAAAATGCTTCATTGACGCCGAGGATTGCGCCATCGGGCACATCGCTGCCATCGAGCGCGGCGAGCCCGGCCAGCGCTACCTTCTCGGCAACCACAACCTCTCCTACCGGGAGTTCCTGGCGTTGTCGGCGGAGGCGGTCGGGCGTCGGCCGCCGTTCCTCCCGATCCCCAACCTCGCGTTGTCGATGGCAGGCAGGGCAGGGCGGGCGCTGCAACGCATCGACACCCACCGCTTTGCCGGCCTCGATCCAGTGCTCCTGCGCGCGATGCAGGAGGGCCGCTATCGCTCTGGTGAGCGCGCCCGTCGCGAGCTTGGGGTGCCCGTGACCCCGATGGCGACGACCATTGCGCGGACGCTGGGCTGGTTTCGGCAGTACGGCTACCTCGACTGAACGCCGGGGGGCCAGTCCGGGCGCTCGGCAAACATAGCGTTCGCATCCACCTGAAATTGCGGCGATGGCTGGTCGGATTGGCCCCCCGCGCGGCGTTCCATGCACGTTCGGTGCCGGCTGCCCTACTGGGCGGCTGGCGGGGTTCGTGGCCTTGGAACGCCGAAAGATCAGCGCCGAGCCGGCCGCGAGGTTCGCCGAGCGCCCGGCTCGGCGGCCGGCCCGGCCAACGTATGCTATACGGCGCGGCCGTCAGCACGTCCGCCCTGCAGCGCCCGGAGCCTCTTGAGCACCATCCGTCGCCCGATCACGATCGCCGCCCCCACCCGCATGGTCTGGAACGCGCTCCTGACGACCGAGGGCATCGTCAAATGGCTTGGCAGCGCTGGACGGATCGACGGGCGAGAAGGCGGCCGGTTCCTGTGCACCCTCGCCTCGGGCGACGAGCTCAGCGGCATGATCAACGCCTGGCGACCGACCGCGAAGGCCGAGATCCTCTTCGACAAGCACTCCGCGGCTCCCTGGGCCGGCACCACGCTGACCTTCTCCGTCGCCCGTGACGGCAAGGAATCGGCGATCCACGTGCTTCACGGCGGGGGTGCGCTCGACGACGACGCCATCTCAGCACCCCTCGACGCTGCCTGGCGCACGTGGCTGACCGGCCTGCGGGACGTGCTCGAGGGGGGCTGAGGCGTTAGGGTTGCCGCGTGTCTGTCTACACCACCGATGTGCTGATTGAAGGCGTGCGGCGCGACGACGTGCTGGCGTGGCTCGCGGACCCGAGCCACCACGAGGCGATCCTGACCGGCGCCTGGGGCGGCCTCAAGCCGACGGGGCAGGGGAGCTGGGAGGTGCTTGTTCCTACGCAATTCCGCACCCGGCCGATGACGTACCAGTTTGACCATGTGGACGAGGACCATGGCGGTCGCCGCGTCCACGTCACGCTCGGCGGCAAGCGCACCACGGGCAAGCTGCACTGGAGCTTGCGCACGCAGAAGCCGTCGACGAACACGTTGGTGACGTTGCACGCGGACATCGACACGGGCGGGGCGTTGGGCGCGCTCGCCGAGCAGCTCGGGATGCGCGAGCGGCTGGAGCAGGGCTTCCGGGCGATGACGGAGAACGTGAAAAAGGGCGTTCTGGGCACGTAGCGGCGCCGCCTTGCCCGTTACCTCAACCGCCCCTCCACGAACGGCACCTCCACGCACTTCTCGTGGTTGATCGGTCCATGCCCGAAGTAGCCGGACTCACCGAAAAGCTCGCCGTGATCGGCCGTAATGGTGATGTAGGTGTTGTCCGGGCACAGGTCGAACAGCATCTCGACCTGCCGGTCCACCCACTCCACGGCGCGGACCTGCCGACGGTGCAGCAGGTCCATCTTCGCCTCGTCAAAGAACGGCTCTGAGCGGACGACCGCGCCGGCGCGAAGGGCGGCGTCCGTGGAGGCGAGCACGTGGTCGTCGAGGTGCTTGAACACGCCGTTGACGCCGGAGATCCGCGGCCAGTGGTTCTCCGGCTCGTCCGGGGTGGCGTAGGGGTAGTGGGTCTCGCCGGTGTTGATGACGAAGAAGGACGGACGATCCGCGTAGAACCGCATCTTCTCGAACGCCTGGCTCACGTCGTTGTGGCGGTCGAGCAGCTCGAAGGTGTCAAAGCCCGCGTTGATCGGCGTTTCCGGGTTGAGCACGGGCATGCTCACGTACATGTTCGTCCGGTACCCGATGCCCTGCAGGTAGCGCGGGAGCCAGAGGCTCGGAACCATCGCGCCAAACGTCATGTCTGGGAGACGAAAGCGCTCCTTGAACTTGAGGAAGTCGTCCTTGTAGTACTCGCTCGCGTACACGTGCGGCGGGCTCGTGTGGGGGAGCAGGCCGATGAGCAGGTTGTAGTGGCTCGGGGCCGTCCATGTTGCGTAGGAGTAGCGCTTCTCTACCTCGCCCAGCCGCGACATCACCTTCGGCTTTGCCCGGATCCAACTGTCAAACCGGCAGGAGTCGAGGATGAGGATGACGTAGTTGGACGCGCCCTTCGGCGGTTCGGGCCGGACTGCGACCGCGGCCGACGGTGCGACGGGCAGCAAGCCGGACGATTTCGAGGGAACAACGCCGGCCATCAGCCGCGCAGCGAGCTTCTCGCGGACGCCCAATCAGAACCACGCGCAGGAGGCTGAGAGGAAATTGGCCCCGCCCGTCACCCAGTAGCCGGTCCCCATCGTGTGGCCGCTGCCCGTGAAATACCAGGTTGAAGTACCATCTGTGGCAAGATCCAGGGCGTAGTCGGAGGCCCAGGTGTCCGAGCCGCTGTACAGGCTGGAGGGGCAGGTCGTGGTCGTCGTGTCGACGGTCGCGGAGACCGAAAGCCCAAGCTCGCACGTCGCGCAATTTGAGAGGTCGGAGGGGGTGTCCGTGCCCGTCATCGTCCAGAACACCACGCAATCGGCTCCGCCGTGGCTCTTCCACGTCGCGTTGGCGTAGTAGTAGATCGACTCCTCACCGGTCCAGGATGTTCCGCTTTGGAGATGGTATTCTCCCCAGAAGTACTCGCGGGCGCCATCCACCGCGTCCCCGCCGAGCGTGTCGCAGCCTTCGGACGTCGTGGTCATCGTGTCGCGGATGTCCGCGAGGGCGGCCCCGGAGTCCGCGTCCGTGTCCGTGTCGGAGTCCGCGTCGGTGTCGCTGTCCGTGTCGGAATCGGTGTCGGTGTCGGAATTCGTGGCGGTGTCGTGGGTGTTTGCGGCGCTGTCGCCCGCGGCTGGCTTGCCGGAGCAAGCGCTGAGGAGGAGGAGGAGCATGGGGATCCCGGGCTGAAGGGTCTACTATCCGCTTCGCCGAGGCCGGCCGTCGCCTCCGACCCGTTACGATTCTCGGCGTGCATTTCTCCACGCGAAGACACGAATTGGGGGAGGAGGATTGTTGCATCGGGGCTGGCGACCCCCGCACGATCGGTCGCGGTTGGTGCGGGGAACGCCGAAGAAATTAAACCGCCAAGATCGCCAAGGCCGCCAAGATCGCCAAGAAATGCAGCTTCTGCTTTGCTTCCTTGGCGACCTTGGCGCCTTGATGTTCTTCCTTGGCGGTAAGTTCTTCTCCCCCTCCTCGCCTTCCTCCGCGGCCGCCACGGTGGGACCTTGCCCTCGGTCAGGCTACAATCCTCCGATGCGCCCCGTCTCCGCCTGCCTCCTCGCCCTGTGCCTCGCCGGCCTGGGAATCGCCCCTGCGCACGCCGACGATCTCGCGTACGGCTACACCCCGGCGCCCGGGCCGAACGAGAACCCCGCCATCCTCATCACGCCCGGCCGCGCCGTCCAGACGCTGTTCATCTCGATCAGCGAGGGTGGGAAGACGATCGAGGTGACCAAATCGAACCTCGCGGAAGGCAAGCAGATCCGTGTGGAATGGCCGCGCGACACGAAGGTCACGCATGCAGACGTCTTCCTTCGCGCCACGTACGCGGACGGCTCCGTCACCGAGACGACGGTGCCCGTCGACTACGCGTACAAGGGCGCTTTGTCCATCGACCTCTCGCACGCAAGCGCGGACCTGGACGCAAAGACCGTCACCGTCAACACCTCCGCGGCGATCACCAGCGCGGACATCATCACCTACGGCGCCCACAAAGCGGAGCTGGAACGGACCACGATCCCGCTCTCGGGTGGCCCCGGCAAGGTCTCCGTGCCGTTCAGCGGCGACCCCGGGGAGATCGTGCTCCTCGACGTCACCCTGAAAAACGACAATGCCTACGCCGGCTTCACCTACTCGCCGTGGTTTTTGAACATCCCGCACGACGACGTCCTCTTCGCGAGCGACAGCGCCGACATCACCGCCGATCAAGCCTACAAGCTGCAGGCCACGCTCGAACAACTCAAGGACGTCCTCGACAAGTACGGCTCCGTCGTCCCGGTGAAGCTCTACATCGCCGGCTGCACGGACACCGTCGGCGATGCCGGCCACAACAGCGATCTCTCGGGCCGGCGCGCGGACGCGATCGCGCGTTGGCTGCGGACAAACGGCTACAACCAGCCGATCTACACCTACGGCTTTGGCGAGTCGCTGCTCGCCGTCCAGACCGGCGACGGCGAGGACAACCAGCTCAACCGCCGCGCGCTCTACATGGTCGGCGCCAACCCACCGCCAGCCGGGTCCGGTGTTCCGGGCGTGGCCTGGCGTCCGGTGAAGTAGTGCTCGGCGCCCTCCTCATCCTCGGCGGCTGTCTCGAGAAGACCACCGGCGAATTCATCCCGTTGGACCCTTCGTTCACGGCGGGGCACAACGACGACCAGTCCGACCCCAACAAGGGCGGCACGGGCGATGGCGTCTGGCCGGGGCTGAAGGACCCGCGCATCCACATCGTCGGCACGATCACCTCGACCATGACGGTGCCCGTCCAGATCGACGTGAGCATCGACGACCCGAAGGGCGACAACGGTCAGAGCCGGGTCGGCGCCTTGCACCTGGACAATGGGCCTGGACCCTTTGAGTTCTACGCCCCCGTGGACGTGAAGCTCATTCACCTCCAGGCCTTTCAAGATCCCGACGTCGACGGGCCTTCCGAGGGTGACCCGTTCGCCAGGAAGGACCTGCACCTCTCGGGAAAAGACCCGGACGCCTTCGTCCTCGCCCTCGACCCGAAGAACCGCGGCATGCCAGACGACGGCGGCACGGCCCCCGCAGCCCAGCCCGGGGGCGCTACCGCTTCCGGCGGGTCGGGCGGCACGGGTGGCGGACAGGGTCCGCAACCGTCGGGGCAGGGCAGCGGGGGGCAGCCGACGGGGCCAGACCCGTTCCCCGGTGCAAGCGACTTCGTCCATGTCTCAGGAACGGTCACGAGCCCGAATCCCGCGGTCGTCGTGGATTTCTTCAAGGTCGATCCGACGGGGCAGGGCGGTCGGACCCACATCATGAAGCTTGAGACCGAGGACGGCACCTGGAGCCAGAAGTTCCCGAAGAGCTACGGCCAGATCATCATCGAGGCGTTCGTGGACCCGCAGCACGACGGCCCGACGCAAGGCGACCCGATGGTCTCGTGCCCGTGCAACCCGCTCGACGTCGGCGACACGGACATCACGGGGATCGTCCTTGCCATTCCAGCGGCCGGCTGAACGCCCTAGCGCCCCAGCTTCTCGATGAGCGGGTAGCCCTTCCACTGGCCCTCGTAGGCGATGTAGGCGCCGTACAACGGGATGAAGTAGGCCATGGCCAGCGGCAGGTAGAGGATTGCCCCGAGGCCGCACGTCACGCCCGAGATCACCGACACAATCACGCCCGCGATCCAGATTCCGGCTTGCAGGCCCAGGCTCTGCGCTGCGTGGTAGGCGATGAAGGGCTTGTCACGATGGATCAGGTAGATCGCGAGGCTTCCGAAGATGCCGACTACCGGGAAGACCATGCAGACGAGGTGGGCGGCGACGCCCCAGAGCTTGTCATCGGACGACGGGGTCTCACCAAAGGTCAACGAGTGCGACATGGGGAAGGACTAACCCGTGCGGAAGAAAGCCGCCCGGCTGCGGGCTCCAAGCGGCGACCGCCATGCTATGTGGCGGCCCACATTTGTCGCATCGGAGACCCCATGAACCCCTCCCGTTTCTCCCGGTCAGCCGCGTCCATCGCCGCCGCCGTCGGCTTGCTCCTCTCCTCACACGCCTACGCAGGCGCGCGGCAGTCGGCGTTCAAGGTGGACTCCAACAAGGGCAAGAACTACTACACGGCCACCTCCGCCATCGACGGCAAGATGGACACCATGTGGATGGTGCCGGGCGAGAGCGAGAACAAGGGCGAGTGGATGGAGATCGAGCTGCCGCGGGGCGACCTCGACAAGATCGCCATCGTCCCCGGGAACGCGTCGAGTGAGAAGTCCTGGGCCGATTTTCCGCGGCTCAAGCAGGTTCGGATCGACGTGTACTCCAAGAACGACGACGACGTGGAGACGCAGGTCGGGTCGACCACGCTGGACCTGGCAGACAAGCCCGGGTGGCAGATCCTCGACGTTCCGGACGCCAAGGTTGGCGACACGATGTTCGGCGGTCGGCTGCGGATGACGGTCCTCGACGTCTACCCGGGCGAGGACTTCCCGAACCTCGCGGTCTCGGAATTCAAGGCGGTCCTCAAGGAATTCGACATGCCGCCGAAGGTGGGCGAGTCCAGCGCCGCGCTCGACGGGCACGACGCGCCCCAGATGCTCGACGCCAACCCGAAGACCTTTTTCGCGACCGCACCCGACGGCGCGTCGATCACGCTGTCGAACACGGGCCTCTCGCAGATCGGCTTCATCTCGGCCGGCAAGGACTACGCCCGGCCGAAGAAGGTGGAGATCACCTGCGGCACGGTGACCGCGACGACGGACCTCCCGGATGACATCAAGGGCGGAACGGTGTGGGCCGAGGTGCCTTCCTTCAACGGCTACACGGGCGGCGGCTTCGGTGACCCGACGATCAAGATCCTCGACGTCTACCCGGGTACAAACCCCCAGATCGGCATCGCCGAGTTGAAGGCGAAGGCGACGAACGCGGATGCGTTGTAGATTCGAGTTTTCGGCGACTACCGGCGGTTTCGGCAGTTCCAACGCGAAGCGTTACCCTGTTTTCTGAGGGGGGCATGCGCGAGCGCCTGCCCCCCTCCGGCCGCCGTGGGCGGCCTACCCCCCGGGCCGGGCCCTAACTCGATTCGCTTGGGCGAATCGAGCGACT
>CAIMSU010000354.1 GCA_903844155.1 uncultured Pseudomonadota bacterium | reverse complement strand
GGAAAAACGGCGTGGATCGAGCCCGAGTCCGACGCGCGCCGGGCTTGTGGGCGCGAGTGCGGGGGTGTACGCTGGCGGGGTGACTGCCGAGGTGCCCCGTTTGTGTTTCTTATCCTCCCGACCCATGTCTGCCTCCCACGCGCGCTGAACCTCGTCCGGGAGATCGTTCAGGAGGCGGGTCATCCCGAAAGCGCGGGTCCAGGCAACGAGCTCGGCGCCGGTGCGTGCCTCCATCACCGCGGTCTCCAGCTCCTCGATGTGGTCGATGACCAGCCCCGCTGCTGCGAAGTCCGAACGCAGCCGCGCTGGATCGGCGTAGTGGAACGTCCCGGGGGCTTCCATGTCGACCGGGGGCAGGGCGACGTACCGCTCCAGGATGCGCCTGGGCAGCGAGTAGTAGGGCACGCGTTCCGGCTCGGCCCAGACGGCGGCGACCAGCACCCCGCCGGGCATCAACGCTCGACGGGCCGCGGAGAGCGCCGCAACGGGACCGTCGAAGTACATCAGGCACCAGCGCGCGAGGACCGCGTCGAACGCGCCAACGCCGTCGAGCGACTCGGCGTTCATCACCTGGAGGTCGAGGTTGGCGACGCCTTCGCGCTGTGCCCGCTCCCGCGCGAACTCGAGCATCGAGGCCGAGAGGTCCACCCCGACCACCTTGCCGGTTGGGCCCACCCGCCGCGCTGCGCGAACTGCGGGTTCCCCCCGGCCGGTCGCGAGGTCCAGCACCCGGTCTCCAGCGCGAAGGCCCGCGAGATCCAACTTGCGCTCGCTCACGTTGGCCGTCAGCCGCTGCTCGGCTTCGTCATACGCCCGCCAGACCTGCTCCGGAGCCAGGATCGGCTCGGTCGTGCCCAAGTCAAATCCCAAGCTTGGTGCGCACGGTCTCCGCTACCACCTTCCCAACGACCTCGCTGCCGGCGACGCTGAGGTGGTTGTTCTCGAGGAACAGTTGGGTCGTTTGCTTCCCGGTAGCGCGGAGCGCCGCGGTCGCGGGCACGACGGTCGCCCCTCTTGGCAGGTGATCGGCAGGTGCGAGGCTCTTGATCGGGTAGCCGCTGAATGGGTAGTCGACGAAGATCAATGGGATGCCCGCCGTGCGGGCCAACTCCGCGATCGCCTCGTGATTTCCGCTGCCCTGCAGCTCCGTTCTGGGCTGCTCGATGCTGACGGTGCCGACAGGCCCGGTGTTCTGGCCCCTCGCCGTCGCCACCCCAAGCCAGATCAACCGGTAGAGTCGACTCTGGAACAGCACTTCCCGCTCCAACGCCCAGCTCCGTCCATAGTCCCGCGGCAGCGCCTCGCTGTCGTTCAGCTGGCAGTCGACGATCAGGAAGTCCGGGTTGTTCGGCAACACCCACGACTCGATCAGGCGCAGCACCTGCGCGCTCCGGTAGCCCGAGCTGCCGAGGTTGATCACCTCGATGTCCAGCCCCTCCGCGCGTAGATCACGTTCGGCCACGGATGGCCAGGCGTCCGCCTCCGCGAGCCCTGCCCCGTGCGTCTGCGAGTCGCCAAACGCAAAGCCGCGGAGCTCGCCGGGTCGTCGCGCGGCCGACCCGGCGTCGAACGCCCCACCCTTGAAGAACCCACCTTCTACCACAGGAAATCCGTTTGCCGGTCGCCAGCCGAGGTCGGGGTCGAACACGACCTGGTTGGAGGTGACCCAGGCGGCCACGTCTGGCGGGAGGAACAGGTTCAGCCGCGCGAGGATCGCGAGCCGGGCTGCCCCTTCGAGGAGCAACAGCGCGCCCACGCTCGCGATGAACGCGAACAGGACGCGGCGGAGGCGGGCTCGGACCATGACCCGCATTCATAGCACCCACCGTAGGCAGAACGACCGACCGGCCGCGAATCTCCGTCGAAGGGGGCGACGATTCCCCGGGCGAGGCGCTCTCCCACGTCCCGGGCGCGACCCCTCGGGCGTGGAGCGAGGCGCGTACCCGCATGTCCGGGGTGTACACTGCCGCCATGCTGCTCGTACTCGCCCTCCTCGCGTCCCAGCCCGCGTCCGCCGACCAGGTCATCGAGGGCGACGCCGTCCGGATCTACTACGACACCATCGGCACCTGGAACGATCACGACGCCGGAAAGGGCTTCCAGGCCCTTCACGACGGCACCTGGGTCGACTGGGCCTACTGGGGCTATCCGTGGCAACTACTGGCGTTCCAATACCGGAGCAACGACACCACGGACTCGTACTACGCGAACTCGAACACCCCCAGCGCGACGTGTACTGTGTCGGGAGAGGCGGACATCTCTACCGCGGACTGGGCGATCTCCAGCTACACCTACAGCGGGGAGAGCCTCGATCTGGTGCAGACCGAGGCCTGGCAGCGCGACAGCAGCGCCATCCGCGTGAACTACCACCTCACTGCGGGCACCTCGGCTGTTGAGCGGCTCGCGGTCTACTTCGAGGTCGACCCCGACCCGGACGGCGCCTCCGGCGATTACACCACCGAGAACGACGTTCTGGACACCGACGGGGACGGGATCGACGACCTCGTCGTCAGCACGTCCTCCGCCGAGGGCTATACGCTGGGCTTCGGCGCGTGCAGCCCGGCGACCTCGCAGATCGGCCACAACGCGAGTTGGAGCACCAACAATTCGGCGACCCCGACGTTGACCGACAATGACGGCGCGTCCGCGGACTCGGCGATGGGCATCCAGATGGTGCCCGGCGTGACGATGGCGCCGGGGGAAGAGGGCGATCTCACCTTCGTCGTCATCGAGGGCACCACGCTCGACGACGTCGAAGCGCAGTGGGCGACCACCGACCTCTGCGGCTCCTGCGATGCCGACGGCGATGGGCACCAGAGCACCTGGTGCGGCGGCGACGACTGCGACGACACCGATGCCGCCGCCTTCCCCGGGGCCCATCGCCCCTCTGCAACCGAGGGATCTTCCATCTCCTCCTGCGGTGATGCTGCAGGTCATTCACATGGCGGCGGACCCGAACGTCGGTATGGAGCGGCTCGCTGGTGGACACCCCCAACGTCGAGGTCACCTCGTGAGCAGCGCGCCCCCTTGCCGACGGAAGACCGACGGCTGTCTGACAGGGCCGGCGGACGTTCGTCACACGTCACACGGACCAACGCCGGTAGTTCCCGCGGCTCGGGGCTTGCTCGGGGCGGCCGGCAATGGCCTGCATTCTCGAGCTGCGCGGGAACGCCGACGCGGACCTGCAAGAGGTCGTGCGCGAAGGCGTGCGGCAGCTCGTGGGGGTCTTAGCGTCGCACGACCGCACGCTTCCTTACTTTGTAACGCGAGAGTTCGAGGCCTACCTCGGCTGCCGGGACCCGAAGCAGGGCTTCGCGTGGCTCGAATGCGCGCCGTGTGAGCATCACCGGTGCGTGCTGTTCTCGTGCAAGACCCGCGGCTTCTGCCCATCCTGCCTCGGCCGACGCATGAACGAGAAGGCCGCGCACTGGGTCGACCGGGTGATCCCGTGGGCGGCGACGCGGCAGTTCGTGCTCACGGTCCCGTGGCCCCGGCGCTTCCTGCTCGCCCGCCGACCCGACCTCGCCGAGGGCGTCCTCCAGGTCGCGCTGCGCTGCATCGCCCGGTTCTACCGCCTGGCGACGGGTCGACGCGCCGGGCAGAGCGGCTCGGTCACGGCGATCCAGCGCTTCGGCTCGGCACTGCAATTGAACCTTCACTTCCACGTCCTCCACCTCGACGGCGTCTACGACCGCGGTGCCGACGGCTCGCTCCGCTTCTTCCGCGTC
>CAIMSU010000353.1 GCA_903844155.1 uncultured Pseudomonadota bacterium | reverse complement strand
CGGTTGGGCTGAGCGTAGGGGTGGGGAAACCCGCTGTGGGTCTGCAGGGGCTTGCGGGTTCTTCAGCCCCGCCTGTCACCATCCCCCTTCACGGCCTCGTGCCACCCCGCACCACCGCCCCCCACGCCCGCATGAAATTCGCCCCCTGCACCCCCGCGATCTCCTCATCCGTCCATCCCCGGCGCTTGAGCTCGGCCCACAGCGCCGGGATGTCCCCCGCGTCGGCCAGCCCGGCCGCCGGCACGATGAGCCCGTCAAAGTCGCTGCCAAGCGCGACGACGCCGGCCCCACCGATCTTCTTGAGGTAGTCGGCGTGGTCCGCGACCTTCGCCACGTCCGCACCGTGCCCGACGAACGGCGCGTGGAAGTTCAGGCCGATAACGCCCCCTTTCTGCGCGATGCACCGGATCGCGTCGTCTGAGAGGTTACGGGCGTGCGGGTGAACCCCGTCGGCGTCGGAATGACTGGCGATGATCGGGGCTTTGGAGCGGTTGCAGGCCTCGAGCGTCGTGGTGTCCGAGGCGTGCGACACGTCGACCACCAGACCGAGGCGGTTGGCTTTGTCCACGAGCGCCCGGCCATCGTCGGTAAGGCCGGTGCCGGCTGGGTTGTTGGCGGGCGGGTCGCCGGAGCTGCCGGCAAAGCGGTTCGAGAACGTCCAGGTCAGGCCGATGAGGGAGAGCCCGCGCTTCTGGAGGTCAGCGAGGTGTGCGAGGACGGCCGCGATCGGCTCGCCAGTGTCGATGCCGTGCGCGCCTTCGATGGAGAGGAGCAGGGCGATGTGCTTCTCGATCAGGATCCGGGTGACGTCCGACGGTGACCGTGCCACTTCGACGTCGGCGAGCCGCCGATCCTCCGCCTCCACCTTGGTGAACAGCCGGTCGACCTGCCCCGTCCAGGCCTTCGGCGTCGCAGGGTCCTTCGGCGGCCAGAGCACCTCGACAACCACGTTGGTGCCGCCCTTCCGCATCTGCGAGAGCCCGCTTTCAAGCTTGGGATCGTCGAGTCCCACGTTGCGGCGGACCATCTGGGTCGGCGTGTCGGTGTGGAGGTCGACGTGAACGGGGACGGCGGGCGGTGCGGGAATCCGGGGCGCCGGCGCTTCTACGGGTGCGGACTCGGGGGGCGCGACCGGGGGACGGCTCGCGGCCACGGGCGCGGACGGCGCGGGCGCACACGCGAGCAGGGCAAGCAGGAGGATCATGGCGACGTGCCGCTAACCGTCGCGCGGGCGAACTCCGCGAGTCGGTCATAGACCTCCTCGTCGAGGATGTCGCCGTGCCCGCGCGGGCGTTCGAGGAGGGTGGCGCCCGCGATGTCCCGGGCCAACTGTCGGCCCATCCAGATCGGGCAGGTCCGGTCCTCGGTCCCGTGCACCAGGAGGGTGGGAACGCGGATGGTGGCCGCCCGCGATCCAGTGTCGAATTGGTCGATCACCAGCCATTTTGCGGGCAACCACGGGTACTCGGACTGCGCTGCGCCGGGCAGGCTGGTGTAGGCGGAGACGAGCTCCAGCCGGTCGCACCGACCCTCGGCGGCCATCGCCGCAGCGACGCCGGTTCCCAGCGAGGCGCCGACGCAGACGATCGGTGTCTGCGGCCCACTGCTCGCGCGTAGCTGATCGAGGCCGGCGCGAGCCCCGGCGAGGACCGTCGCCTCCGTGGGCCCCGCGCCCGTGGCCTCTCCAAACCCCGCATACTCCACTGCGGCGAAGGAAAGGCCGCGATTGACGAAGCTTTGCTCCGGCCAGATGGTGTCGGCAAGTTGCTCGGCGTTGCCGTGGAACCAGACGAGCAGCGCGGGACGTGACCCCCCGCCAGCCGAGCCGGTCGTCGGAACCGTCCACACCGGAACCGTCCCGCTCCCCGCTGTACCCGCCTCAAAGGGCACAAAGAAGTGCTCGCCCACCATCGGGATCCCGCCCGGAGCCTTCAGTTGGCCCGGGTAGATCAGCCAGCGTTGCCCGAGCGCCATCCCGCAGACGACCGCCGCGTAGGATGCGGCTGGCAGGCGCCACGGGATCCGGCCCGACTTCTGCATGGCGTCATCCTACGCTAGAGCTCCAACGCGATCAGCGACCGCACCTCCACGAACGCGTCCGTACGGCTCTCGCCCGTCAGCCCGACCATCGCGCCGAACGTCCAGGCGAGGCCGGGCTTGCCCACTTCACCCGCTTCATCGCCGTCATCATCGCCCTCCCGCGCGACCAGGTGGACGGCCGGCCCCAGCCACGCCCGCGGCGACTCCATCGCCCCGTCGACATACCCGCCTTCGACCTTCCCTTCCGCGCCGAACCACGCCCTCGGAGTCGCGGCGACCATCAGCCCGGCGGTCGGCTCGTAGATCACCGCCTGCGCCGCCCCGAAGTGCCCCTCGACCGTGGCGTTGAGCGCGCCGTGCACGCGCCCGGCCGCCCCGGACACGATGAATTTGCCCTCCAGCTCGTGATGGTCGAGGTCGGACGAGCCGACGTACTCGAGGTAGGCGCAGGTCGCCACGGGCGCGTCGACCTCGGAGAGCCGATAGCGCAAACGCGCCTTGTACCCCGCGAAGGTGAGCGGTCCGCCGTCCGACTGATCGGCGACCATGTAGATGCCCGCCTCCAGCCGCTTTGTGAGGCCGTACTCCAGCTCGACCTGGTGCTCCCAGCTCGCTCTCGGCGTGCCGGCCGACGTTGGCGTCTCCAGCGTGAGGTAGTGTTCAAGCTCGACGGCGTTCTTGCCCTCCGTTTGCGCGGCGTAGGTCCAGGGCAAGTAGCGATCGTCGGCGAAAGCCGGGTGAGCGAGTGCGAGGGCGAGCAGGGGCATCGGTCGGATCTCCATTGACGTGTTGATAATGACTTTCATTTTCATAGTCAAGATCGATTTCTTCCGGCCCGCGTCAACCCCCCGTCAAGCCCTGTCTCCGCGCCCCGGAACGCATGGACACCTTCGGCGTGTTCCGGTAGAAACACCCGTCGGAGTTTGCCTATGCTGTCGCTCGCGCCCGTTCTTGTGCTCCTCGCCGCCCTGCACCCCGCGCTCGCCGCCGGGAAGGTGACCGGCTCCTCCGTCAAAGAGGACGACAAAGGCAAGCATACCGCCGATCTTGCCGTCGACGGATTGTTGTCGACGGGCTGGGCCGAGGGGGCCATCGGGCCGGGCGACGGGTCCTGGCTGGAGGTGGATCTTGGCGAGTCGACGAAGATCGAGGAGCTGTCGATCTGGCCGGGGAACCTCGCCGCGGGTGAGGACTCGTTCAAGGAGTATTCGCGGCCAAAGACGGTCCGAATCTCCGTCGACGGCAAACAGGTGGGTGACGACATCCGCATCCAGGACGAGGTCCAGCGCGTCGACCTGCCCATCTCGGCGACGGGAAAGGTCGTCCGCATCGACGTTGTCGACGTTTACGACGGCGGCGTGTACCCGGACCTCTACATCGCGGAGGTGGCGGTCAACTTCACGGAGGGCGAGCGGGCAAAGGCGGTCGAGAAGGTCGACGCGTTCCGCACCGGCAAGGAAGGGACGAAGTTGGCGGCGGACTTCGAGAAGCAGGTGCTCGACGCCTACCAGAAGCACAAGGACGCGCCGGATGACATGGACTCCCTTGGGTTCTTGATCGCCGCTGCCGGAAACGGACCGGACTACCTGCAGAAGCGGGTGACGACGCTGGTTCCGATCGGCTACCGGGCGCAGGCCATCGTGCCCGACCAGAAGTCCATCGACGCCATCCGCAAGCTCAAGGACCCGAACGGCATCCCCGGCCTTCACATGGCCGCGTTGCGCGCGCTCGGAAAGCAGCAGAAGGAGATGCTGGAGCTCATCGAGATCTTCCAGGCCTACGCGGAGCTTCGGGGCGGCGGACGCCGCAACATCAAGGCCTGGGGCGAGACGGGCTGGGAGGTCGGGGCGATCCAGAGCTTTGAGGAGCCGATCGCCGTGGAGGCCGACCGGAACGGCAGTGTGATCATCGCGGACACGGGAAACAACCGGATCCAGCGCTACAATGCGGAGGGGGTGAGCGAAAAGCAGTGGGGCCCGCCGGCCGACGTCGCGAACGACTGGTTCGGGCGCTCGCGGAAGTGGTACGTCGGCGGGTCGGGGGCGAGCAAGGAGACGGGCGGGTTCATGGAGCCCATCGACGTCGAGATCATCCCCCAGAAGGAGAGCGACGAGTACGCCGTGCTCGATTCCAATGGTCGAATCCAGATCTTCGACGAGGACGGCAACGTGAAGATCGGCTGGACGGTGCGCTGCGACCACCAGATGGACCCGGGCGTGGGCGGTGAGGGATACCTGACCTGGAACGCTGACAAGCACGACCTCGTGGCCTTTGTAGGCGACACGGCGGTGACCTACACGCTGGACTCCCAGGAGACGCAACGCTGGACGGTGCAGGACGGCACACCCAACGCCGTGCAGGCGGGGTCGGACGGGCGCCTCTACATGACCTTCGGCGGCAAGATCGTCGCGTACAACGCGGATGGTTTCCGGTATGGCGTGGTCGCGGATTCGAAGATCCTCGGCGAAGGTTTTGAGGACCTCGACCTGACGACGGACGAGGCGGGCCGGCTCTGGGCGTTGACGGACACGGGCTGGGTCTTCAACTTCAAGAAGCCGGGAAAGCTTGATTGGAAGGTGCGGATCAGCGACAGTCCCCTCGAGCACCCGCGCTTCGCCATCAGCCAGGGCATGGCGTTCGTGACCGACCACGACCGCATCCTCCACATCGACGCGTTGCAGCGGCACATGGATGAGGTCGACGCGGCCAAGAACGGCAAGGGTGCCGATACCGACGGCTCCAAGAAGGGTGCGAAGAAAGGCTCCAAGGACGCCGAGGGCTCTACGGGCGACGATGGCAAGGTGAAGGGCGAGTGATCTGGCTGCTGCTCGCCGCGTGCTCCGGGGGCGTGCCGACCAGCGCGCCGGCTCCGACTCCGTCGGTCGCCCCCGTGACGCCGACACCGCCAACACCGGGCTTCGGGTCTCCGCCCGGTCCCGCGCCCGCGCCGTCCGCCGCGCCCGGACCGACCGTCTGGACCGTCGCCAACGTGAAGGACCTCGTCCCCGTGGCCCCCTCCCACAACAACGCCGTCCCCAAGCCCATTCCGGGCCTCCCGGCGTACGACGGTGCCCTCGCCATCCTCGGCAAGGTGGTCGACGCGCGGGACGGCGACCCCGAGAACCCCTGGGCCATCGCGCATGGCCTGCTCGCACGGGGGAAGGAGTTCCGGTTGTCCGACGGGCGGGAGGCCGTCGCCCATTTGTTCGCCTCCTACGCTGAACCTCGCGCAGCCGGGGCGCTCACGCTGGTCGGCTTTCCGACGAGCGTCGGCAAGGTGCGTGTGGAGCCGCACACGGATCTCCTCCTCAAGAACATGAGCGAGGCGGGCGTCGACCCGGCCGCCACGTTCACCACCCGCACAGGGACTGTGTCTGCGGCCGATCTGTACCGCATGACCATGCTGAAGACCTACCTGGTCGCCGCGACGAACCACAGCTCGTTCACGGACCCGGGCGACATCTCCTGGACGCTGCAAGGTCTGGCGAGCTGGGCGCCCGGGAAGCTCTCCTGGACCGCCACCGATGGCACGGCGATGAACCTCGACGACCTCACGTCGTTCGACGCCGCGGTGCTGGTGCAGGAGAGCGCGTTCATGGTGGCCGACATGAAGGCGGGGCACGATTTCCAGCGCACGGGACAGCCACTTTTCTCCTATCCGTGCGGCGGCGCGCACCTCGTTCAGGGTGTCGCCTACGCCGTCGCGCGCGGGTTCGGCACGCCGAAGGACCGGAGCGTGGTGGAAGGCCAGGTCCCCCTGCTCTTCTACCGTCTGCCCATCGAGCTCAAGATCTACGATCAGGCGCTCCACGAGCACGGCGACTACAAGCTGAAATTGACTGTCCAACGCATGAAGTTCCTCGGTCACTGGCTCGAGACGATCTCCAAGTTGCAGGCGATGGGCCTGTTTGTCCCCGACACCACGCAGCTCACGGCGATCGAAGGCGCGGCGCAGAACCTCGTCGTCACCGTGGCCGACCTCCAGAAGCAGGGCGCGTTCGACCATCTCGACGAGATCCGGGCGAAGGACGAGCAGATCTACCTGGACATCATCGGCGATTCGGCCCACTCCGTGCGCGGCCTGGAGCTGGCGCTCGGTCGAGGGAAGGTCAATTGGTAGGCCTTTCCAGAACCTTTTTCGCCCGCCACCTGTCCGAGTCGCCATGCTGATCCCGCTCCTACTCCTCCTCGCGTGCGGGTCCAACGGCCCGCCGCCCGACGCTGATCAGGCATTGGCCAACATCTCCGTCACCTTTTGCGACAAGGCGGGCAACACGCACCTCGTGCGCGTGGGCCTCGGCGGCGAGAACAACATCGGCGAGACCGAGGCGGTACCGATCGCCTGCGAGGACAACGACAAGGCGCTCGGTTGCACGTTCACGGGGGTAAAGCCCGGTAGTTACCGTATCGAGGACGGCGTGTGGTCCGCGCTCGTGTACGCCGGCCCGACGCCCAGCCCCACCGGCGACGCGCACGTGGAGATGGCGTGCCAGGGCACCTGCGTCGACAACGTGACCGTCACGTCGGAGGGCTGCGGCGACAGCGGGGTGATGCACGTCTACACCGCCGATCCTGCGCCGATCGCCACGTTGATCAACGACTATCCGTGGGAGGTCGGGAAGCCGGTCAAGGTCGGTCCCAGCACCTGCGGCCGTCTCGTCGCCGAAGTGGAGACCCCCAACTGCGGGACGCTCGTCGAAAGCATCCAGCCAACCGGCATGATCAACAAGCTGGGGATGACGCTGAGCCCGCCCGTCCTCGTCGACCTGGCGGTGACGGACGACGCCGGAAAACCCATCGCCAACGCCTATGTCTCGGACGACGCCTCCCGAACCCAGCACACAGACGCGTCCGGCAAGCTCACGCTCCGCCGGCCGAAGGATGCTCCGCACTCCATCTGGGTGCAAGCTCCAGGCTTTGCTGGCCGATTGTTTCCTGTCCCCGAGCTCCCCGCCACCGACGGCGCCGCACCGCCAACGCCGGTCACGCTCTCGATGACCGCCGCGATGACGCCGACCCACCCCGTCGCCGTGACCTGCACGCAAGCCGGCAAGCCGTGCGCCGGCCCGCTGGTCGAGGTCGGCATCGGCATGGACGCACGCGCCTGTGAGGCGAAGAACGGCCACGAATGGACGTGCGAGGCCGCGAAGGACGAGTCGGTGTGGGCGCGGCAGGGGACGAATTTGAGTCCGCGCGTCGCGGCCTCCGGCAGCGTGGCCGCCGTCGCGCTGCCATGACCCCCCTCCATCTGATTTCGCCTCGTGGCACGCCGAACATCGGAAGAAGCGTCTCAGAAACGCCCTACGCGATTCTGAGCCCTGGTCAGAATATGTCCGGGCCGATTCGAGAAAGTCGGCGGAGATCGGGGTGAAAGGCGTGACGTCCACGCCCCGGCCGCTGGCCTCAACCGAAATATTTGGGTTTGCCGCGGATATTCCCCCGCCCATCCCTAGTTCTTCCCCGCACACACGAAAACGGACAACGTCACTTTTCGTACGTGGCTCCCTCTCCCGTCTGCTTGGCGCACTTGGCGCCTTGATCTTCTTCCTTGGCGGTAGATTCTTCCTCTTCCCGGGCCATCCCTAGTTCTTCCCCGCACATACGAAAACCGACGACGTCACTTTTCGCATGTGGCTCCCTCGCCGGTCTGCTTGGCGAACCCGGCGCTTTGATCCCCTTCCTCGCCCCCCTCCGCCTTCCCGACTTCCTCACCTCTTCGGCAGATAATCCAGCGGATTCCTGGTCTCATCCCCGAACCACATCTCGTAGTGCAAGTGCGGCCCCGTCGACGCGCCCGTGCTCCCGACGAGCCCGATCATCTCGCCGGTCGACACCGTGTCGCCCGCCGCGACGAGGATCGACGACAAATGGCAGTAGCGCGTGGCGATCTCGCCACCGTGGTCGATCTGGATCTTGTTCCCGCAGCCGTGCGTGTCCCATGCCGCGTAGGTGACCACGCCATCGTTGGTGGTGTGGACGGGGGTGCCGAAGGGGACGCCGATGTCGAGGCCCGTGTGGAATTTCTCGCCCGAGTGGCCGAAGGGGTCCATGCGGCACCCGTAGCCGGACGTGATTAATCCGCCTTGTACCGGCCAAAGCTGCGGCATGCCGTCGGACATCGCGGTGAGGCGGTCGAGCAGCGTGCCGAGCTGGGCGAGGCGGCCGCCAAGCTCTTTTGCGTCCGCCCGCACCTCGGAGGCGCGCTTTTCAACGTCCACCGCCTGGCTGAGCACGTCTGTGGCTGGCTGATCGAGGGCATCCTTGCCGACGACGCCGCTGAGCCACTTTTCGCGGTCGGCCATTGCCTCCTCGTCGAGCGGGCCGAAGCCGGGGAGGGCCTCGCGCTTGGCCAGATCCCGCAGCTCGTCATCGTACGCGCGGACGCGGCGGAGCAGGGGCTGTGCCTCGTCCAACGCGGACTTTGCCTCGTCGAGCTGGGTGCGCAGTGCGATGTTCTCGGCGACGACGCGGTCACGGTCCGAGCCGCCATGAAGGCCGGCTGAACCGCCCAAAGCCACAGCGACGAGCAAGGAGAGGACCGAGGCCGCGGCGACGCCCGATTGCGTCAGCCGCCGCCTGGACCACGTCCACTGCTGGATCGTGCCTCGCCCGCCGTCACGGACGACGAGGACGGTGATCTGCTCGTCCCCACCGCGATCGTCGCCGTCGGCTCCAGCCACCGTCGCTCAGTTCACTTCGTCCACGCGCGCGACGATGGCGGTGACGTTGTCGTCGCCCCCGTGCTCGCAGGCGAGGTGGATGAGGCGACGGGCGGCGTCTTGCGGTGCCAGGCCGCGGACGGTCTCGCCGAGGTCGGCGATGTCGACGAGGTTGGAGAGGCCGTCGGAGCAGAGCAGGAAGCGGTCGCCACGACGGACGGCGCGAACCTGGATGTCGATCTCGACGTCCTCGGTGTAGCCGAGCGAGCGGGTGATGATGTTCTTGAGTTTGTGCGTCTTGGCTTGCTCGGGGGTGAGGACGCCTGCGCGGATCTTCTCGTTGACAAGCGAATGATCCTCGGTCAACTGCTCGATCCGGTCCTCGCGCACGATGTACCCGCGACTGTCGCCGACATGCGCGATGAACATGTTTCCGGCGTCAAAGAGCAGCACCAGCGCGGTCGTCCCCATGCCTTTGTACTCGGGCTCGGCGAGGGCCTTCTCGAAGATCCGCTTGCCAGCCAGCCGTATGGCGTACCGGATGCGCTCGCGCATGACCTCGACGGGCCCGTCCTCGCGTGCGGCGTCGACCTCGGGAGAGCTCTCCAGCTTCGAGAGCACCTCTTCAACCGTATTGACCGCGATCTGGCTCGCGAACTCCCCACCCGCGTGCCCGCCCATGCCGTCGCAGACGATGTACAGCGAGAGCTCGTCATTGATGAGGTAGTTGTCCTCGTTGTTCGTTCGCTTTACGCCAACGTCGGTGATGCCGCAGGAGGTGATGCGCATGTCGATTCGGGATCCGGGAGAGGGGGGGCTATAACGCCCTACCCGAGCAACCCGGCGAGCCGCCGCCAGCCAGAGAGGTCGATGCGTTCGGCGCGCAGGGTGCCGGGAATGCCCGCGGCGTCGAGGGCGACGTTGACGGCGGGGCGCTCAAAGGCGCTTGTGAGCGAATTGGCCACGTACTTGCGGCGTTGCGCGAAGCCCGCCCGGACGACCCTGTCAAAATGCGTCGCCGTGACGGGTGCTCCGGCGGGCGTGCTCCCGAAGTCAGGGACGACAGGAACAACGCGGACAACGCACGAATGGACCTTGGGAGCCGGGTGGAAGGCGTGGGGCCCAAGCTCAATCGCGATCTCCACGTTCGCGCGCACCTGCACCTGCACCGAGAGCGCGCCAAAGGCGTGGTCGTCGGGCGTGGCGACAAGGCGGAGGGCGACCTCGCGCTGGAACATGAGGGCGCCGGACTCAAACCCGTGCTCCAGCAGGCGCATGAGGATGGGGGTCGCCACGTTGTAGGGCAGGTTCGCGGCGATCTTCCAGGGTCGGTCGCCGGCGGGCATGGCCTCGGCGAGGTCCACGCGGAGCGCGTCCCCCTCGATCAGCGTGACCGCCGGCATCCCCTCGCGAATTCCAGCGGCCAGATCCCGGTCCAGCTCGATCGCCGTGACCACCGCACCCGCGCGCACGAGCGCCTCCGTGAGGATCCCGAGCCCCGGCCCTATCTCCAGCGCCCGGTCGCCCGCTCCCACGCCCGCCACGCGCACGATCCGGCCGACCACGCCTTGATCCACCAGGAAGTTCTGCCCGAAGCGCCGCTTCGCCCGCGTCTCCAGGTAGCGTAGTCGTTCGGCCGGATGCACGTCGAGCCATTACCCCGCTTTCCCCTCCATTGCCGCGATCCGCCTTGCCAAAAAATGTCCAGGGCTCAGAATCGCGTAGGGCGTTTCTGAGACGGGGCGATCCCCGCGTGCTACCTTGAGGGCAGATGCGCTCCTCCTTCGCCCGCTGTGCCGCTCTCGTCGCCCTCGTCCTCGCGCCCGGTTGCACCTGGATCTCCGACAAGCAGGTCAAGGACCGCCAGTCGACGGTCGACAACGACGGCGACGGCTACCCCGCCGCCACGGACTGCAACGACGCGGACGCGTCCGTCAACCCGGGCGCGACGGAGACCTGGTACGACGGCGTCGACCAGGACTGCGCCGGCGACGACGACTACGACGCCGACCAGGACGGCTTCGTCCCGGACGCGTACGTTGGCCTGGCGACCGGCGGCGTCGCCAGCTCCGGCGCGCTCCCCGGGGGCGATTGCAACGACACCGACGGCACGATCAGGCCCGGCGCGACCGAGATCTGGTACGACGGCGTCGACCAGGACTGCGCGGGCGACGACGACTACGACCAGGACAAGGACGGCTACGTGCCCGACGCCTACGTCGGCCTGCCGACGGCCGGGGTCTCCGGCTCCGGCGGCCTCTCCGGCGGCGACTGCGACGACACCGCGCTCGGCGTGCACCCCGGCGGCGTCGACAACTGGTACGACGGCATCGACTCAGACTGCGCTGGCAACGACGACTATGACCAGGACGGCGACGGCTTTCACACCGACGACACGACCGTCACGTACGGCCCGACGAAGTACGTCCCGGGCTCGGGCGTGCTCCCCGGCGGCGACTGCAGCGACACGGACGCGACCTTCTACCCCGGCGCCCCCGACGACTGGTACGACGGCTTCGACAAGAACTGCGACGGGCACTCCGACTGGGACCAGGACTACGACGGGTTCGACGCCATCCACGGCACCGAAGGCAGCGACTGCGACGACCGCGACGCCACCGTTTTCCCCGGCGGAGTGGAGCTGCTCGGCGACAGCAAGGACAGCGACTGCGACGGGCAGAACGACCGGTTCTCCCTCAACGCCCTGCCCGGCCTCGTCTTCCGCGACGCGCGCGAGCCGATGTTCGCGGCGAACAGCACGGACGTCTACCTCTCGGTCCCCGACACCCACCTCACCTCCGGCGCGCAGGATTACTACGATTCTGCCGCTGCAATCCGCTGGTCCTTGTCCGCGCCGCACACCGTCGCCGGTGTCCAGATGTGGAACAGCAACACCTCGAACCCGTCGTCGTTCAACGTCGGCAACGGGCAGGGGTTCACGGTCACGGACGAGTACATCTACGGCGTGCTCGCGCTTGATCTGACCGGCGGCCACGGCCTGCGCTTTGTCCGCTTCAACCTCTCTACGGGCTCGCGCGATGGCGTGAACGTGCAGTCGACCGGCACTGCGGCGTACTCAGACGTCTCGTTCGTCTACAACGGCAGCTCCCTCCTCGCCGCCGGCGCGGACACGGACGGAAACCTGACGTTCGCCCGGGTGGATGACATCACGTCCAGCAACTACGACGTGAACCACGAGGAGAGTCAGGGCGTCTCCACGGTCGCGATGACGCTGAACGGCAGCAACGCGATCTACGGGTCGGACGCGTCGGAATTGTTGGGGTTCTCCTTCGATCCGCTCGGGCCCGAGGCCGCTTACTCCGTCTCCACGGTCGCGAGCGATCCCGACGTCGCCGACCTCGACTCGCTCGACAACCTTGGGTACCCCGAGATCGTCGAGGCGCTCCCGGACAGCGGCATCATCCGGATGATGGATGTGGAGACGAGCGCGATCGTGGACGTGCCCGCGAGCCAGGTCGTGAACGTAGCCGTCGCCCAGTCCGCTGCCACTGGGGTCTGGTACATCGCGTGGTCGGACAGTGCGGGCGACGTACACCTTTCGTTCGGGGCCGATCTTTCGGCGATGCAGACGCTCGACTGGGATCTCCCGGGCACCGCGGCCAAGGTCGCGTGTTGGGCCGCCGGCGGCACGGTTTGGATGGCGGTCGAGGCAGACGGTGTCGTGACCGTGGGACAAGTGGACGAGTAGCCCAGCCCACGATTGTCTGGCGGATCGGGGCAGACCCGCTTGCGTCGGCCGGCGGGTTCGGGCACACTTCTCCGACGATGTCCACCCTCCTCCTGTCCCTCCTGTCTCCGCTGTTCACGCACGCCGCCCTCGCGGGCACGTACTACCGGGACTCCGACGGGGACGGCTACGGTGATCCCTACTTTCCCAAGTACACAGACACAGCTCCCGCCGGCTATGTTGCCGATGGAACGGACTGCGACGACACCCGCAACGGCACGCACCCGGGCGCGACGGAGAGCTGCGACGACTACGACGACAACTGCGATGGCAACATCGATGAGGGCAGCGTTTGTCCCTACCCGGTGCAGCAGCACGGGCACGCGTACATGTTCATCACGGACACGCGATCCTGGGCGGGGCAACAGGCAGAATGCGAGCTGTACGACTACAGCATGGTCGAGATCGCAGACGCTGCCGAGAACGTCTGGGTCGACGGTGCGCTGAACACCTACTCGCTGGAAAAGTGGTGGTTTGGACTTAATGATCAGACGACTGAGGGCTCCTTTGTCAACCCGAGCGGCGCGCCGGTCACCTACACGAATTGGCACTCGGGCGAGCCCAATGACTCGGGCGGCAACGAGGACTGCACCCAATACAACCGGTGGGCGGATGACACGTGGAATGACGAGCCTTGCAGCTCGGCTTTCCGGTCCATCTGCGAGTCCGGGCACCTGACCACCTGGTACCAGGACGCCGATGGCGACGGCTACGGCAACCCAACGGTCACCTACACAGCCGTCGATCAGCCCGCTGGCTACGTGATCCGCGCCGAGGACTGCGACGACTCCAATGCAAGCGTGAACCCCGCCGAGCACGAGATCTGGTACAACGGCGTGGACGAGGATTGCGACGGCAACGACAACGATCAAGACGGCGACGGCTACGTTGCGGTGGAGGCGGGCGGTACGGACTGCAACGACACGGACGCGACAGTCAACCCGGGCGCTGCCGAAGTGTGGTACGACGGCGTGGATCAAGACTGTTCAGGGACGTCCGACTACGATCAGGACGGGGACGGGCAGGACTCCGACCTCTACGGCGGGACGGATTGCAACGATCTGGCCGCTTCCACCTACACCGGCGCCCCCGAAGTCTGGTACGACGGGGTGGATGAGGCGTGCGACGGCGGCTCCGACTACGATCAGGACGGCGACGGCTATGACTCGGCAAGCTACGGCGGGACGGACTGCAACGACGGCGACCCTATCGTCTACCCGGGTGCGCCTGATCCCGCTGGCGACGGCATCGACCAGGACTGCTCCGGCTCTGACAATCACGACGCGGACGGCGACGGCTACGATGGGGCCGCGTACGGTGGGACCGACTGCGACGATTCCAACTCAAGCGTCCACCCCGGCGCGACCGAGATCCCCTACGACGGCATCGACCAGGACTGCTCCGGTGCGGATCTGTTGGACGCAGACGGGGACGGCTACGACTCCGCGGCTTACGGAGGGACGGACTGCAACGACGCGGATGCGAGTGTCAATCCGGGCGCGGCCGAGGTCTGGTACGACGGCGTCGACCAGAATTGCGACGGCAACGACTCGGACCAGGATGGGGACGGCCAACCTGCTATTTCTGCGGGCGGTACGGACTGCAACGACACAGACGCGAGCGTGTACGCGGGCGCCGCTGACACCTGGTACGACGGCGTCGACAGCGATTGTGCGGGGAACGACGACTACGACCAGGACGGCGACGGGTACGATTCGTCGGATTATGGCGGTACGGACTGCAACGACACCGACCCGAGCATCCACCCCGGCGCGGTCGAGCTGGCCGACGGGATCGACAATGACTGCAACGGCCTGACTGAGCTGACAGACACAGACGGCGACGGCGTCCCCGACGAGACCGAGCTGCTGTGGGGCTCAGACCCCAACAATGCTGACACGGACGGCGACGGCGTCCCCGACGGCACGGAGTACGGCAGCGATTTTGCCGCCCCGCTCGACAGCGATGGCGATGGAACCTACGATTTCAACGACACCGATGACGACGGCGACGGCATCCTCACCACCGAGGAGGCCGGCTCGGGCGCGACCCCGGCGGACACCGATGGCGACGGCATCCCCGACTACCTCGACCTCGATTCCGACGGCGACACAGTGTTGGACGCCGATGAGCTGGACGCGGACACGGACGGCGACGGCCTCCCCAACTACCAGGACCCCGACGATGACGGCGACGGCATCCCCACCGCCGAAGAACAAGCTGTGGACGCCGACAACGACGGCACCGGTGGTCAGGCCTACGACCTCGACGTCGACGGCGACGGCGTCCCCAACTACCTCGATTCCGACAGTGATGGCGACGGCGAGTCGGACCTCTCCGAGGGCGACGTCGACCTCGATGGGAACTACATCCCCGACTACGTCGACCCGGGCTGCTGCGCCGGACTTGACTCGGACGGCGACGGCCTGACAGACGACCAGGAGGCGATCATCGGCTCCGACCCGCACAACGCCGACACCGATGGCGACGGCATCCCCGACGGCACCGAGGTCGGCAGCGACGTCACCAATCCACAAGACAGCGACGGCGACGGCATCCCCGACTGGAACGACACGGACGACGACGGCGACGGCATCCCGACGTCCACAGAAGTCGGCGCAGACGCCAGCAATCCCGCCGACACCGATGGGGACGGCACGCCCGACTACCTCGACATCGACAGCGACGGCGACAGTCTGCTTGACAGCTACGAGGGCTTGAGCGACACCGACGGCGACGGCAGGCCCGACGCGTACGACAGCGACGACGATGGCGACGGCATCGGCACGCTTGAGGAGTTGAACGTCGACGCCAACAACGACGGCGTCGCCGACCCGGACGCGGATGGCGACGGCGTCCCCAACTACCTGGACAGTGACAGTGACAACGATGGGGAGTCGGACGCGTCGGAGGGCGACGTCGACCTCGATGGCAACGGCATTCCCGACTACGTCGACCCGGGCTGCTGCGCGGGGCTGGACTCGGACGGCGATGGCCTGACAGACGACCAGGAGGCGATTCTTGGCTCGGATCCCACCAATCCTGACACAGACGGCGACGGCATCTACGATAGGGTCGAGGTCGGCCCCGACTACGCCACGACTGGCACCGCGCGCGACAGCGATGGTGACGGCAACCCGGATTGGAACGACACCGACGACGACGACGACGGCATCCAGACCATCGACGAGAACGTCGGCTACGACGCCACGGATCCCACGAGCGAGCTCTACGACACCGATGGCGACGGCACGCCCGACTACCTCGACACCGACTCCGACGACGACACCGTCCCCGACGCGACCGAGGCGCCGGACGGCGTGATGACCGACACTGACGGCGACGGTCGCGCCGACTACGTCGACAACGACGACGACGGCGACGGCATCCTCACCTCCCACGAGCAGACGGTGGACGCCAACAAGGACGGCGTCGCCGATCCCGACGCGGACGGCGATGGCATCCCCAACTACCTCGACAGTGACAGCGACAATGACGGCGAGTCGGACTTGTCCGAGGGTGAACGCGACGAAGACGGCAACGGCATCCTTGACTACGTGGACCCGACCTGCTGCGCCGGTCTCGACTCCGACGGCGACGGCCTCTCCGACGCGATCGAGGTTGTCCTCGGATCCGACCCGTACAACGCCGACACCGATGGCGACGGCATCCCCGACGGCATGGAGGTCGGCACCGGGTTCGACGGTTCCGACCCCTCGACCGCCCAGGACACCGATGGCGACGGCATCCCCGACTGGAAGGACACGGACGACGACGGCGACGGCATCCTCACGTCCACCGAAAAGGGCAGCTACGACTACACGGATCCCGCCGCGACGCCGCCGGACACCGATGGCGACGGCACGCCCGACTACCTGGACCTGGACTCGGACGCTGACACCGTCCCCGACTCGACCGAAGGCTCAGGCGACACCGACGGCGACGGCAGCCCCGACTACGCCGATGCCGACGACGATGGTGACGGCATTCCCACGGCCGAGGAGCAGGCGGTGGACGCGAACGGTGACGGTGTCACCGGCACCGCCGAGGACCAGGACGCTGATGGCGACGGGATCCCCAACTACCTCGACACGGACAGCGACAACGACGGCATCCCCGACTCCAACGAGGGTGACGGCGACACGGACGGCGACGGGATCCCCAACTATGTCGACCCGTTCGTGCCGGACACCGGCGGCGACTCGTCCCCGGGTGACACCGCGGTCACGGGCGATACCGGCGGAGATACGGGCGTTCCCGGGACCGTGGACACCGCCACCTGGCAGGGCGGCGGCGGTTTGAGCTGTTCGGTCACTGGCTCGGGGGATCCGGCGGCGCTGGCCGGCCTCGTCCTGCTCGCGGGCGCGTGGTTGGGCGGGCGGCGCAAGCGGGGGTAAACGGGGTGAATTGGCGATAGTAGAGCGCTCGCCCCCGGAGCTCCATGCCCGCCCTCCTCGACCGCGCGCGACCGATCCTCGATCGCGCGTTCTCGCTGCTCGATCTGACACAGCCCGTGCTGCTTTTGGCGGTGCGTCTCTGGGGCTACCAGTACCAGACGGACGGCTGGGGCAAGCTGACGCACCACGACAAGGTGACCGACTTCTTCACCGAGCTGGGAATCCCACAGCCCGGGTTGAACGCCTGGTTTGTGGGCGGGCTTGAGTTTGCGGGGGGCTGGCTTTTGCTGCTTGGGCTGTTCTCCCGGCCGATCGCTCTGGTCCTGGCCGTGAACATGCTCGTCGCCTGGCTCTCGGTGCCCGACGACCGGGCGACGTTCCTGAACGCGTTCGGGGACCCGGACGCTTTCATCGCCTCGGACCCCTTCTTCTACCTGCTGGTGGCGCTGATCGTCCTGTGCTTCGGGCCGGGCCGGATCTCGCTGGACGCGCTGCTCGCCCGGTGGTTCGGGCCGGGCCTGCCCGGGCGATCCTAGCGCGGCCAATCGGGCTCAGGGTAAGCTCTCGCGATGTTCCTCAGCACGCTGGTTTCAATCGCCCTGGCCGCTGCGCCCGTCGCCCCGTCGTGCCCCGGGGCGCAGGTGTGCGGGGGCGCCTGCATCTCGCTCGCGCAGGTCTGCCGGACCGCGGTGACCGCGCCGCCGCCCGTGGCCAAGCCGCCCGTCAACGACCTTTGCAAGCCGACGCCAGTCGCCGCGGGCCCGACACCGGTGGGGAACGACAAGGTCGTCCGCTCGGCCTCCGCGGTGGCCTGCACGGTGCTCGGGGGTTGCGATTACAACTCGCCGATGCTCCACAGCTCGGCGAGCGACCCGGTCACGCCGCCCTGTGGCGGGCCCGAGATCCCGGCATCGGGTCCCGATCCGGGCGCGCAGGCGCCGGAGGTCGGGACCAAGGCATCGGTCACGGACGTGGTCGTTCCAGGGACCGCTGGCGTGGACCCGAACTAGCGCGGCGCCGCGAGCATCCGGCGACGACGGACCCTTTTGGGGGTACAACGGCGCCCTTCGGAGTCCCGATGCGAGCCCTCGCCCTCCCCGCCCTGCTTGTGGGCTGTGCCGTGCCCTCCACGCCCAAAGCGCTCCATCACGCGCACGCCGGGCATGACAGCGCCGTCGTCACGGATGACACCGGCGGGGACACCGACACGGATTCCGACACCGACGCTGACACCGACGCTGACACCGATTCTGACACGGACGCCGACACCGACACCGACACCGGCAACGGCGCAAACCCGCAGGGCGTCGACGTTTCGCACTGGGACGACACCATCGATTGGCCGACCGTCTACGCGGACGGGTACGACTTCGGCTATGCCAAGGCAACGGAGGGCACCGGGTTCATCGACCCGGCGTTCGCCACGAATTTCGCGGGCATGGCCGACGCCGGCGTCGTGCGTGGCGCCTACCACTTTGCAGAGCCAGACTCGTCGGATGGGGCGACGCAGGCGGATTTTTTCGTCGACAACGGCGGGGACTGGCTGGACGACGGGCAGACGATGCCGGGTGCGTTGGACATCGAGTGGAACCCCTACGGATCGGACTGCTATGGGCTGTCGCAATCGGAGATGCGCACCTGGATCGGGGATTTCGTGCGCGAGTACGTCGCGAGGACGGGGCGCGAGCCCGCGATCTATTGCGGGCAGACCTGGTGGACCGAGTGTGTAGGCGCGGGGGACTTCTCGGCGTCGGCCCTCTGGGTTTCGAGCTGGGACGACGCAACGCCCAACCTGCCGAGCGGGTGGACCGACTGGACATTCTGGCAGACGGGCGGCGGGCCGGTCGCGGGCGTGGGGGCGTCCACGTGCGACGAGAACGTCTACAACGGGAGTCGCGCGGCGTTGATCCGGTTTGTGGACGGGCGCTAGGTCCCGACCGAAAGATCTCGCCCTTCCCGCGCCGTTGGCCGAGAACCGTGGCACATTGCCGCCAAACCTCCAGGAGCCCACCATGCTGCTGTCGCTGCTGATCGCCTGCAACAACACGACGACGGCCAAGGACGCCATTTCCCTCGGAGACACAGCCACCAACGCCGATAGTGGCGCTGGAGCTGATTCTGCCGAGCTCGGGGATTCTGGCGGCGACACCGGCACGCCCCCCGCCTGCCCGGTGGACAGCGACAGCGTCACCTTCGTGACCGACTCCATCGCCGTCGGCACATCCAGTGAGGGCTTCGATCTGGACGGTGACGGCGTGATCGACAACGCGGCCGCGCTCGCCAAGTCGTTGCTCGACCCACAGCTCCTTGACTTCACCGCGAACCAGCCCGAGGTGCTGATCCTGCAGCTCTGGGACCTGCAGGACTGGTGCAACGATGCAGTCGGCGTCGGCTTCATCAACGGGCTCGACACCGACGGCGACCCCTCTGACAACCACAGCGGCTCGGAGGTGTTCGACCCTGGCGCCGACGTCGACGCCGACGGGCACGCCGTCTACGCTGGCGCGGGCACCATCGCCGGAAGCGTCGTCACCGGCACCATCTTCCACGCCCAGCTCAACTTCGGCTTCGTCTCCATCGACACCGCGACCCCGCTGTACCTGTCGGGGACCGTCGCGGCAGATGGGTTCTCGGGCATCGTCGGCACCGCCGTCGACGCGGTCGCGCTCGGCAGCTTCCTCGAAAGTCAGGGGCTACCGGCGTCGTTGGCGACGAGCCTGGCCGACGTCGACACGGACGGCGATGGGACGGCCGACGCCGTCTCAGCCGCGTTTGAGGTTCACACGGTGACCTGCGGGATCCACTAGCTCCGTCGCCCCGAATCCTCAGATGCGGCGCAGCTTCATCTGCACGTCGCTCGACCAGTGATTCGCAAAGCCGCGCACACAGGTCGAGAGGTAGCGGTCGTAATCGTCGAAGACCTGGTTGCCCCAGGTCTTTCGGATGTGCGCCTCGTGCAGGCGCATGCGGCGCAGCCACTCGGCGGTCGTGCGCCCGTAGTGCGTGCGACGGGTGTGGAGCGTCTCGATCTCCCAGGAGGGGTTCACGGCCATGATCAGCTCTTCCAACCGGGGGTTCAGGCCGCCGGGGAAGATGACGTCTGCCGTGAACTGCAGGTCCAGGAGGTCCTGGCGCTTGCGGGGGACCCGGTTGCGCAGGATCGCCTGGAAGCCGAAGCAGGACCCGGGCTTTACCCAGGTCGCCAGCTTGTTGAAGTAGGCGCGGTAGATGTCGACGGCCTTGCCCTCGCGGGCCTGCGCCGGCGAGCAGAGGTGGTCGATCATCTCCACGCTCACGAGCGCGTCGAACGGCTCGGCGGGCGAGTAGGTGTGGTAGTCCTGCACGACGAACTTCGCGTTCGGGTGATTGCGGGCGTTCGCCCACTCGGTCTGCTCGGTGGAGAGCGAGATGCCGATGGCCTCCTTGCAGCCGCGCCGGACGACGTGGTCGAGCATCGAGCCCCAGCCGCAACCGATGTCGCAGACCCGCTTCTCGGGCGTGATCTCGGCGAAATCGTAGAGAACCCGGGCCTTGTTCTCCTGCGCGTCTTCGAGCGACTCGTCGTCACGCGTGAACACGGCGCTGGTGTAGTGCATGTTCGAGTCGAGCCACAGCTTGAAGAAGTCGTTGGAGATGTCGTAGGCGACTTCGATTTCGGACTGCGTGGAGGTCATGACCGGGCTCCGTTTCGGCCCGGCTAACAAGGATCGGCTCCGTCCGTTAGAACGACGCATGGTGCGTCCTGAAGCCTCCGAGCCCGAATCCGCGCAGGCGGGGACGAGCGCGGCGGCGGGCTGCATCTACCTTGTGGGTGCAAGTCCCATCCCGGTAGGCGCCGAAGCGCCGGGTAGCAGGCTGCCGGTCGAAGGG
>CAIMSU010000352.1 GCA_903844155.1 uncultured Pseudomonadota bacterium | reverse complement strand
GGGGGCGGTGCCGTGGAGTCGGCGGGAAAAACGGCGTGGATCGAGCCCGAGTCCGACGCGCGCCGGGCTTGTGGGCGCGAGTGCGGGGGTGTACGCTGGCGGGGTGACTGCCGAGGTGCCCCGTTTGTGTTTCTTATCCTCGACGGCGTGTTCGACGCGAGCTCAGGCTACCCGTGCAAGGACCAGATCGGCCGGTCGACGGACCAGGTGTTGTCGCCCGTGTATGGGTGGAACAACGACTTCCTTGGGACCGTCGGCGGGAACCTCATCGTGGCCGAGCACGGCGAGAACACCGTCACGTCGACCTGGCACGTGCTCGAACACCGCGACTTCTTCAACGAGGGCGTCAGCTTCGACGCCGCGAGCGCGAGCTACGTCTCGGCCTACACCGGGGACGACGGAACGCCGCTCCCGTGGACCTATCGCCCCTACGTCTACCCGCATCCGCTCACGCTTTTGCCGTGAGCGCACGGGGAGCGGTGACCTCAGCCCGACGGCGCCTGCACCGCCGCGTCCAGCCCCTGCTTGCGTGACCAGAAGTTGTCGTAGAACTCGACGCGCGCGCGTTCGCGATCATGCGCCGGGCCCGTCGCCTGGCCGTCCTCACCCAGGGTCTGCTCGCCCTCCAGCGCGAGGTTCTCGGCGGGCGTCTTGTCCACCGCCACGGCGTGCTGCGTCGCCTTCTCCCTGGCGAGCAGCGCCTTGAGCCGCGTCAATTCGTCCTTGGAGGCGGCGGGGTCGGACTCCATCGCCGCCACCCGCGACTCCAGGGCGGCGATCTTCGTGGGGATGTCCCGCATCGCGGCCAGGAACTCGATGATGGGCTCACCCTCGCCGGTGGTCTTCGAGTCGACCTGCTCGTGCCCGCGCACCTGGGTCACCGGGTCGAGGTTGTGCTCGGCCGTCAGCCGCGTGACCAGGTTCTGGTTCGCGCGCTTCTGTGGCCCGGGGATGTCCTCGTGGATCGCCCAGATCTTCCGCTTCTTGTCGTCTGTGTCGGCCAGGCTGCTCTTCAGGCTCGGCTCGTCTTTCGCAAGGAGCCGCTTCCGCATCGCCGGCGTGAGGTTCAGCTTGCCGACCTGCTCGTGCATGTCCTTCCCACCATCGAGGAGCGTGGGCATACCGACGTTCTCGATGCCGATCGCCCACTCGTTCGCGCCCTTCCAGCCCTTGTCGAGGTTGCCGCGGACGTGGGAGGGGTTCTTGTCCGTCGGCACGGTCAGGCTGGTGTCGCCGTTCTGCCCGATCAGGTAGTGGGCACCGATGGAGCCGCCGGTCTTCACCTGGTTCCGGTAGCTGTTCCGAGCCGACTCCATGGTCGGCGACTCGGTGCGGTGCTCGACGATGCCGGCGGTCGGGACCGTGCGGTTGCCCGAGCTCATCTTGCCGAAGTCGGCGGTCTCGTTCTTCATGCCGAGCTCGGGAAAGAAGCCTGCGGGCGGGGCAGGCGGGGCGGCAGGCGCTTTCGGGGCCGCCTTTTGCGCGACCGGCGCGACCGCCGGGGCCTGGGTCTGCGCGTTGGCGCTCACTCGACGCTGCTGTTTGGCCATGGGCTGCTCCGGGGTGCGCGGGAGTGTATCGTGAAACGCCGGTCTTCGGCGTGTCCGAGCGCCGCCGACTTCTGTCATGCCGACCTCGCCCGCCGCCGCGCCGCCAGGCCCAGCCCCACGACCCAGAGCCACGCGGATCCCGGCGCCCCCGAGGCGCAGGAAACCCCACCGCCACCGGCGTAACTGCTGGTGACCGGGTCCCAGGACGTCTCGTCCGAGCCACTGCAGTCCTGGTCCACGCCGTCGTCGGGAATGTCGTCGGCGCCGGGGTGCACAGCGATGTCGCCGTCATCGCAGTCGTCGTCCGTTGCCTCCTGGAATCCGGCGGGCGGCTCGCAGTCGGCCACCGCGGATTCCAGGTCGCTGTAGCCGTCGCCGTCAAAATCGGCGTACCAGGTCTCGGCGTCGACGGCGTCCTGATCGATCGTGCCGTCGCAGTCGTCGTCGATCCCGTCGCACACCTCGGCAGCGTCGGGGTTCACGTCGGGGTCGGCGTCATCGCACTCCTGACATGCAGCGAACCCGTCGCTGTCGGCATCCTCGAATCCCACCGAACCATCGCAGTTGTAGTCGTTGGGGTCCGCGCAGTCCGCCTCCTCAGCGCCGGGGTGGTAGAGCGCGCTGGTGTCCTGACAGTCCGAGTCGTCGGGCACGTAGCCCTCTGGCTGATCACAGGCCGGTGCCGTGGAGTCGGCGGGAAAAACGGCGTGGATCGAGCCCGAGTCCGACGCGCGCCGGGCTTGTGGGCGCGAGTGCGGGGGTGTACGCTGGCGGGGTGACTGCCGAGGTGCCCCGTTTGTGTTTCTTATCCTCATCGCGCGCGTGCTCGTCGTGGAGGGGGGCTACGCCGGGGAGAACGGCGTCACCTACCTCCGCGACCACGGCGTGCAGGTGGAGTCGGTGGCCGGCCCGCGGGACCCGCGCCTGCCGGCGTGACCGGGGGAGCGGGGTCGCGGACGCCGGGCTCCGGGACGGGGCCGGGCGGTGCGCTCACGCGAGGCGCGGCGGGAGCGGTCGCGCGAGGCGGAAGCCGATGTAGTTCTTGCGGGCGCTCCGCTCGCCCCGGTAGCGGTCGGCCATGCGCGCGACCTCGGGCAGGCAGAACCATCCGCCCCCGCGCAGGACCTGCGTGGCGCGCGCGGACGCCTCCACCGACGGCTCGGGCCAGCCCACCCGGACCGTCGCCGGGAACACCGGACCTCCGGGCGTGAACTCGTCGAGGCACCAGTCGCGGACATTGCCCGCGCACCCCCGTACGCCGTAAACCGATTCGTCCACCGGGAAGCTGTCCACGGCGGCGGGGAATGGCCGGCCGGGCAAGCTGGAGCGCAGGCAGGCCCAGGAGGGGTCGAAGCTGTCGCCGCACGGGTAGATCCGGCCGTCCACGCCCCGAGCCGCCTTCTCCCAGCGAAGCTCGTCGATGAGCCGCCAGTCCAGCCCCGTGCGCGCGGACTGCCAGCGGGCGTACGCCACGGCGGCGTCCCAGGGCACGGCGACCATCGGAAAGTCGGGCCGCCACTCGACGTCGACGAGCTCGGACCGGAGCGAGAACGCTCCGTCGCGGTACCCGATGAGCAGATCCCCGAGGCGCCCTTCGGCGGCGGATTCCATGCGCGGCGCGTACAGCAGCGCGTCCGCGGCGCGTCCCTCCTGGACCAACCCGTTGAGGAACGCGAGGTAATCGGCGTTGACGACCGGAAACCGCTGCACCACGAAGCCGTCGATCCACACGCGTCCGGCCCGCGTCCCCCCGACCGAGTCCGGGTCCCCGCCGATGCGCGTCCAACCGGCGGGAACATAGCACTCGCCGGGTTCGACCTCGCTCGGGCGGGGCAGGTGGATCGGGTGTGGCGCGCCACGCTCAGGCGGCACGCCGTCCCAATGCTCGCCCCGACGGATGTGCACGGGGTACCGCACGGGCACGCGATCCGGATGGCGAAGCACGCACAGGTAGCTTCCCATCGGCAGGGGCACGGCCTCGAGCGGCGTCACGCCGAGGGCGCGAACCCACCGGGGCACGAGGCGGCGGTTCTGCAGCTCGAAGGCATGGAGCTCCACCTCGGCGCCCGGGGGGTCGGTCCGCAGGCTGAGCGCGCCGTGTCCGCGGAGATACGCGACGTGCGATTCCCGGTCGGGGTGGGAGGGCGGCAGGGCCTCCGCGTGCCGACGCAAGCGAACCTCCGCGAGCTGTGCGTTCCGTCGCGTCTCCTCCGCGGCAAGGTGCTCGGCACGGTAGCGGGCGGCGAGCGCCGCGTGCGCCTCCGGAAGGTCGGGTGCGTGCGTCAGGGCGCCACGCAGCAGGTGTTCCTCCTCGATCCCGAGCACCTCGGCCTGGCGTCGCAGCGCGGCCGCCGCGTCCTCGCGCCCCCAACCGGGTGCCTTGTCCTCCTCGGGGCGCCACGGCTCCATCCCGGACAGCATCGCCTCGGCCTCGGCCGCAAGCTGCGCCGCCCGCTGCCGGTACGCGCTCGCCTCCGCGGCCTTCGCGTGCGCGTCTGCCACCACGCGGAGCGCCTGCTCCCGCCGGCGCGCGCCGTCGAGCCACTCGAGGACCGCGTCGGCGAGGTCGCTCGCCGTGGCGTACCGATCCGAGGGCTCCCGGGACATCGCCCTCCGGCACGCCGCCACGAGCTCGTCGGGGAGCGCGGCGCCCTCGGCGTCGAGGTCCGCGGGGGGGTGCGCCCGCACCTGCTCGAGCACCTGCCGCGCCGCGCCGGCATACGGAGCCCGGCCGCAGAGGATCTCGTAGAGGACCGCGCCGAGGGCGTACACGTCCGAGCGAGCGTCGATCCGATCGACCTGCCCCATGGCCTGCTCCGGCGGCATGTAGGCCGGGGTCCCGGCGACCTGCCCGATCTGCGTGGCGTGGTCGACTGCGCGGCCCGTCTCGACCAGGTCGGATTCGGCAGCCTCCGAGGCCAGATCCCGCCGCCCGACCACCTTCGCCAGTCCCCAGTCGATGACATAGACCTCGCCGAGGCGCCCGAGCATGACATTGTCAGGTTTCAGATCCCGGTGCACGACGCCGCGCTCGTGGGCGTACGCCACGGCCTGGCAAGCGGTGTGGAAGGCCGCGACGAGGCGCCGCAGGCTCCATCCCCCCGCCGGGGCCGCCCGCCCGCCCACCGAGCCGCCGTGGGCCTCGCGGATCACCTCGGACAATGTCCGACCCCGGATCTCCCGCATCACGAACCAGAGCCTCCCATCGGGAAGGCGGCCGATGTCGTGCACCGGGACGATGTTGGGATGCTGGAGCTGCGCGGTGGCCTGGGCCTCCTCGAGGAAACGCGCCAGCACAACCCCGCGCCGCACCAGGGGCGCGTGGATGATCTTCATCGCGAGAACGCGGTTCAGCTCGAGATCGCGTACGCGACGCACCTCTCCCATGCCGCCCTCGCCGATCGGTCCGAGATCGAGGTACCGGCTGCCGATGCGAGGCCATGCATCGGCCGGGACGCGCTCCCGCGTGGCGACCGGCGCCGGGTCCGCACCGCTCGAGAGCTCGACCGACGCGAAGCCGCGGAGGGAAACCGTGGTCGGGCTCGCCAGCGGCGCGCGCGCGACGGCGTCGGACGCACGTCGCGCGGCGTCCTCCTCGGAGAGCCGGAGGGCATCCAGGAGCGAGGCACGCTGCTCCATGGACAGGCGCAGCTCCGCCAGGACCGCCTCGAGCGCAGGGTGCATGGCGACGACCTCCCGATGGAAAGCACCGCGTAACCTGTCCCGGTTGGACACCGGGCCGGGGCCCCGCCGGCATTGTCCTGCCGAGCCGGTCGCCGAGGGGCAACGCCGCGACCGGGCGCACCGGAGGCTCCACGAGCGGCTTCCGCGTCACCGCGGCGGCGGCGGCGGCGGCTGAAACCGCTCACCCCGTCGGACGTCTCGCCGTCGCCCAGCCAAGGGGGTGTGACGGTGACGGACGCGCGCTTCGACGGCGCCGTCGTCGTTCCGCGTGCACCGCGTCGCGAGTCCCGGGTGCGGCGAGCCGCTCGCGCCGCTGCGTTCGGCAGGATCGACTACACGCCGACGCGTGGCGGCCGGTCAGTTCATGAAGTATTGAACCGACTGAACAGGACGTCGATGTCGATCATCGGCCGCCTTCAGCGCTACGCTCAGCTGGGCGCTCTCGCGGGCCGCGTGGGCGCCACCCTGGTGACGCGGCGCAGCGGACCGGACGGCGGCGAGGATCCCAGCCTGCGCCAGCGCGCCGAGGACCTGGCGCGCACCCTCGGCCGGATGCGCGGCGCCGCGATGAAGATGGGTCAGTCCCTCTCGATCGCCGCGGATCATTTTGATCTTGCGCCCGAGCTCCGCACCGCCCTCGGCGCCCTCCACGCCCAGGGGGAGCCGATCCCGTTCGACCGCATCCGCGGCACGGTCGAGGCGCAGCTCGGCGCCCCGATCGACGCGCTCTTCGCCACCTTCGACCCGTCGCCGCTCGGCACCGCCAGCCTCGCTCAGGCCCACGCCGCCACGCTCCCCGACGGGAGGCCCGTCGTGGTGAAGGTGCTCCACGACGGCGTGGAGGAGGCGGTCGAGGCCGACCTCTCCATGCTCGCCGCGCTCCCCGCCGTCCTCCGCGCGGCCGGCCGCCCCGCGCTCCAGCTCGAGCCCATCCTGAAGGAGCTGCGCGCTCACCTGCACGAGGAGCTGGACTACGCCCGCGAGGCGGAGAACATCGACGCCTTCGTCGCCATCTACGGGGACGACCCGCGCGTCCGCGTCCCCCGTGTGGTGCGGGAGCGCTCGTCCGCGCGCGTGCTCACCCTCGACCACCTCCCGGGCCGCCCCTTGGACGTGTTCGTCGCCGTCGCATCGAAGGAGGCCCGCGCCCGCGCCGCGCACACCCTCGGCGAGCTCTTCTTCGAGCAGACCTTCCGCCACCGCCTTTTGCACGCGGATCCGCATCCCGGAAACTTCCTTTTCGAGCCGGACGGCCGCGTGGGGCTCCTCGACTTCGGCTGCGTCAAGCGCTTCAGCGCCGCGAGCGTCGGCGGCTACGCGCGCATCGTGCGCGGCTCGCTCGACGGCGACCGCGTCGGCGCCCTCCGCGGCGTTCAGGCCTTCGGAGCGTGGGAGGGCGCGATGGACGACGCCGCGGCCGACACCCTCTGGGCCTTCTGCCAGGGCGCCGTGGCCCCCTGGCGGGACGGTGTCTACGAGGTGAGCGAGGCGACGCCCTCCCTGGTGCGGACGCTCGGGGAGCCCGCCGAGGCCCTCGCGCGCCACACGGAGATCGTGCCGCCGCCGGACGTGGTGATGCTCCACCGTACGGTCGCGGGTGTGTACGCCCTCGGACGGCGCCTGGGCGCCACCGCGGCGTGGGGCTCCGTCGCCGCGCCCCATCTCGCCGCCGCCATCGCGGCGGCGCCGCTGCCCACCGACGCGGACGACGCGGCGAGGCGGGCGTGAGCGGCGGGGCCCGGAGCGCGCGCGCGCTCCGCGCCGTGGCGCTCCTGGACCGTTTCGGGCCGCGCGTGCACCGCTGGGCGGCGGCCCTCGAAGAGGGCGACCCCCTCGCCGACGCGGTCGCCCACCGCCTCGCGGAGGACCCTTCGCAGCTCGGGCACTTCCATCGCCTGCTCGCGGCCAAGCCGGGCGACGGCGCGGCGGGCGGGGGCGCCGTTGTGGGCGCGGGCGGCGGCGCCGCATCGGAGCTCCGCGACCTCGTCGCGGCCGCGTCGGTGGTCCCCGTCGGGACGGATCTCGCCGCGATCGCTCCCGGTGGGCGCCTCTTTTTTCGCGCGGGCGCCGCCGGTGGCCTCGCGCTCGGCGCCGGCTCCCTCGTCGGCGGCTACGCGTCACCCGACGGCAACAAGCCCCTCATCCTCTCCCGCCGCCTCCTGGACGACGTGCCGCGTCGCCTCGCGGAGACCGCCACCTTCGTCGTCGCTACCCACCGCCCGGGCGGCGCCCTGCCCGGCGGCGAGGGGTGGCGCCTCGCGCTCCACGTCCGCGTCATGCATGCCCAGGTGCGCCGCCGCCTCCTTCGCAGTGGCCGCTGGGATCCGGCCTGGGGCGCGCCGCTCAACCAGCACGACCTCGCGGGCACCCTCCTGCTCTTCTCCATCGTCTGGGTCGAAGCCACCCGGCGCCTGGGCTGGCGCATCTCCCGCGCCGAGGCCGAGGATCACCTCGCGCTCTGGCGCCTCGTGGGGGGATGGATGGGCGTGGCCCCGGACCTCCTCCCCCGCGACGAGCCCGACGCCCTCGACCTCATCGCCCTCATCGAGGCGGCCGAGGACCCACCGGACGACGACGCGCGCGCGCTGGTTCGGGCGCTCCTCGACGCGGGCCCTGTCGGCCCGGCGCGCTCCGCCCGCCTCGCCTTCGCGGAGGCGCTCGTGCGCCACGTCCAGGGCCCGGAGCGCGGCTCCACGCTCGGCTTGCGCGATACCCCGGCCCGTTGGCTGGTGCCGCTCGCCACCCTGCCCAACCGCCCCCTCTCCGCGCTCGCGGCGCGATCCCGGAGGGCGGAGGCCTTTTTCGTGGCGTCGGGCGAGCGATACTGGCGGACGACGGGCGGGGCGGACGTGCGATCGCCGTCGGTGTGAGCGGGGCCCACCCCGGGAGGGCGGGCGCGTCGATAGAAGCGACGACGAGCGGTTGATGCGTGCGATCCCCCTTGACCTGCCTGCCGCAATGGACCACTGCCACTACGGGAAGATGCGTTCTTCATCCAGGAGAGAGTCCGTTTCCGTAACTCTGTGAACCCGGCTGAGCCGACGCGCCGGGCAGAGCGGCTCGGTCACGGCGATCCAGCGCTTCGGCTCGGCACTGCAATTGAACCTTCACTTCCACGTCCTCCACCTCGACGGCGTCTACGACCGCGGTGCCGACGGCTCGCTCCGCTTCTTCCGCGTC
>CAIMSU010000351.1 GCA_903844155.1 uncultured Pseudomonadota bacterium | reverse complement strand
GTCGTCTACCTGTCCGAAGCTGCCCCACGAAGACCGTTGGAAAGCCGTGTGCGGGAAAACCGCAAGCACGGTTTGAATGGGGGCTTTTTGAAACAAGCCGGCAAAACGCCGGTATTGCGCTAAGAGTCTACCTATGCGCCACTGGTTGATCAAGAGCGAGCCCACCGCCTACGCCTTCTCCCAGCTCCTCGCGGACGGCCGCACAGCCTGGACCGGCATCCGCAACAACACCGCACGGCTCAACCTCCTCGCGATGTCTGTCGGTGACACCTGCCTTTTCTACCACTCCAACGAGGGGAAGGCGGTGGTCGGCATCGCCGAGGTCGTGCGAACGGCCTACCGCGACCCGACGGCGCCGGAGGCGGATGGCGAGCGGTGGGTGTGCGTCGACGTGCGCGGGCTCCAGGCGCTCGCGACCCCGGTGTCACTCGCGGCGTTCAAGGCTGATCCCCTGCTCGCGAAGTCCGAACTGGTGCGGCAGTCCAGGCTCTCGGTCGCCCCGATCACGACCGAAGAATTCGCGCAGGTGCTGGCGCTCGGGGGGTGACCTGGCGGTCTGGGTGGGCCGCCTGCGTGGGCCGGCTGGTCTGCGCGGGTTATGAACGGCCCCTCAGTCTGCCCGCCGCCCTGGAGCCCTCATGCAACGCGATGAAATGCCGGTTGATGTCCTGTTTGTCGGGGGTGGGCCGGGCTGTCTGGCGGGCGCGATCCGGCTGCTCGACCTCATCGCCGCCCACAACGCGGGCGTGGACGCGGGGACCGAGGCCGGCCCGAAGCTGGAGGAGCTGACCATCGCGCTGATGGAGAAGGGCTCCGAGATCGGCGCCCACGCGATCTCCGGCGCCGTGCTGGACCCGCAGGCGCTCGATGAGCTGATCCCGGACTGGAAGAACCAGGATCCCGTGTTCGTCGAGCGCTACGTCGAGGAGGAGACCTTCCTCGTCATGACCGAGAAGATGGCGTTCCCCGCGCCGTTGATGCCGCCCGGGCTCGGCGACCACGGCCTGCCGATCATCTCCATCGCGAAATTCCAGAAGTGGCTGGCCGCGCAGGCCGAGGCGAAGGGCCTCACCATCTTCTCCGGCTTTGCAGGCACCCAATTGCTCTGGGACGACAACGGCGCCGTCGTTGGCGTGCGCTCGGGCGACAAGGGGATCGGTCCGGACGGCCAGCCGAAGGGCAACTTCGAGCCCGGCTATGACCTGAAGGCGAAGGTCACGATCCTCGGCGAGGGCCCGCGCGGCACGCTCACGCGGCAGCTCATCCAGAAGAAGGGCCTCGACAACGACAGCCAGCCCATCGCGTACGAGATCGGCGTCAAGGAGATCATCGAGATGCCCGCGGGCACGGTGACGAAGGGCGAGGTCGTCCTCACCCTCGGCTTCCCGCTCGATCTCAACACCTTCGGCGGCGCCTTCCTCTACTCCCTCGCGAACGACCGCTACGCCATCGGCCTGCTGGTCGGCCTGGACGCCAAAGACCCGGCGATGGACGCGCACTACCTGCTGCAGAAGCTCAAGAACCACCCGTGGATGCGCGCGAAGCTCGGCAAGGGCAAGGTCGTGAAGTACGGCGCCAAGGCCGTGACCTGCGGCGGCTGGGCCTCGATCCCCACGCTCTACGCAGACGGCGCGATGATCGTCGGCGACTCGGCGAGTTTTCTGAACCCGATGCGCCTGAAGGGCATCCACCTCTCGATGAAGTCCGGGATGCTGGCCGCAGAAGCCGCGTTCGTCGCATTGCGCCGTGGCGACGCCCGCGCGGACGTCCTGCGCCTCTACAAGGAGAAGGTCGACGCGAGCTGGATCCGCACCGAGATGGAGCCCGCGAAGAACTTCCACGCGAGCTTCGAGAAGGGCACGCTCGGCGGCCTCGCGGCGACCGGCATGTCGCTCGTCTTCGGCCCCGGAAAGGAGATCAACCCCTTCCACGCCGATTTTGAGGTGATGCGCAAGAACGCCGCCGTCCGCGGTCACCACCCCTACCCGGACCGCACGGACATCCCCTACGACGGCACCTACATCGTCGACAAGCTCACGGACGTCTACCACTCCGGCACCAAGCACGAGGAAAAGCAGCCGGCGCACCTGCACATCGTCGACCGCGAGATCTGCGCGACCACCTGCGCCACCGAGTACGGCAACCCCTGCACGCGCTTCTGCCCCGCGCAGGTCTACAACATGCTTCCAAACGCCACAACCCACCGCCTCGAAATGCAGGTGGACTTCTCCAACTGCGTCCACTGCAAGACCTGCGACATCCGCGACCCCTACCAGATCATCACCTGGGTCCCGCCCGAGGGCGGCGGCGGGCCTGAGTACGGGATCCTCTGATCCGGTGAATTTGTCGGACTTCGCGGGCTGCTTTGGGCAACTGCTCCGCATTGCGGAGGCCTGGCGGGTGGGCCGAGGGTTCATGGGTTTGATCGCTGGCGGGGGCGAAGCGGGGATTTTGAACCGCCAAGGCGCCAAGCCGCCAAGGAAGAAAGTGCATTTCTTGGCGGCTTGGCGGCCTGGCGGTTTATCTCTGATTCTCGCGGCGCTCCCCGCCTGCGCGCCGGTGGCGACCGTCCGTCCGGCTCCCACGGCCTTCGTCCCGGTCAGCGGCCCGATCCCCGCCGCAGACGCCGGGCTTTTCGGGGAGCTGGTCACGGACGGGCCGCTCGCCTCGCGGGTGTCGACGTCGCCGGTGGATCTGGTCGTGTACTACGGCGGTGAGCAGCGCGGCTCGATGGAGACGTGCGGGTGTCCGCACCGGCCGCGGGGTTCGTTGGGACGGCTGCAGTCATATGTTGCCGCGTCGGAGGCTGCGAATCCTGGTCCGACCCACGCGCTGGTCAACGCCGGCGAGTGGCTGACGGACGCCGTTGGCTTCCAGAACATGCCGATGCCGCAGCTCGCGGTGATGGATCGAACGCTCGCCCACGCCTTCGCGGCGATGGGCTGGGACGCCCTGAACGTCACCCCCCGCGATCTCTCGGGGTTTCCCGGCGTGGATCCGGCCGAGCTCGGGTACCTGCCGATGGTCTCGGCCAACATCCGCGGCCCGTCCATCGCGCCCTACCGGCGTGTTGGCAATGGCGAGAATGGCTGGGTCATCACCGGCATCGCCGCGAACGACCCCACGCCCGCGGACCATCCCGGGTACGACGTGCAGGCGCCCGAGGCCGGGCTGGCCGTCCTTCAGCACCTCGCCGCGGACCCCGGAGTCGGCGGTATCGTACTCCTCGAATACAACGCCTCCGACGCTGCCAAGATGCTGGCAAAGAAGGTGCCGAAGATCGTCGCGATCATCGACGCCGCCGATCACAACCAGGACGACGAGCCGTTCTACGTGAACCACGCCGTCTGGGTCCGCAGCTATGTCCAAACGATGCGGCTCGGTGAACTTCGCCTGACCTTCAAGCCCGACGGCTCCGTCGCCAGCGCCCTCGACCGGCACATCGACATGGATCCAGAGGTCCCCGACGACCCGGCCATCAGCGCCCTCGCCATCGCCGCCCGGCGCGCGATCGACGCGGCCTCCGCACCCTGATGTATCAAAACCGACGACGTCGCTTTTCATACGTGTGAAAAGCGACGTCGTCGGTTTTCATACATCGGGGCCGGGTCAGGCGTGCGGCTCGGCCTCGCTGAAGCCGGGGGGCTCAAGCTGGAGCGTGATGTGCGTGATGCCAGTCTGCTCGTCCACGAGGGCAAACAGCCGCTTGAGCAGGTCCGGCGGCCCGTTCTCGGTGACGACGTGGCCGGAGAGCGCGATGTCCCCCCACGCGATCATCCACACGTGCAGGTCGTGCACCGCCAGCACGCCCGGCTCGGCGAGGATCGCGGCCCGGAGCCCGTCCACGTCCACGTGGTCGGGCGCCCGCTCCATCAACACCGACGCCGCGTCCTTCATCAGCCCCCACGCGCTCCGGAGCACGAGCACCGAGACCAGCAGCGAGACGGCCGGGTCTGCCCAGGTCCACCCAAGCTTCCAGATCAGCACGGCCGCGGTGATGGCGCCCACGCTCCCGAGCGCGTCCGAGATCAGGTGCAACCACGCGCCCCGGGCGTTCAGGTCGTGCTCGCCCGGTGTGCCGAGGGTGGCGATCCCCGCCAGGTTTGCGAGCAGGCCGATCACCGCGATGCCGAGCATCGGGAGCGCGTCCACGGGCTCGGGCGCCCGGAAACGCGACAGCGCCTCGACCACCACGCCGCCGCCGACCGCGAACAGCGCCGCCGCGTTGGCCATCGCCGCGAGCACCTCGGCCCGACGCCAGCCGTAGGTCTGCCGCGTGGTTGCTGGACGATTGGCGATGGTGGCCGCGACGAGGACCATGCCGAGCGCGGTCACGTCCGTCGCCATGTGGCCGGCGTCTGCGATCAGCGCGAGGGACCCGGCCGCCCAGCCACCGCCCAGCTCCAGCAGCAGCACGACGAATTGCAGGCCGAGGACCACCTTGAGGCGGCGGGGCGCGATGCGGTCGGTGTGGCCATGGCGGTGCTCGTGGCCGTGGTCGTGCCCGTGGTCGTGCGCACCGTGGTCGTGCCCGTCCACGGCGTCGTGGTCGTGCGGGTCGGCGGGGCTGGGCATCCGCGCCGCTTATGCCGTCTCCGCACCCCGAGCCCCGGCGCGTCAATCCCCAACCAACGCCCGGCGCTCCGACCGCCGCCGCGCCCCTGCCAGCAGCGCCGGGGTGCCCGTCCCCGCGCCTGTCGCGATCACCTCCCGCACCGTCGCCACGATCTCCCCGCCCGAGAGCGACACCGCTGCTAAAAGCAGAAGGTCAATCCCGCTCAATTCGACGGCGTCGCCCAGTACCGAGACCCACAACGCCATGCGCTCCTCCATCGCCGGGATCGTGAGGTGGAGCCAGGCATCCACGCGCCGAGATAGCGCGGGGTCGAGCACGTCCGCCCGGTTCGTCGTCAGCACGGCCACGCCGGAAAAGCGTTCGAGGAGCTGCAACATCTCGGATGATTGCTGGATGTTCGCGCCGCCGACCTGCGCGGAGGACCCCTCCCGTCGCCCGATCCACTCGTCGGCCTCGTCCACCACGATCACCGCGTTGCGGCGGGTGGCCTCGGCAAACACCTCGGCGAGCCGCTGTTCGAGCTGGCCGTAGTACATCCCGCGGAGCAGGGCGGCGTCGAGGCGGTAGAGCGGTCGACCGAGCGAGCCGGCGAGGGCGCGCGCTGTCAGCGACTTGCCGGTCCCCGGCGGGCCGTGGAGGAGGAGGATGGCGCGGTTGCCGGCGGTCGCGCTCCGGTGGATCGAGGCGAGCGCGGACCCGATGTGCGGGGCGACGATGAGGGTGTCCAGCGTCTCGCTGGGGACCGTCCAGAGCGCAGGCGCGAGGTGCGCCCGCTCGTTGTCGCCGAAAAGGCGGCCGCCCAGCGATTGCCGGGCGGTGCCGTCGTTCAGCGGCGCCATCTCGCTGGTGGGGACGTTCGGGTACAGGGCCTCGTGGACGGCGCGGGCACGGGCGAGCCGCTCGGGGGAGCCGGCTCCGACATCAGCGGCGGCGGCGCGCTCCACCTCGCGGCACAGCGGGCGCAGGTCGATCATCGGGTCGACGGCGAGGACGGGGTCGTCTGGGCCGAGGTGGCTCGGGTTGACGACGATGTAGAGGCGGGGCGAGTGCCCGGTGTCGGGCGCGTCGCCCGCGGCGGCCGAGGTGTCCTGCGCGGTGAGGTAGTTCGCGCCCTCGGCCTCCTCCGAGCACGCCACGAAGACGTCGTCGTCGGAGAGCGCGGCGATCGCGCGCAGCACCGTGCTGGGCTCGCCCCAGGGCGCGCTGTCGTGATGCGCCCAGGCGCGCAGGCCCCGACCCCGGGCGTCGCTGAGATGGCGGGCGAAGGTGTGGGCGACGAGCCCGCTGGAGGTCCGCAGCACCACCACCCGGGCCGACCCGAGCAGCGGCGCGACGCGCAGCGCGGCTTCCCGGATCACGGGCAGCACCGCGAGCGTCGGGTCTTCGATGACGGGCACGAGGTCCTCCGCCGACAGGTCTCCGCCCATCAGCCAGGCGCCGAGCCCGTCTGGAAGGCCGAGGTTGCCGTCGTCCTCCCGGACAAGCACCCCGCGCGCGAGGAGCGCCGCCAGATCCGGCAACGCCCCGACGGCCGGTCCGAGCCGGTCACCGAGGACGGCCGCCGCGGTCTTGAGCGAGAACTCGTGGGCGAGGGCGGGGTCGCAGGCGCTGGCCAGGGCGCAACCCACCGCGTAGCGGAGGAGCCAGCGGGCACGCGGATTTGCGTCGTTCACGAGGCGCCAGACGCGGGACTGGCGGACGGCCGGCGCCGCCTCCGCCTTCTCGACGCGCTTGAGCTCGGGCGGGAGCCGTGTCGTGGGCTCCCGCACCACGGGTGTGCCGCCGCCCGCGGGCCGGGCGACCCGCGACGCGCGCTTTTTCCGTCGCCGAGGCGCGTCGGTGGCGGGATCGGTCGTGTCCTCGTCGTCGTGGCTCGGACGGACGAGGGCGGTGAGGGCTTCGTAGTACTCGGTGAGGGCGGGATCCATGCGGTGCTCCGGAGTGGGTGTTTGGCCTGTGCGAGCAGGATACGCATGGGGGTGGTCGGGAACCGACCGGCCCGAAAAACCTCGAAGCGGAGAAAATCAAGGATGCCTGCACATACGTTCACCCAGGACGGGCCACGGCGCGCGCTGGATCTGCTCCTGCGCGTGCAGGGCGCGGGGCCGCGCGGGCTCCAGCTCCGGCCGCTGGCCGAGGAGTGGGGCATCAGTTGGCAGTCGGTTCGCAGGCTTGTGGCGCTGGTGGAGCGGGCGGCCAACGAGCCGACGACGGCGCCGTCCAAGGGCGGGGCGTCTGGCCGGGTTGAGCGGGCGGGCCGGGGCGCGACCGCGCGGCTGGTGTGGGTGCCCGCTGCCGAAGCGCCAAAACGCGGGCGACAGACGGAGATGGTGGCGCTGGCGGCCTCGTTGGGGCCCTGGAGGGCGCTCGGCATCGACGACGTGGCCGCGGTGCTGCAACGGCAGCTGACGGGCGCGCTCGCGGACGTTCCCGCCTCCCGCGCCGCCCTCATGCACGACCTCCTGGACCGCGGCTTCTACTACCAGCCCTACATGCCCCGCCAGATGCGCGACCCTGACGCCGTAAACGCCGTGTTGACGGCGCTCTTCTACCGGTGCGGCCTGACCGTTGGCCGCTACCACTCGCCCCGTCGCGAGGCCGAAGCCGTCCGCATCGACCCGTGGACGCTGGTACAGGCGCTGGACGGGATGTACGTGCTTGGCCCGCGCTCCGGTGCGTCAAAGCCGGCGATGTGGGCGCTCCACCGGATGGAGGACGTGGACTGGCAGGCCGACGCGCCCGTGCGCCTGCCCGTCGGCTACCGTCCAGAGACGCTCGTCGGCCACGGCTACGGCCCGTTCATCGGCGAGCAGGGCGAGGTGGTGATCTGCGTGCCGGCGAGCGAGGTGCCGTGGGTTTTGGAGTCGCCGCTGCAGGGCCAGATCGGGGAGCCGGAGCCGCTCGAAGACGGCGCCTTTCGCGTGAGGCTCGGCGTCAAGCACCACCTTGGCATCGACCTCTGGGCCCGCGGCTGCGGGGTGACGGTCGAGGGGCAGTGACGCTGGCGTCGAGGACGCGGCGTTTCGCTCGCTACTCCGCCAGAAAGAACGCGACCTCGCCGACGTAGGAGCTGCCGTACGGCGCGCCCGTCACCACGTCCTCGCAGCCGCGCCCGTCCACGTCGCCCGCGCCGGCTATGCCCACGCCGAGGATGGAATTGGCGCTGCCGGTGATGGTCGCGTCGCAGGCCAGCGCACCGCTCGCCGGTCCGAGGAGGATGCAGGCCTCACCCGCGTTGCTCGACGCGTAGGGTGCGCCGACGATCACGTCGTCCCGGCCGTCGCAGTCGGTGTCGCCGGCCGAGGCCACGGCCCAGCCCGCATACGAGCCGCCGGTGTACGTGCCGCTGGCCGCGCTCGCGAGCGACGTGTCCGCCATCGCCGTCGACCCGTTCACGATGTAGGCCACGCCAAGCACGTCGGAGCCGACGACGACGTCGCCGTAGCCATCCCCGTCCACATCGCCAGCGCCTGCGGGCTTGAGCGGCTCGCTGGTGGCCGAGCCGGAGAGCTGCACCCACGCGCTGGCGTCCAGGCTGTAGCTGCCGGAGAGCGGGCCCTGGTACAGGTCCACCGTACCATGCACGTAGGTGGTCTTGTTGCCGCGGATGCCGACCTCGGCGATGCCGTCGCCGTCGAGATCCCCGACGATCGCAGCGTCATAGGCCGCGTGGCCGTTTCCGAGCGTCCCGGCGAAGGTGACGTCTGCGGCGCTGGTGTCGTAGGTCCCGGAGAGGGGCCCGAAGAACACGTAGGCCTCGCCGTGCTGCGTCGTCGCGTCCGCGTAGGGCGTGCCGACGAGCAGATCCGCGTGGCCGTCGCCGTTGACGTCGCCGGCGACGATGTCCTTGTCCGGGTCATCGCGCCAGACGAGCGGAGCGCCCGCGAGCGTGAAGCCAAGCTCCTCGCTGGCGTTTCCCTCGATGCTCGCGGCCGTCGTCAGCCCGCCGAGCCCGTCCGTCGCGACGACGTAGACGGCACCTGCGTCCGTCCCGCCCGCGTCGTCGTAGGGCGCGGCGAAGATCGCGTCCCCGTTTCCGTCGCCCGTCAGATCGCCCGATCCGCGGACCACGTCGCCGTACTCGTCGCCGGAGGCCTCGCCGTCCATCTCGCCGATGGTGAGGTCGGCCAGAGCCGGCGTTGCATCGGTATTCTCGGCGATCTTCTTCCCGCTGATGATGTAGCCGGCGCCTGCGTCCGTGTACGGCGCGCCGACCGCCACGTCCATGAACCCGTCGCCGTCGAGATCGCCGACGCCCGCCATCGACCAGCCGAGATACCCGCCCGCGACGGTCCCCGCCGTCGTCGCTTTGGCCGTCAGATCGCCGGAGAACCCGCCGCAGCACGTCGCGACGATGTCCGTCGACCCGTGCCACCAGAGGATGGGGAACGCGGGGGTCTTGTCGTCCTTGGCCGTCGGGTCCAGCGCGATGACATAGGCGTCGTCGTCGAGGTCATCCACGGCGTCAAAGGCGTCGTTCGCGGCCTTTTGCAGGCCTTCGAGCGGGAGGTCTGCGCTGTCGGAGGAGAACGACGGCAACCACTTGTTCAGCAGCGCCTTCTCGAACGGGTCCGTGTAGGACTGGAAGACCGTCTCCGAGTAGCCGAGGAACGCGGACGCGCCCTTGTGGAAGAACACGGTGGACAAGCTGGTGTTTTTGGCGCCCTCGCAGGAGGTGAGGATGACGACGGCGTTGGTGAGCGCGCTTGCAGGGATCTGGTCGTCGAAGAACTGCGGCGTGGCGTAGATGCCGTCGGACAGCTCGCCCGACCCGATGGACCCGAGCATGACCTCGTCGGGCCCGCTGGACGAGGCGAGCGCGGCCTTCAACTCCGCAGCGGTGACGTTCGACGCGATCTCCACGGCGAACGGCCCGCTGTCAGCGCCCGTCGGCCACCAGTACGCGGCGTAGTAGATGCCCGGCGTGGTGGTCATGCGCGCGGGGTAGAGCGCCTCGGGCAGCACGGTGCCGTGCGCGAGGATGTGGATGAGCCCGTACTGCATTTTTGCGACGTCGTCCGTCACTTTTGAGGACTTGTCCTTGTCGTACCCGAAGGTGTCGACGTTCGCGGGGCCGAGGCAAGCGAGGGCGTTGCCCCAGTCGATGAGCGGGTCCGCGGGCGTGTCCTTGATGAGCTCGCCCGGGCGGTAGGTCTGCAGGTGCCAGGGCAACAGATCGGCGTCGGAGGAGCCATAGGTGCCGTCGGCGACGGGTGCGGCGATGCCGAAGGCGTAGCCATCGGTGGTGGTCCAGAAGAGGCCGCGGGCGTTCTCGGCGACGTCCTGGATGTCCGTGCGGGCGGCGAGCGCGGCTTTTCCCGCGACGACCGCGTCGTCCCAGGTGGCAGCGGCGATCATGCCGTCGGCGACGGTGCTCATGGCGGTGGTGAGCTCGTCAGCGCGGGCGTCGGTCATCGCCTCGCGCACGCGCAGGAACGCGGTCGGCGACGTGAGCGTGCTGCCCGAGTCGGTCGTCAGGCGCGCGTAGACGACGCAGTCGTCCGTGCTGGCGGGGGCGGTCACGGTGCCGGTCCAGGTGTCGCCGGACGACGACATCGCCGCGGTCGTCTCGGTCGGCGTGCCGTTGCCGAAGCAGTCGAGGACGAGATCCTCGGCGCTCAGGGTCGCGGTGGTGGCAAAGGTGAGCGACCCGGTCACGGCGGTCGCGGGGGTGACGAGCGAGGCCGAGAGCGGCGGCGCAGCGCCGAACGTCACGTCGGGCTGCCACGCGACGAGCACGTTCAACGCCGAGGCGTTGCCGTCCACGTCCGAGGCCGTGAACGTCACGGTCTGGACGCCCTCGTCGAGCGTCACGTCCGCCGACCAGCCGCCAGCGCCGTCCAGGGTCGCCGTGCCCGAGTCGCCGCCCGACGTCGCCCACGTGACCGTGGCCGCCGTCGCGCCTGCGGTCCCGCCAAACGTCGTGAGCGCCGCCGTCGCTTCCACGCGATCCTCCGAGGAGGGCGATGTCACCGCGATCGCCGGGGCTGCGGCGACGGCAGTCCCGGTGTCCGCGGTCGTGGTGTCGACGGTCGAGTCGGGCGGGGCTCCGGTGTCGGTGCCGGAGTCGGGCGGCGGGCCGGAGTCGGCGGAGGCGGAGGCCGAGTCCGTGGCGGAGTCGGGTGGGGCGGTGTCGACGGCGGTGTCCGGCGGGGTTCCGGTGTCCGCGCCGGAGTCGGGTCCCGTGCCTGAATCAGCGGAGGATGTGTCCGTGGCGGAGTCGGGTGGGGCGGTGTCGACGGCGGTGTCCGAGCCCGAGTCGCGCGGGGCGGAGTCTGCGCCGGAGTCGACGGCGGAGTCGGCCTGGGAGTCCGCTTGGGTGTCGGTGTCGCTCTGGGAGTCGCCGTGGGTGTCGGTGTCGGTCTGGGAGTCGACCGACGTGTCGGTCGTCGCGGTGTCCGTGTGGGTGTCCGGCGTGTCGTGGACGCACGCTGCGAGGAGCGCGAGGGGGGCGACGCAGAGGGCAAGCCGGGCGAGGAGGGGCGACATTCGCGCCGATAGCCAGTCGTGGGGGGGCGTTGCACGTTTATCGAACGGGCGACTTTTGAGGTCGGTCTGGCCGTCGGCGGCGCCATGTGAGGCCGGCGCCGCCGATCCTGGCGCTCGCCCAAGCTCGCGCCAGGATCGGCGCTGAATTCCCGCAGTTCCAAGGCCAAGATCGGGTCCCGCCGCCGAAGACGGCGTCCGTCCCCGATCTTGCGCGGAACAGCGCGCTGGGGGGCCATTGCTCTCGCCAATCGCGCGCTTTCAGG
>CAIMSU010000350.1 GCA_903844155.1 uncultured Pseudomonadota bacterium | reverse complement strand
GTCGTCTACCTGTCCGAAGCTGCCCCACGAAGACCGTTGGAAAGCCGTGTGCGGGAAAACCGCAAGCACGGTTTGAATGGGGGCTTTTTGAAACAAGCCGGCAAAACGCCGGTATTGCGCTAAGAGTCTACCTATGCGCCGCGTGCCGCTCCTGCTGCTCCTCGCCTGCCGACACAAGGACGCCGCGCACTCGGGCGCGCACGACTCCACGACCGACTCCAGCCACGAGTCGTCGGGCGATTCCTCCACGGGAGACGTCGGCCCGCTCCTGATCATCGGCGGTGGTCCGTCCGGGCTCGCGTGCGCAGGCGCGGCCGGCCAGGGCACGCTGTATGAATCCACGCCGTTCCTCGGAGGCCGCGCGCCCGCCGGCGGCAACGTCGTGATGGTCGTGGACTCCGAAGAGCAGGAGGCGGCCGGGATCGCCGACACGGTCGACGCCGCCGTCGCCGACTGGCCGAGCCTGACAGGCGCCGCAGCGACGGACGAGACGGTCGCTTACCTGACGGACAGCCGGGCGACGCGGGATCGGCTGGCGGCGCTTGGGGTGACGTTCGAGCTGTTCTCGCGGCAGGACCCGATCCTTCACAAACAACGCCTGATCTCCGTCAGCCGCACCACGCCGATCGGGATTGGCGGCGCCCTGATGGCCGCGCTCCCCAGCGGCGTGACGGTGCTTGCGAGCACGCCCGTGCAGTCCGTGGACGTCGAGGACGGGCGCGTCGTGGGGGTCGAGGTGAACGGCGAGCGTGTGCCGGCCGGGACGGTGGTCGTCGCGACGGGAGGGTTCTCCGGAAACCCGGCGTTGTTCGACCCGGAGGTGCAGACGAGGACCGGACTCTGGGCCGCGAGCGACGTGCCCGGCGCGACGGGCGACGCGCTCACGTGGGCGAACGCCGGCGGGTGGTCGTCCAGCCACCTCGACGCAATCGGCTGGTACTTCGGCACGATCGGCATCCTCGACAGCGCCAACCTCCCGCTGCACGTGGGCATCAACTGGGACGCCGAGCCCTTCGTGATCCCGTGGATCTGGGTCGATCCGGCCGGTGGACGCTACGTCGACGAGACCGGCATCTGGAGCCTCTCGCTCTCTCGCCCGCTCGATGGTCACGCGGGGTCCTGGGCCATCATCCCGCGCGACGAGCTCGTCGCCGCCGTGAGCGCCCCCGACCTCGCGACCCTCGACGCAGCAGCCGGCTCCGGGTCCTTCGCCTGCGACGACACCGTCGCCGGGCTGGCCACCGCCCTCGGCGTCGACGGCGTCGGCCTGCAAGCCACCATCGACACGATCGAGGCCGAGCGCGCGGGGACCGCATTGGACCCCGTCAACCGCGACCCGCAGAGCCTCGTGCCCTTTGCCGGGCGTGCCCTCTGCGGTTTCCTGCCCGCCCGCATCGGCGAGAAGAGCTACGGCGGCATCGACGTCGCGATGGACGGGCACGTGCTCGACGCGTCCGGCAGCCCCATCGCCGGCCTGTACGCGGTCGGCGAGGCCGCGGGCATGGGCGCGCCGGGGATGGGCGGGTTGACGGGGTTTGATGGGAGCATTGGGGCGGTGGTGTGGAGCGGGTGGCGGGTGGGGGATGCGCTGAACGGGCTGGGGGCGCCGTGATGGCGGGTGAACGGGCGTGTTGCCGGGACTTGCGTCGCCTTGCGCGATTCAGCGCCGCCCTCAGCGCTCTCCTGCTCGCCTCGTGCACCCGCACCCCGGCGAAGCACGGGGGCGCGGGCAGCGACAGTACGCCTACCGCGGACACCGGGGGCACGGACTCGACGGCGGCGGACAGCGGTGCTCGCGACACCAGCCCGGCTGACAGCGGCGTTGTCGACTACGATGGCGACGGCGTCCCCGCCGGGGTGGACTGCGACGACTGGAGCGCCAGCATCGGCGCGCCCCAAACGTGGTTCCGGGACGCGGACGGCGACGACTTCGGGGACCCCACCGTCTCCGCCACAGCTTGCACGCAGCCGGACGGCCACGTCGCAGACAACACCGATTGCGACGACACGAACGGCGTCGTCAACCCTGGGGAGCAGGAGTATTGCGACGGGTTCGACGACGACTGCGACGGGCTCATCGACGACAACGACCCCTCCGTGCAGGAGTCGAGCTGGTGGCCCGACGCCGATGGTGACGGCTACGGAACTGGGGCCGGCACCCCGAGCTGCAGCTCGCCCGCCGGCTCCGCGCTCCACGGGGGCGACTGCGACGAGACCAACCCCGCGATCAACCCCGGCGTCGACGAGGTGTGCGACGGCATCGACAACAACTGCGACGGCGTGATCGACGAATACGCGGTCGACGCGGGCACCTGGTACCTCGACGCCGACGGGGACGGCTTTGGCGTGACCGAGGGCAGCTTGACCGCGTGCGCTGCGCCAGCCGGGTACGTCGCCGTCGACGGTGATTGCGACGATGGCGACGCGACGGTCACGGCTTGCTCCCGGTACACCTACACCGGTGACGAGCAGACCTACACCGTGCCTGACGGCGTCTCCAGCCTGACAATCGAGGCATGGGGCGGCGGCGGTGGTGGGTTGGACTCCACCGGCAATTACGGCGGCGGTGGGGGCTACGCGACGCAGCCCCTGGACGTGACCCCCGGTGACGTCTTGACCCTCCGTCCAGGTGAGGGAGGGCCCGGCACGGGTGGCGGTGGCGGCGGGACCTTCGTCTGGGACGGGGCCGGCACGTTGGTCCTGGTCGCAGGAGGAGGTGGCGGCGCCTGGTCAGGGGGGATCGTGCACGGGGGCGGGGGCGGGGGTGAAACCGGGAGCGACGGGGGCGGCGGTACGGACTGCGTGTACGACTGGTGGGACTACACGGGACTACCGGGCGGCGGCGGCACGCAGTCCTCCGGCGGCACGGGCGGCTATACCTACGACAACAACCCAGACGTGATCTGGGCTCCCGCAGCCGACGCGGCGGGTGGATTCGAATTCGGCGGTGGGACCAGTGGTGCGGCGCTGGATATTGCCGGGGTCGGCCCCGGCGGAGGCGGCTCGGGGTACTACGGGGGCGGCGCCGGCGGTGAGGGGGTCGGGTGCACGAGCAACACCGGTGGCGGCGGTGGGTCGAGCTGGACGACGGACGGATCGACGCTCGCCGCCGACTGGGACGTGCCGGGCGGGAGCGGCGTCGACGCGTGGGACGGGCTGGCCGGGGACGGCGGGTACTACTCGTCCCGGGACGCCGTTGCAATCCCGGGCGGATCGGGGTTGATCGTCATCTACTGACCGCACCGCCCCCGCGTGGGGTCAACCGGCCGTTCCGCATGCGCCCTTACCCAGGCGCGAGGCCGAGCGAGGCCGCCAGCCTCCGAAGCCCTCAAAACCCCGCGACCAGGCTCGTATACCCGACCTGATCCAGCGCATCGAGCGTGTAGGACCCGAGGACGGCGTCGGTGCTGTCGAGGATCCGCACCTGGCCGACGTCGCCCCAGGAGGCGATCGTCGCGTCGTCGGTGAGGGCGATGCTGCCGAGGATGACGTCGAAGACGGGCGGATCGGCCTGGTACATCCAGGAGCGGGTCGCGGTCATGGCGGTTTCGTCGAGGCTGTAGGCGAGGAGGCGAGAGCCCGCCGTGACATCCGTACCGTTGTCGAACATCCAGAGCGTGTTGCCCGAGTGGAACGGGCTGTGCTGCGGGCCAAAGCCGAGGTCGACCGAGAACTGGGTGCTTGGACCGCCGAGGATCCAGTCGGTCTGCCAGGTGGTAGCGTCGATCTGGAGGATGCTGTGGTCGTGGTAGAGCGAGGCGTAGATCTTGCCGGTCGCGGGGTCCTGGTACAGCCCGTTGATGTGCGTCCAGTCGGCGGCGCCGTCGGGGGTTCGCAGGTTCCAACCGTCGTTCTGCACGATGGGGAGCTGGTCGAAGGCGCTCCAGAGCACCTCCGTGCTGCCGTCCGCCGTGTCGAAGGCGACGAGGTCGTCGCCGAGGATGAGGTCGCCGTCGATGGTGCGCTCCTCGCTCACGGTCAAAAGGTACCGGCCATCGCCAAGAAGCAGGCTGTCGTGGTGCGCGTTGGTCACGGCCCAGCGCTGGGTGGGCCCGGCGAGCGACGCGATCATGAAGTCGGCGCCGACGCCATCGGGCGTGGCCTCGACTGCGTAGATCTGCTGGTTGGCGGCGTCGTAGTGTGCGGCGGTGGCGATGTGGTCGGTCGGCAGCGCCTCCCACCAGACCACGTCGCCCGAGAGCGTCTCCATCACGAGGGTGGCGCCCTGATTGACGTCAAAGGTCGAGGTGAGGATGTAGGGCTCCGAGATGGCCGGGGTGCTGCCATCAAGGACGAGGTGCGGGACGGTTGAAGGGAGGGAGGCGGTGGTGATCGAGGCGTGGCCCCCAAAGTGATCATAGTCGCCGCCGGAGCAGGAAGCGCTCGCGTTCACCGTCCAACCTGCGGGAATCCCGAGGAGGGTGCCAGACTCAGGCGCGGGTTGGTCGGTGATCTCGTGTCCGTGGCCAGCGGGATCCATCGCGCTCCACGACAGCGCACAGTTTCCCCCACCGGTGACGGTCGTGCGCACCGCCGTGGGGTGGTCGGCGTCCAAGGTGAGCGTCACCGTTACGGTCGGCGCCGTGCACCCGCTCACCAGCAACGTCGACAGCATCAGCATCGTCGCTGCGTAACCCTCCCTCCGACGTCTCGAACCCATTCCTCCCCGAGGCGGCGCGTTGCGGGCCCCGTCTCGGGGAGAACAGCGCCCGTCGCCGCAAGATCCGAAGGAAGCGAAGAGGATTGAACCGCCAAGTCCGCCAAGGCCGCCAAGACGGAGGGAGGAGGGGTAGAGGGTTCACGTGGGCAATCCCCCTCGCTCGGCTCTCCTCATCTTTCCCCTCTTCTTCCTTGTCTTTCCTTGGCGCTCTTGGCGGCCTTGGCGGTAAATTCTTCGTCCCGTAGGCGCCGCGGCACCGCCCGAGCCCCAGGAACGATGCTGCCGTCCCACCCGCGGGCCTTGACATCCCGTTTCTTGCGAATCGCCCGAACCGCGGGTAAACCCCGGCGCCGCCAGCGGAGCCTCCTTGTCCTTTCTCGTCGCCCGAACCCGCCTACTCGGGGCTCCCCTGCTCGCCCTGGCGCTCCTCGGACTCGTCGCATGCAGCGGCGGAAAACCCGCCGGCAAGAAGGGCGCAGCCGGCGTTCCCACTGATCTTCCGGACGTCGTGCTTGTCACGATGGACACCACGCGTGCGGACCGCATCGGCGCCTACGGGTACGCGGACGCGAAGACCGACACCGTCGACGCCCTCGCCGCCAGCGGCCTCCGCTTCGCCAACGCCTACTCGCCCCTGCCGCTCACCATCCCCGCGCACGCGACCCTGATGACCGGACTCCTCCCCTTCCACCACGGCATTCGCGCGAACGGCGACAACGTCCTCGACGACAAGTTCACCACCCTCGCCGAGTACCTCCACAAGGCCGGCTACGTCACTGGCGCAAGCGTAGCTGCCTTCGTGACCACGCGGCAGTGGGGCTTCTCCCAGGGTTTTGACGCGTACTACGACACCATGCCGCAAGAGGAGGGTGCCGACAAGAACTACTGGCACACGGAGCGCTCCGGCGAGTCCGTCGTCGACGACGCGCTGGCCTGGCTCGCGGGACAACCCGAGAACAAGCCCGTCTTCTTGTGGGTCCACCTCTACGACGCCCACTTTCCCTACGTCGCCCGCCCGCCGTACGACGTGACGATGAAGGATCGCCCCTACGACGCCGAGCTGGCCTACGTCGACGACCAGATCGGGCGGCTCGTGGAGGCCTTCAAGGGCCGCCAGGTCCTGTGGGCGCTCATCGGCGACCATGGCGAAGGACTTGGGGAACATCAAGAGCTTACGCACGGGTTGTTCAACTACCAGGGCACGCAGCACGTGCCGTGGATCCTCTCGGGCGTAGGCGTGAAGCCGGGCGTCGTGGACGCGCCAGTCTCGACCACGGACCTCACCCCTACGATCCTGAAAACACTGGGACTTGCGGTGCCCGAGGGGCTCGACGGCAAGCCGCAGCCGAGCGCGGACGGTCAGGCCGCCGACGTGCCCTACGCGGAGTGCTACCAGCTCTGTGACCGCTTCAAGATCGCGCCACACCGCATGGTCGTCGACGGGACGCTCAAGCTCATCGACACGCCTCGCCCCGAGCTCTACGACCTGGCGACGGACCCGAAGGAGGCGACGAACCTCGCCGATTCCCGGCCTGACGACGTCGCCAGGCTCAAGAAGCTGCTCGCCGACAAGAACGCCGTCCCGCCCGGCGCCAGCGCGACGATGGACGCGGAGACGCAGGCGCAGCTTGAGTCGCTTGGCTACACAACGCCCTCGGGTGGCGCGCTCGACTGCTCCAACCTGCCGGATCCGAAGGACTACAAGGAGTTCTTCGAGAAGCTCAACAAGATGGAGCGGCAGAGCACGTCGATGAGCCCGGACGAGAACCTCGCGCTCCTCGACTCCGCGATCGCGCTGAAGCCCGACGCTTTTGAGCTTCGCATGCGGCGCGTGAACGTCCTCGCGCGCATGAACCGCACGGACGAGGCGCGCGACTACGTTCAGACCCTGAAGACCGACTTTGGCGACGAGCCGCGTGTGTGGGCAACGCTCGCGGGGATGGCCGTGCAGCAGGACCAGCCCGAGCAGGCGCTGGAGTACGCGCGCGATGCGCTCAAGCTCGACGCCAAGGGCACTCAGGCGCAGGAGATCGAGGTGCAATCGCTGTTCCAGCTCAAGCGCGAGGATGAGGCGCTCACGCTGGCGACGAAGTACACGACCGACAACCCGCGCGACTACGGCGTGAGCGCGCTGCTCGGCCAATACTGGCTGCGAAAGCAGGACTTCAAGAAGGCCGAGCAATACCTGCGCGTGGCCGTCAGCGGGCCCACCCCACGTCGCGCGGCCCGGTCCCAGCTCGCGCTCCTCGCCATCGCCGCGGGCGCCCGCAGCGACGCGTACACGTTGTTGGAGGCCGAGGTCAAGGACTTCCCGGGCAACATCATGGCGAGGCGCCTGCTCGCACGCCTGTACGGCGAAGACCAGCGCTGGCTCGACCAGAAACCGCAGGTCGAGGCGATCGCCCACTCGTTCCCGAAGGACGTTGCCGCCCAGCTCGGCCTGGCGCAGTGCAACTTCAACCTCGGGGACTACCTTGCCGCCCGGAAGCAGGTGAACAACGCCCTCGCCATCGCCCCGGAGGATCCGGACGTGCTCCTGCTCCACGCGAACCTGCTCGCCAAGGAGGGCAAGAAGGACGAGGGCTACGCCGTCTTCCAGCACGCGACCGAGCTGAACAACGCCCGCGTCAAGGCCGGCGAGGCCAAGGGCGGCACGGTCGTCCACCTCGACCCCAAGACCGGCAAGCCGATCGAGTCGCCGACGGAGGCCAACCCGCCAGGCCCGGGCACGCCCGCCACCCCGTCGGGCGCCGCCCCGGCTACACCCGCTCCAACCCCGTCGCCCGCGCCCGTCGCGCCGACGTCGTCGCCCCGCCCGGTGCCGCCGAAGCCCCGGCCAGCGGGGACGCCGTGATGCGCCTGCACGCCCTCCTGCTTCTGCTGGTCTCGGCGGCGCTGGCCGGACCCGGGCCAACACCCCCAGGGTTGCGGCCCCATGGCGCGAAGCCCACAGCGCCGGGCGGAGCCGGTAGTCCTGCGGACGACGGCAAGGAGCACCAGCGCGTTGCCGGCGCGGGCGAGGCGTTCTTCCAACAGGGCAACTATCGGGAGGCTGCTGAGGCGTTCCGAAAGGAGATCGCGGCGAATCCTGACTCGGTAGCGGCGCACCTGGGGCTCGGGCGGGCGTTCACGCGCCTTGGCCGATGCGATGTGGCGATGCGCGAGTTCTGGCCGTATGTCGGCATGAAGGCGTTCACAGCCGAAGTGGCACTTGCAGCCGGCGTTTGCTCAGGCCGCCTCGGCCTCACCGACGACGCCGTGATGTTCAGCCAGCTGGCGGTGGACCAGAGCCCGCGCAACACAAGCGCCCTGACCAACCTCGTCCTCTCGCTCGACGCCGACGGTCAGGAGGCCAACCTCGACCACCTCCTGGACGAGCTGGCCGTCGCCCGGGACGACCGTGATGCCAGCTTCTACGCCCGCGCCGTCCTGGCACTTCGACGCGGCGATCTGGCCGAATTCGACCTCGTCGCCCGCGAATGGCCGACGGACCGCGACACGATCCGGAACCTGTGGGGGCTGGAGGGTCAGAGCTGGCTCGATCTCGACGATCCCGTCGAGGTTTCGCGGGTGATGCGCGGGATCCGGCGTCCGCGACGGCCGGGGCTCGCGCGCATGGTCAACGCCGAGGCGGTGCGACGGGAGGGCGAGACGTGGCAGGCGATGGACATCATCGAGGGGCGCGCGTTGAGGAACACCGAGACGAATGACACGGACGCCATCCGCGTCCGCATCCTCGCCGATCAGGGCGATTTTGACGGTGCCAACCAGATTCTTGCCTCGTACGCCCTCGAAACCGACGCGGATCTCGTCGCCAGCGCCTGGTATGTGGCCTGGCACGAAAAGGACGTCGCTGCCATGCGAAAATGGCGGGACATCTACAAGACCGTGCGCGTCAGCCCGCTGCGGAACCTTTACAAGCTCATCCCCATCACCTGGCGCGTGGACTACGTCCCTGGCAACCCGATGCCAATGCCCCCGGACGCGGACGAATTGCGCGCTGACGCTGCTGCCGCGAAGCTCCGGGCCGAACAGCAGGGGCCGACCACTCGCCCCGGCCAGAAGAACCCGAAGGGCCCGCGCGCGCTCAGGCGCCCCGAGGGCTAGCCAGGACGGCCTCGTACCTCGTCCACACGAGCGGCCACGAGAAGCGCTGGACAAACGCCTGTCCTTCCGCGCCGAGCCGCTCGCGCAGGCCCGGGTCGTTGCCGAGGGTGAGCATCCCGCGCTTGAGCGCGTCCGCATCGTCCATCGGGACCGGAACGCCGATACCGCCGGTGGCCTCGCGGATCGCCGGTTGCTCGCTCCAGATGACCGGCTTGCCGCAGGCCATGCCCTCGACCGCGGTGAAGCCGAAGCCCTCCGCCATGCGCGTCGGGAACAGCACCACGTCGGCGTCCTGGTAGTACGGGACGATGTCCGGCACGTCGAGGGCGATGGTCACGGGTAGCTTGAATGCCTGCACGCGCAGTTGGTCCGCGTAGATCTGGTCGGCGGAGGCGCCGACGAGGGTGAGGGTCCAACCCGGGCGCTGATCGGGGCGCAGCCGGCCGAAGGCGTCGAGCGCGACATGCTGGCCTTTGCCAGGAAGGATCCGCGAGGGGTAGACGAAGTGGACGCCGGGTCGGGCCGGACGAGGGACGGGCGAGAAGCGCGCCAGGTCGACCCCGTTGTGGATGACGGTCGACGCAATCCCCAGCGCCGAGAGCGCCGTCTGGGTCGCAGCGCTGACCGTGACGATGACCGCGCCAGCGCGTGCCTGAGCGCGGTACAGCAGCTCCCGCGCCCACCGCTTCGGGCCCGCTCCCTCGCCCCCGAAGTTGAGGTCGTGGACGATCACAACGTTGCGAACGCCCGGGACCCGGATCTCGATCGAGTTGGAGAGGACGACGTCGGGCCGGAAGTTTCGCGCCTCGCGCACGGCCGCTCCCTCCATCGCAACGTACGCGGCCGCACCCTTGCCGCGCAGGTCGACGGCGACGGCGTCTGCAGGAAAACCGTCCGACGAGGTACGATATCCCACCACGAGGCGGACGTCGTGTCCCGCCGCGCGCGCCTGTCGCCAGAGGCTCTCGAAGACCGTCTCGGTGCCGCTGCGCACGTCCGGCGGCCAACGGCGGGCGACCATCATTATGCGCATCGATCTGCCCTCGGCATCCGCACCTGTTCAGGTCGAAGCGTCACCCTGCGTTCTGAAGGGGGCGGCTGCTCGCCGCCCCCCTCCGGCCGCCGCGGGCGGCCTACCCCCGGGCCGGACCCTAACGCCGATTTGGAGTACCAAATCGGCGCGACTTTGCGCGGGCGGGAGCGCCGGAGTACCGGCGGCCGCCCGCGCAAAGGTCCCGGCCGGCCGCCCAATTGCATCCACGTCGAGAGCGTTCGGCGTTTCGCTTCGGCCGCACACACGCACCGACTCATCCGCACCCTAGTCGCTCACCTGCAACACTCCCCTCACCTCCGGAACCTCCTCCAGCATCATCCGCTCCACGCCCATCGCGAGCGTGGCTGTGCTGGACGGGCACGAGGAGCACGAGCCGATCAGCTTCACGTGCACGATCCCGTCGTGCAGGCCGCGGTAGACGATGTCGCCGCCGTCCTCCGCGACCGCGGGCCGGATGACCTCGTCGAGCAACCGGACGATCCGTCGTTCGACGGGGTCCGTGTAGTGCGCCACGGCCAGGTCCTCGTCGGGCACCGCCATGTCCCCGGAGTCGAGAAAGTCACGGATGGCCGCCTTGATCTGGGGCACAAGCTCTGGCCAGCGCAGGTCCGCCTCCTTGTTGACCGTGACGAACCGCGGCGCCACGAGCACCTGCGTGACGCCGACGAGGTCGAAAAGCCGGCGGGGCAAGGGCGCGTCGCTGGCGTGGGCGCGGGAGAGGTACTCGAACGTGCCTGTTGGAATCAACATCTCCTGCAAGCGGAACATGAGCGCGTGCGGGTTCGGCGTGGCCACGGTGTCGATGGCGGCTTGGATCTCGGTCTCGGCGGACATGCGTCGGACATAAGCACCGGCGCGCGTTTTGGCAGCCCCGGTTTCCGCGGGCGGTCGCCCGGGTTACCCGCCGCCCCTCTTCAACCCCCGCCTCACCCGCCCGGAGCCCTCTCATGTCCATCGACTTTGCCCTCTCCGAAGAGCAGCTCGCGCTTCGCCAGCTCGCCCACGAGTTCGCCCGCGACGAGATGCGCCCCGTCGCCGCCCACCACGATCACACCGGCGAATACCCCTACGACGTGCTCCGCAAGGCCAACGAGCTCGGCCTGATGAACACCCACATCGGCAGCGCAAACGGCGGGCTGGAGCTCTCCGCGGTCGACGGCATGCTGCTCGCGGAGGAGTTCGCGTGGGGCTGCTCCGGCATCGGCACTGCCATGGAGGCGAACGGGCTCGCGCAGCAGCCGGTCATCCTGGGAGGATCGGATGCGCTCAAGAAGAAGTACCTTGGCATGTTCGCCGAGAAGTTCAGCCTCTGCGCCTACGCCGTGACCGAGCCGAACGCGGGGTCGGACGTGCAGGGCATGAAGACGACCGCCGTGAAGCAGGGCGACAAGTGGGTGCTGAACGGCAACAAGATGTGGATCACGAATGCCGGCGTTGCCGACTGGTATTTCGTCGTTGCGCTGACGGACCCGGCGCGGCTGGCGAAGGGCGGGATGACGGGGTTCATCGTCGAGCGCTCCTGGCCGGGGGTGATCGTGGGGAAGAAGGAGTACAACATGGGCCAGCGCTGCTCGGACACGCGCGGCATCACGTTTGAGAACGTGGAGGTACCCGAGGAGAACGTCGTCGGCACGGTCGGCGACGGCTGGAAGCTGGCGATGGCGGCCTTTGATTACACGCGCCCCGCAGTGGCGTGTGCGAGCGTGGGCGTGGCGCGCGCGGCGATGGAGCACGCGATCCAGTACGCGAGCGAGCGCAAGACGTTCGGCGTCCCGATCTCGAACCACCAGGCCATCGGCTTCATGATCGCGGAGATGGCGATGGAGATCGAGGCGGCGAGGCTGCTTTGTTGGAAGGCGGCGTGGCTGAAGGACTCCGGCCAGCGCAACACGAAGGAGGCGGCGATGGCCAAGGCCTTCGCGAGCGACGTGTGCATGAAGACGGCGACGAACGCGGTGCAGATCTACGGCGGCTACGGCTACAGCCAGGAGTACCCGGTTGAGAAGTTGATGCGCGACGCGAAGATCTTCCAGATCTACGAAGGAACCTCGCAGATCCAGCGCCTCATCATCTCGCGCGAGCTGACCGTCCGGAACAAGTAGGCACGTCACAACCTGTCTCGACCGCCGCCCGAGCCGCATTGGACGGAGGCGGCGGGCGCCAAGTCCGGGCATAGTTGCCCATTCCCTGAGATACCGAATGTCGCTTCGCTCCCTCGCCTCGCCCCTGGTCCTCACGCTCCTCTGGCCCGTTGCCGGATGCACGTTCGGCCAACAGCAGCCCGACTCCAGCGCCGACTCGTCAGTCGACACCCACACGGACTCCACCGTCGACTCCACAACCGACTCGACCGCGGACTCGACGCCGGGCGACAGCGCCGACTCGGGTGACACCGACACCGACACCGACACCGACACCGCGACGGGCGACTGCCCCCGCCTGGACTACTCGCCCACGTCCCTGTCCTTCGACGGCGGCGCTGTCGGCGTGGCCTACGATCAGTTCGTGACCGTCACCAACAACTGCACCGCGGGCATCGACCTTGACATGACCGTGACGATGAGCCCCGGCCGCGGGCCCTTCACGCGCCTCTCGAACGCCGAGATGATCATCCCCCAGGGGCTGTCCGACCAGATCGAGATCGAGTTCGTGCCCCCGAATCTCGACCCGCAGAAGGTCGACATCAACCTCACCACCAACGACCCGAGCCACCCGTCCGAGGTCATCAAGGCCACCGGCACGCCGGACGCGGACCTCGACAACGACGGCTACGACTCCAACACCACGCGCCGCGGCGACGACTGCGACGACTCGAACCCGGACGTGCACCCCGGCGCCACCGAGATCTGGTACGACGGCATCGACGAGAACTGCGACGGCAAGGACGACTACGATCAGGACGGCGACGGCCTCGACAGCGCCCTCTACGGCGGCACCGACTGCGACGACACCAACGCCAGCATCGGCGCCGGCGGCCCCGAGACCCAGAACGGCATCGACGACGACTGCGACGGGCTCGTGGACGAGGACTTCATCAACGCGGGCGACGTGTACGTCTCCGAGTTCATGCCGGACTCCTCCAACGTGGCAGACGAGCACGGCGAGTATTTCGAGCTCTACAATTCCAGCGACAACGCCATCGATCTTGAGGGCTGGACCTTCCACGACGACGGGACCGACTCCTTCAGCATCGTCGGGTCGCTGATCGTGGACTCGGGCGGCTACGTGGTGCTCGGTGTGGACGACAACACGGCATCGAACGGTGGCGTGCCAGTGGACTACCAGTACGACCACGCCTCGTTCAACATGACGAACTCAGACAGCTTCTACGTCATGATGGGCACGACGGACATCTTCGACCTGGACTACTCGGGCTGGGCGATCACCTCCGGTGCCGCGATGAACCTCGACCGCAACTCGTTCTCCTCCGGCCACGCTGGCACGGAGACCTACTGGTGCGACTCGACGAGCATGCTGGACGACGGCGACTACGGGACGCCCGGCGGGCAGAACGACGTCTGCTTCTAAGCGAGGCTGAACTTCCCATACTTTCCGCGGTAGTACGCCAGCGGCAGCCCGTCCGCAGGCGCCGGGTCGGCGACGTCGAGGTCGACGATGCGGCCGATGTAGAGGGTGTGATCGCCCGCGTCGACGGCCTGTTCGAGATCCAGGTCCAGCCATGCGAGGGCCCCGGCGATCACCGGGGTTCGGAAGCGATCAAGCACGATCTCCGGGGTGAACGCCGGATCCTTCCAGCCCGCGTAGTGGTTGGACACCTTGTCCTGCCCGGCGGCGAGGACGCTGACGGCGAACGCGCGACCGCCGTCCGAAGCGAGGATCGTGTGCATGTGGGCCTTCTTCTGCACGGCCACGAGCACCAGAGGCGGGTCCATGGACACGGACACGAAGGCGCTCGCCGTCATTCCGTGCCAGCCGCTGCCGTCGCTCGGGGCGGCGCTCCCCGCGGTCACGACCGTCACGCCGGAGAGGAAGTGGCCGAGGGCGAGCTTGAAGCGCTTGGGGTCCATGGGGTGGGATTATCCGGTCACTGCGCCTGAAGGAACGCCCGCACGTCCGGCGCCTCCTTCGCGGCGAGCGCTGCGCAATCGTCGATGGTCTCGAGCGTCTCCGCGAGGTGGTGGCGGCCGCCCACCCAGCCCTTCACCCGCGGCGTGAAGAACGCCCGCACGTCCGCCGAGCGCGCCGCGTCGCAAAAGCCCTGCGCGGACATAGGGATGTACCCGCGAGCGATGGCCGGCACGGCCTTGGTGACGGGCTTGATGTTGGCCTTGAGCCAGGACCAGGCAACGTCGCGGGTCTGGCGGTGGGTCAGCGGGCCGATGAGCAGGCCAAGGGCCTCGCGGATGTCAAACTCACCCGAGATGGCGAGGCTGAGCGCGTTCCTGGCGATGTCCGGGTCCGTGAAGTCGCCGAGCGCGCCGAGCAGGAGCTGGCGTCGGTTGCGGTCGGTCTCCTTTTTGGCCTCGGCGTGGAGCCGGTCGAACAGCGCTTCATCGCCATGGCGCGCGGCGGTGGCCAGGAGGACGGAGACCATCGACGGGTCGATGCCGGTGCGATCGCCCAGCCACCGGTCGGTCGCAGTCCGCGCGGCCGTGATGATGTCCTGGTCGCCGGCCTGACCCGCCATGCCGACGACGTCGGCGCGCAGGTCACGGAGGGCGGCCGGGTCCGCGGGCGACGGGGTCAGGCCGAGCTTCCGGGCGATCGGACCGTACGTGGCCAGGACAAACCGCTCGTAGTTGGGACGTAGATCGTCCGGGACGAGGTGGGCATCGAGCGAGCGCACGATCCAGACGGTCTCGCCGGTGACCTCGGGCTCGCCGAGGGCGACGAGGGCGGGGACCTGGGCGAGGACGACGGTGGGCAGCAGATCGCCGCTCTTGACGAGCGCGTTCGCGTCCCCAAGCGCGCCGACGCGTTCCGGCAGGGAGAGTGGGGCGCTTTGGAGCAACGGATCGTCCGCCAGCGAGCCCTGTAGACGGACGTGGTAGTAGCCGCTGGCGTTGTCGTCCGGGATGAGCCAGGTCGGGCAGGTGCCCTGAAGCGGGACGTCTGCCGCGACGTCCGCGAGGATGCCGCATTGGCGCTTGCTTTCGTCCCCCTCGCCGTAGCGCAGGCAGTAAGGGACCTGCCAGCTCTCCGCTGCGCCGTGTCCACCCATCGGCTGGTAGCGTGACTGCAAGAGTCGGACGCTCGGCGCGCCCGTCGCCGGGCAGTTGAGGGTGACGTCCAGCAAGGGCACGCCCACCTGCGTCAAGAAACCCGCGAAGGACGCCTGGATCGGCTGCCCCGACGCCGTCGCCAGAGCGGCGATGAAGTCGTCAGCCGTTGCGTTCCCGAGGGCGTGCCCACGCAAGTACGCCTGGACGGCGGTCCTGAACACGTCGGGCCCGAGCCATGCCTCGTACATCTCCAGGATCGCCTCCCCCTTCTGATAGGTGATGCCGTCAAAAGCGTCCTCGATGTCCTCGGTGTGGACGATGGGCTGACGGATCCGTCGCGAGGTCCCAAGTGAATCTTCGGCCATCGCGCCGTCGCGGCTCCCAACCCGGCCGACGCTCTCCTGCCACTCGGGGTGCCACGCGTCCACCGTTTTTGTCGCCATCCAGCTTGCGAAGCTCTCGTTCAACCAGACGTCGTCCCAGAAATTCATCGTCACGTAGTCCCCGAACCACATGTGAGCGAGCTCGTGCGCCAGCGTGTCCGCGTAGTCGCGGTCGTGTTCGACGCTGTCATCCTCGGGTCTTACCGTCACGATGCTCTGCCCGACAGTCACCAGGCCGGCGTTCTCCATCGCCGAAAATCCAACGGCCTCGGGCATCGCGACGACGTCGAGCTTTGGAAAGGCGTAGGGGATGTCGAACCACGCCTGCAGGCGATTGAGGATCTCCGGCGTGCTCGCCGCCGCGTAGCCCGCCATTCCCGCCTGACCGCGGGGAACGATGATTCGGACGGGCGTTTTTACCCCCCTTGGCCCGACTGAGTCCGCTGCGGGGACGACGTCAAAGGGGCCGATCGCGAAGGCGACGAGGTAGCTTGGGAGGGGTGGGGTGGGGGCGAAGGTCACGAGGTGGCCGACAGGATCGGGGGTGTCGCTCGTGACGGGCATGTTTCCGTAGGCGCCGTCCGACTGCGGGATGCGGACCGACACTGTCCATGGGATCTTGACATCCGGTTCGTCAAAGCATGGGAATGCTCGGCGGGCGTCGATCGCCTCGAACTGGGTGTAGACGTAGTCGTCGTCGCCCTCCTTCTCGTGAAAAATCCCCTGGGTCTCGTCGGGGATGACCTTCCCGGTGTAGACCAGACTGAGCACGACGTCGCCGGAGACCGCGCCGACCCACGAGAACGTGCGGGTTTGGCCGCTGCCGGAGACTCGCACCGCACGGGGGTTGCCGCCGACGTCCAGGGTCGCGGAGGTAATGCTCAGATCGACCGCGTTCAAGTCGATGGACCGGGCGCCGGGTGGCAGGTGCAGGCTGATGTCCGCGGCGCCCGAAAACGTGGGCGCCTTCGGGTCGATCCGGATGGTCAGTTTTTCGGCCGTCGGCACCCCGCGCGACAGGTCCAGGCGGACGGGCGGCGCTGCGAGGGTGGCGTTGACGAGGGCGGTGAGGAGCGCGGTAAGGAGCATGGCGACGCGTGTAATCCGGGGGTTGTCCCACGGGGGAGCGCTGGCCGCTGTGGCGCTGCCGGCCTGATTCCTTGATACGGACCTGCCCTCCAAGGAGTGCGTGGTGACGCGGACGTCGGACCTCTACACCCGCGACCCGGCGGTCTCTTCGGAGCCACCCCGTGAGGCGCTCGAGCCGCGCGTCATCGGCCTCGACCGGTACGAGGACCTGGGGCTGCTCGGCGAGGGTGGGATGGGGGAGGTGCGACGGGTGCTCGACCGGGATTTGAACCGGGTCATGGCGATGAAGATCATCCGCCCGGAGCTGCTCGCCCACCGCACCGTCGTCGCCCGCTTTGTCGAGGAGGCGCAATGCTCGGCGCAGCTCCAGCACCCCGGCATCCTCCCCGTCCACGAGCTAGGCATATTGCCCGATGGACGGTGTTACTTCACGATGCGCGAGGTCGTCGGCCGCTCACTCGCCGCGATGATCGAGGAGGTCCACGCCGCCTCGCCACGAACCGTCTGGCAGACCGCTCCCTCGGGCTGGTCGTTCCGCAGGTTGGTCGACGCCTTCGTCAAGGTGTGCGACGCCGTCGGCTACGCCCACGCGCGCGGGGTGGTGCATCGCGACCTCAAGCCCTCGAACGTGATGGTGGGCGAGCACGGCGAGGTGCTCGTCGTGGACTGGGGTCTGGCAAAAGTGCTGACGGCAGCCGGCGAAGCGACCGCGGACGTCGTCGTCACCCACGCCTCAGCGCGCGGCGGCCTTGGGACGCAGATGGGGGCCGTGGCTGGCACCCCCGCCTACATGTCGCCAGAGCAGGCCCGCGGTGCGCTGGACCGGATCACGCCCCGCACGGACGTCTACGCGCTGGGCGCGATCCTCTACGAGATCCTCTCCGGTCGGCCGCCATTTGATGGGCCGAACGCCTACGCGGTGGTGGAAATGGTGGCGAATGGGGCGCCGGACGTGGTGGGACGAGGCCCGGCGGGGCCGCCCCTGCCGCCAGAGCTGGTCGCGGTTTGTGAGCGGGCAATGGCGCGCGACCCCCTCGACCGCCACCGGGACTCCGGGGCGCTGGCTGCCGAGGTCACCGCCTGGCTGGACGGCGCCCAGCGTCGGGAACGGGCGTTGGACCTCGTCGCCCGAGCACTCGCCCTCGATCCCCAGGCCCAGGCACAGCGCGAGTCTGCGGCGGAGCTTCGGGTGGAGGCTGCATCGATCCTCGCGGCCGTTCCAACGTGGGAGTCTGCGGCGAACAAGGCCCAGGGCTGGGCGAAGCAGGACGAGGCGGCCCGCCTGGAACGCGACGCCGACGCCCTCGCCCTGCGGGTCGAACAGCTCTTGAGCGCTGCGCTCCAGGTGGACCCGCTCGTCCCCGAGGCACACGTCGCGTTGGTCCAGCGCCACCGTGCCGCTCACGTTGCCGCGGAGCGCGCCCGTGACCTCGTCGCGGCTGCCCGCGCCGAAGCCCTCCTCGCCTCGCACGTCGAAATGCTGGCGGAGGACCACCCGATCCGCGCCTCCACCGCGGCCTACCTGTCGGGTCGCGGCGCGCTGACCCTCTCGACGGATCCACCGGGTGCGGAGGTCCTCCTGCACCGCTACACCACGGTCGAGCGACGGCTGGTGCCCGTTTTCGAACGGTCGCTCGGCCTCACCCCGCTCCGCGAGGTGCCGCTCCCGATGGGCAGCTACCTGTGCGTGCTCCGCGGGCCCAATGGCCCCGGTGCGCCCTGGCAGGACGCCCGCTACCCCGTCTCCATCGGTCGACGGGAACATTGGCTCGGTGTCCCGCCGGGCGCCACGGATCCGATGCCCGTGCCGCTCTTGCGGGCCGACGACCTCGGCCCCAACGACGTCTACGCGCCGCCCGGCTGGTTCTGGAGTGGCGGGGACCCCGACGCCGCGGACTCCCTGCCCCGTCGGCGCCTGTGGTGCGACGGCCTCGTCTTTCGGCGTTTTCCGGTGACGTGTGGGGAGTACGTCGCGTTTCTGGACGACCTCGTCGCCCGTGGTCTGGAGGCAGATGCCCTCCGCCTCGCCCCGCGTGAAAAGGCTGGTACGCCCGGGGAGGACGGTGCCGCGATCCTCGGTCGCGACAGGCAGGGCCGCTTTGTGTTGCGACCCGACGCCGAGGGCGATCTCTGGCGCGCGACCACGCCGGTGACGATGGTGAATTGGGCGTGTGCGTCCGCGTTCGCCGCATGGGAGGCGACCCGGACGGGACAGGCGTGGCGGCTACCCGGCGAACTCGAATGGGAAAAGGCCGCTCGCGGCGCCGACGGCCGGTTTTTTCCGTGGGGCGACGTCCTCGACCCATCGTGGTGCTGCATGAAGGAGAGCCACGCCGGGCGCCCACTGTGGGCGGACGTCGACAGCTTTCCCGAGGATGAAAGCCCGTACGGGGTCCGCGGGATGGCCGGGAACGTAGAGGACTGGTGTGCGGACGTGTACGAGCGCGGCGGCCCGGCCGTGCCAGGGCGCAGGGTCGCGACGCCGTCGGGTTCGGCGGATGGCATGAGCCAACGGTCGTGGCGCGGCGGGGCGTGGTACGGCTACGCCCGGAACGCGCGTTGCGCGAGCCATTCTGGCACAGAGCCGAACCACCGTATCGGGGCGCTCGGCTTTCGACTTGTGCGGTCCGCGGGTCAGCGCCCGCACGCGGAGGTCGAGGTCGAATGCCGCACGGCCCCCTCCCGCTGACCAACCCCGGTGTCGCCATCGCGACGGCCGTGGACGCCGCGAGCCTGGACTGGATGGGCGAGGAGGCCCGGCTCCAGCGGATCGCCGTGCTGAGCAAGGAGCAGCATGGCTCCCACGACCTCGCCCCCGGGCAGGCGCTGGAGCTCGCGGAGCTGTGCGCCCGCGAGGCTGAAACGACGACCACTGGGGACGCGCTCGCCTGGCGCTCGCACGCCTTGCAGCAACTCCCGGGGCTCACGGTCCCCGCCGGGTCGACGCCCACGGGCGCGGTCCCCAGCCCGGACCTCCTGTACGTGCGGGCCGCGCTCGCGCGCGACGTAGGGGACCGCTCCACGGCCCTGGCGGCGCTCACCCGGATCGTCGAGGAATACCCAGGTTGGGAGCATGCTCCGGAGGCGTACATCGACCTCGGCGACCTGTTCGGCACCGGCGAGGCTCGAAGCCTGACCGCGTATCGGCGGGCGACAGAGGCCGCCGCGAATCCCCGGTGGGCCGAGGCGGAGCGGGACCTGGGATGGGCATACTGGAACCAGGGCGAGGTGGACCAGGCAATCGCAGCGATGAAAGCTGTGGAGTCCGCCTGGATTGACGGCCACCCGCGGGCATCGGACGAGCTGCTCAAGGAGGCGTGGGCGGCGCTTGCCTACTTTTGGGTCGAGACCGGAAGCCCCGCATGCTGGGGATACTTCGACGCACGTGGCGGCGGGGCCCTGACCCGGACGGAACTTGCGCGCGTTGCGATGGTGGACGAGAACTACACGGCCGCAGCGGCCGCGTATGGCTGGCTGTTGGTGAACTACCCAGCCGCACCCGAGTCCGACGAATGGCGCGAGGATCTGCTGTTGACACAGGTGGACGCCGCCAACCGCACGGTCCCGGCGGTGGTGTGCTGGCTGCAGGGCGCGTGTCCGTGTCCGATCGCGGACGACGGATCGTATGCGGCAACGTATCGGCACGCCGCGATTCACGGTTCGCGAGGGGATTGCGCGGAAGCGTACAACCTTTATGTGAAGGTGGTGGCGATGGACCCCTCCGGGGTGCACGCGACCGAAGCGGCCGGGGAGGCGGTCGCGCAGGCCCAATGCTTGGAGGACAACGCGCGATTCCGTTCGCCGGAGGACGGCGGTGTCCCGTGGTCCACGGCCGCCGAAATGGAGCTCCGTGCGCTCGATCTGCTCGCTTCCCTGCCGTCGACCCCCGCGGCGACGGGAGCGGCGGCTCGATTCCGGGCGGCCTGGGTGGCCTACCGCTCCGTACCGAGCGAGGACGGCCTCGCCCGCTTCGTAGCCGCAATCCGGCAGTATCCCAAAAGTCTGGACGCCACGACCGCAGCACAGTTTGTGCTGACCGAATACGCCCGCAGAGGGGACCTCGATCGCGTAGTCGCGCTGGACAAGGAATTCTCACACGTGCCCAACCTTGGGACACCCGAGCTCAGGGCGCAGTTTGCGCGGGATGGCCGGGCTGCAGCGGTACGGCTTCGGCGCCGGCCTCCATGAATAGCGACTCGCCACGGGCGACGTGGCGGGGCGCTTTCCTGGGGACGCCATGTCCTGGCAAGCAGGCTTCAGTGCGGACGGCGGCGAGGATCTGACTTGCGACGGCGTTCACCGTGTGCCCGGAGGAGAGCTCCAAACCTCCGACGCGCAGACCGGCCTGACCATCGGTTACCGGGCCAGACCATGCCCGTTCCAACCGCCACAGCGTCCTCAGACCCCCTCGTCGCCGCCGCCCTGTCCGACGACACCTACGATCTGCTCCTCGCCAGCGTGCGCGCGCGCTTCGCCACCCTCGGCGACCAGCCCCTCTACACCACCGATGCCCACGGGGTGTACGACGCGTTCCTCGCGGCGCTGCCCGCAGACGCCCGTCCGGCGCACACCTGCTTCACCTGCCGTGAATTCGTCAAGCAGTTTGGCAAGCTCGTCACCATCGACGCGCGGGGGCGAACGCATGCGGCCATGTGGAGCGCGGAGGGTGCCCCGGAGGCGTTCAGGGCGCCGATCGCGGCGATGGCGAGGACCGTCGAAGCGGCCCGGGTGACGGGCGTTTTCGTGTCCGACAAGGTGGAATGGGGACGACCGCTCGCACCGGCGACGGGCCCGGTCACCTGGGCCCACTTTTCGGTGACACCCAAGTCTGGCCGGGTCTACGTCCCCTCCCCCGTCAAGTCGCGCTACCAGGTCGCGGCGGAGAAGCGCGCCGACTTCGCCATCCTTCAGCGTGGACTGGACGAATTCCCGGCCGAGCTCGTCGCACGAGCGCAGACCCTGCTCACCAACGGGGCGCTCTACCGCTCAGAGAAGTGTGAGGGCGTTGCCCGCTGGCTGCGCGACTGCCACGCAAGTCGGGACGGCCGAAAAGACCCGACCGCGCGTGAGAACCTGACGTGGCGAGCGGTCGCGACCGCCCCGACTGGCTACTGCCACGTCCGCAGCACCATGATCGGCACCTTGCTGGAGGATCTCGCCGCCGATCTGCCCTTCGAGACCGTGAAGCGCAAGTTCGACGCGAAGATGCACCCGCTCCAGTACCAACGTCCGACCGCGCCCCCGAGCGCTGAGAACATCGCGCGGGCCGAGGCGATCGTCGCTGCTCTGCGGACGGCTGGGGCGTTGGACCGCCGTTTTGCGCGACTCGCTGATCTTGAGACACTCTGGCGTCCCCAACCCGAACCCAAGGCAACCGGCGGGGTCTTTGCCCACTTGCGTGCCTCCACGGCAACGCGAAAGCTCGCAGACATGCCGCCGGTCACCCTCACGTGGGAGAAGTTCGCGCGCACGGTCCTCCCCGACGCGATCCGCATCGACTACCGCGTGCCCGCAGAGAACGGCCCGTTCTATGCCCTCGTTACAGCCGCGCTTCGGGACGCGCCGCCGATCATCCAGTGGGACCGGGTCGAGGCACGCAACCCGGTAACCTGGTACACCTACCCAAGCGGTTCCAGCGCAAAGCACTGGAACCTCACTGGCGACGTCTGGCACCCGGTCACCGCGGTCTCCCTGTTGCCGATGGCGTGGGGCGCTGGAGGGTTCGAGCATCAGGGGCACGGCGTGATGTTCGTGCTCGCTGGCGCGAAGGATCTCCAACACACGAAGGGCGCTGGGCTTTTCCCCGAGCTGATGCGGAGCGAGTACCACGAGATCCGAAGGACGATCGAGGCCTATTCTGCCTCGGCCGTCATCGCCGGTCGCGACGAGGCAGAGGCCTGCGGGGTCTGTTTTCGCAAGTCCGAGAAGGTCTGGCGACTGGCGACGGTGTGTGTCACCGCGAAGACGGGGGAGGCGGTGGTTTACGCTTTGGATCGGTGGGATTGAGAGGGATGGGTGCGTCTGGCTCCGGCGCCTCCGGGCGTTCGATGCGGTCACTCGGCCACCGGCTGCTGACTCGCGCGGCAGTGGCGGGTTTTGTCGGCCCCCTGGGCGAGCCGACCGCCGGCAACGTCCGCGGACGGTGAAGCGCGCGCCCCAGCGGGTGGGAGTTTGGGGCGCCTGCTTCAAAAGGCCGGCGGCCTCCTCCAGCTCCCGGCCTCCCGGAAAAATGTTTCGTCCCACCAATCCTGACCCAGCTCGTCGTTCCCGGCCTCGGGATGGTCCCGCAGGATCAGGCGGACGGCCCGGTAGTCCGGCAGGGATTCGGTGTACAGCACCGCGAGGTTGTGCCAGGCGCGCCAGTCGGCGGGGTCGAGGGCGTTCGCGCGCTCATACTCGGTGCGCGCGTCCGCAAATCGGCCTTGCCCCCGGTGCGCGATCGCGAGATTATCGAGGATAGCCGCAGATTCTGGGCGGAGGCGGTCGGCGTGTTCGAACAGCGCCGCGGCTCCCGTGTAGTCGTGCGCCCTGAGCGAAAGCGCGCCGAGCACCTGCAACGCCACGAGGTCATCCGGCGCCTTGGCCAGCACCCCGCGGGCGTCCGCGGCGACTCGCGCGTCCAGGTCGATCCCCTCATCCTTCATCCACCAATCCGCCTGCATCAACTCCGCCTGATCGAGGAGCAGCTCCGACTCGACGCCGTCGACCTTCAACTCGTCCGGTGGGGCTGAGTCGCGGGCGATCGCCAGAAGATCCGCGGCGAGCCGAGCGGAGCCCCCGGCGAGGAGCACCCGCGCCAGAGCACACTCGACGGGCAGGGACTGGTGCTCCGCCAACGTCGACCGAGCCAGCACGACCGCGGCGCTCGGGTCGGTAGCGGCGAGAACGTCGATGGCGGCGGCCTCGGGCGAGGTTGCGGCGGCTTGCACCGGGTCCTCGACCTCATCGATGTGCCAATGGTCCGGGAACTTAGCCGGATACCAACGCTCCAGGGTGATCCGGGCAACTTCGTGCCCCTGCCACCAGACCTTCGCCGGACCCGCGCTGCGGACCAGCTCAACCAACCGCTGTTTGCCCCGAAGCTCCAGCGAGAGAGCGTAACTCTGCAGGGCCAACGCCGTGGTGTCGGTGGCGGGGAAGAGGGTCGCCTCATTGCGAAGCTTGCGGGCGACGAGGATCTCAGCAGCCCCGATGTCCGCGGTCACTCGCGCGGAGACCGCGGGGGACTTGTACTTTGCTTCGATCGCCAAGGCCTGGTCAACAAAGCGTCGAAGGGCGTCCTGCGCGAGGATCCGGTCGGACGACTGCTGAAACGCCGGTTGTCCAAAGAACGCATCGACGAGCTTGCGCTCAGCGGCGTACCCAACGATCACCCGGGTGCGAGCGTCTGGGACTTCGCCGCGGGCGATGGCCTCGTCCCAGGCCTGGACCAGCTCGTCCGCGGTTCCTGAGGGTGGTCCCGACGCTGCGGTGTACTGGGTCGCGCGCTGCAACGCCCACAAGCTCGCGACGCGATCATCCACGCTCGCGTGCGGCCGGGCGGCGAGAAACCGTCGGTCGACCGCCGCCCCCGCGTCGTCACTGACCCAGGTGGCGTCGCGCCCCGCGCGTACCCAGGTGGCGTCCGCGTCGTCGGCGCCGGGGTACTGGGTGGCGTAGCGCTCGAAGCCTGCTGATCCTCCGGCCGCGTCACCGGTGACGGACCGAAACTCTGAGGCGTTCCACAGCGCCGACCGGGCGTCGGGAGCATCGGGATACTGCCGCAGGTAATCGTCAAACGCAACGATCGCCGCGGAGAAGTCCCCTTCCCGCACGAGATCCGTAGCCCGGCGAAAGGTGGCGGCAGGGGCCTCGGGCGCAGTGGGGTGCTGAGCGACGAACGCCGCAAAGACCCGGGTGGCCTCCCCGAGCCGGCCGGCACGCTCAAAGTGATCGCCGGCCGAGTAGAGCGCGTGAGTGGCGTAGGCGCTGGTCGGATGAGCCGTAGCGATCGCCAGGAATGCCGCAGCCGCGCCGACATCGTCGCCCGATCGAGCCAGCCCCTGTGCCGCGAGGAACGCCGCCTGGTCGGGATCCGCACCGTCTGCCGCAAACGCCCAGCCGGCTCCCGTGACCAACCCTCCGGCGGCCAGCGCGAGGGTTCGGAGCAGGCGTGGAACTGCAGGCACGGGCCAGTGTAGCGTGCGGTTACCCTGGTGCCGTGCCCGACTCACCACGCCACGCCCTCGTCGCCGCGCTGTTGTTGAGCGCCGCGGGGCTGGCGATCGCGGGGAATCGCGCCCATGGCGCGCAGGGGCCGGGCGGAGCGGGAGCGAAGGCCAGGGCGGAGAATTCACGCACTGGAGGCCCGAAAAGGGGCTGGGCGCTCGCCGTTGGGGTGCACCGGAACGGCCTCTCCGGCGTCGACGACGGCCCCGAGAGCGCGCATGCGGTCGCGGAGGTGCTCCGGCGGAGCGCTCTCTACGACCGGGTGTGGGAGATGACACCGTTGGCGGCTGGTGACTCGCCAACTACCGCCGGCGTGCTCTCCGGGATCGCCAGACTTGGGTCGGTGCATGCGGAAACCGCGTTCGTGTACGTCGCCGCGGACGCGAAGTGTGCGCGCACCACGAGCCCCGTCGATCAGCCACCCGTCGAGGCATCGGTCGAGGGTTCGATCACACTGGCGGACGGCGTTCTTCCGCTGGTTGCGCTGAACCGAGCGCTCGCAACTGTAGATGCACCGCATCGCCTGCTCGTCGTGGACCCGTGCGAGGTCGGGGTGCCGCGCGCCGAAAACCAGTGGTCGTACTGGGGGCGGCCCGCATGGACCGCGCGGCCCCAGGATCCGCTCCTGCTGCTGCTCGCTCGGCCTGCGCTGGAGATGGCGACTGCTGCACCCGTGTCGACAACCGTATCGCTCACCCAGGCGCTCTCTGGATCGGCCGATGGCGTAGTCGCGAAGGACGGGTGGGTGAGCGCCGAGGAGCTGTTCCGCTATGTCTGGGGCGACCTGCAGACCACGGCGGCGACGAGTGACGTCAAGGCGGGGTGGTATGCCACTGATGCCTTCTCACCGATGGAGTTTTCTCGCATGGTTTTCATGGAGGGGCCCTTCCCGTACCGGGACGTGGAGTGGGGATCCGTGGATTTTCCGGTCGCAGGGGTGGGTGCTGACGCCTTGGCTCAGACTTCACGCACGCCCGGTGTCAGCGCTCCGGCGGCCCCCTGGGTGCCGAGGGTGTGTCCGCCTTTCCCTGCAGAACCGCGCGCGGGCCTCGCCTTTGACCAGATTCCCCGCTTTCTTTGCGACCTGCACCCTCCGGCGCCCGGTAGCGGCATCGCCGGCGCGATGACGGACGAGGCCTGGGCTTCCCAGCTCGCCACCCTCGCCCTGCCCGCGCAGCTCAAGGGCGACTGGTTCGCGGAGGTGTACGACCGCCTCAATTACGTTTCGTCCGCCGCTCGAGCCCTGGCATGGGAGGCCTACGCGGCTGCGGCTGCCTCGCCGGCGTCGCCTGAGGAGGGGGCGTTCGCCGCGGATCGTCTGCGCGCCATGGCCACCACGGACGGGACGTGCGTGGACCTGGACCACGACCTGGTTGGGCGAGACGCCTGCTATCAGGCCTGGGGCCCGCTTCGGGGCTGGGATGTTGCCATCGGCCGGCTGAGCCGCGCCGGCCGCGCCGCCCGGGAAAAGGCGCGTCCCAATCCCCTCGCCCTCTACCAATCGGCGTTGGACGCGCTGAAGGCAGACGCTGCGGCTTGCCCGACGCTGGCGCCCGATGCGACCGACGAGCTCGCGACCGTTGTCGAGCAGATTCAGCTGATCCTGGACGCGAAGGACGTGAGTTCGCTCCGGGACATCGAGCCGTTCGTGGAGGATGAACGTGTACAGTTGGACGCCGCCCTTCACCTCGCCGGTTGCGCCGCAGGCACTCCCCTCCCCAACCTCGACCCACCCTGGAGGTGACATTCACTGCCAGGCTCCGCCCTGCTCAGCTCGGCTCCGCCCAACTCGCAAGCGAAGCAACGATGACTTGCGCCACCCTTGCCGTGAACGGCAGGTACAATGTATCTACCACGTCACCCGAGGTGTGATAGTACGGGACCGTCTCGCCGGAAGAAGGCACGTTGTGCGCCTCCACACAATCCATCGGCGACATCGCTGGGATGCCCGCATCCTGGAACGACGTGTGGTCGTCCCCCTCGCAATAGTGATGCTCAATCCACATTTTGTTCGCGACGCCAAGGTGATCGGCGATGTCCGCCATGTTGCTGACCATGCCCGCCGACGCGTCGTCGCCAAGGATGTCGAACGCGTCGCCGTCCTGCAGCGGCCAATAGGCCATCATGTCGGGCGCGATGACGCCCTGCACATCGAGCCCATCATCGTTCATCACCTGGGCAAGGTGCGCGCTCCCAAGGCTGCCCTGCTCCTCAGCCCCCATCGTCACAAACCAGATCGTGTCCTCAAACGCGTGGGGACCAAGGATTCGCGCCGCTGAGAGCACTGTCGCGACGCCAGAGCCGTTGTCGTCCGCGCCTGGCGCGAGGGTTTGCGGTTGCTCCGAGGTGTCGTCGTAGTGCGCCGAGAACACCCAGATCCGCTCTGGATGGGTGGTCCCGGGCTTTCGGGCGATGACGTTGATCCCGGCGGCGAACGGATCTTCTTCGGTGTCCAGCCCGGTCGCGGTGAGCTGATCCTCGATCCACGCGCGGGCGTCGTCGTTCCCCGTGGTGCCGCTGTAGCGGGTGCCGAAGTCCTGCAGCGAGGTGATGTCCGCGAGGAGCGTGGCCTGGTCGACCTCGGCTGCGAGCGCGTAGGGGTTGACGGGCCCGCCGGTGTCGCCGGCCGAATCGGCAGAATCCGTGGTCGTCGCGGTCGAGTCGTTCGTCGCGGGGGTCTTCGACGTGGGGTGCGGGGAGCAGGCGAGGGCGAGGAGGAGGGTCATGCGACAGTGTAGCAGGGAGCGCGGTCAGCAGGCGCCCGTGTTCGTCGCCACGATCGCCCAGTGTGCGCGCGGTAGCGGAGGGTGCGTCGGTTTCGCGAGGTCCGCGGCGAGCGCAAGGGTTGAGGACAGCAGCAGCACGTCCCATCCTACCGCAGAACCTCCCCCACATACACCGCCCGTTCATCCACGATCAACGCGCCATCTTCGGCGATCGCCTCCGCCATCCCTGTCACCGTGCCCTCGCCGGTCGCGATCGAGACGACCCGACCCAGCGTGTGGGCCCGGGCGCGCCAGAGGTCCAGCCGACGGGGATGCGCGTGCCAGGCCAGGATCGCGTCCATCACGAGCTCAAACACCTCCTCGCGGTCCACAGCGCCGCCCGCCTCGCCCCGGTGCAACGCGAGCGACGTCGCCAACGGCAACTCGGGTGGAAACCCACGTTGGAGCACGTTGAGCCCGACACCAAGCACCACGTGCCGCACCACCCCACCCGGCCCACAGTCCAACTCCCCAAGGATCCCGCCGAGCTTCCGGAAACCCTCCCCGTGCGCGACGACGAGATCGTTCGGCCACTTGACCTGGACGTCCAGCGCCTCCGCCATCCCTGCGGCCGCCCCGAGCGTCAGCATCGGCGCATCCTTGAGCGCGCATTCCGGGCGTAGTACCACGGAGAACAACAACCCCTCGCCCGTCTCCGACGTCCACCGCCGGTCCAACCGCCCTCGCCCCGCCGTCTGCCGCTCCGCCCGCACGACGGTCCCGTGCGCGGCCCCGTCGGCCGCCAACGCCTTCGCCACATCCTGCGTCGACGTGACCTCGCCCAACCGCAGGACGGTCATGCCGCGGCTCACGAGAGGGGCGGCAGCCCGACCATCAGCTCGTCGAGGGCCGGTCCGTCGAAGACCTGCTTGGTGTTGCAGAAGTTGCAGGTAATCTCGGCCTTTCCGAGCTCCTCCCTCATCTCCCGCAGCTCCTCTCGCCCGAGCGCTCGCAGCATGCTGGCGACGCGTGCACGGCTGCAGGTGCACCGGAAAACGAAGTCCTGGAAGCCGAGAAGCTCGACGGGCGCCCCCGCCAGCTCACCCATGGCAAAATCGCGCATGAGGGTCTCAAACGAGGCGCCGGCCATGGGTGCGTCAAGCGCCGCGGCGAAGTCCTCGGCAGACATCCCGGGCAATCGCTCGACGAGCATGCCGGCGGCAAAGCGGACGCGTGCGTGGGCGTCCAAGCGGCAAAGGATACGGACCCGCGCGTCTGTCTGCTGGCTTTGCTTGAGAAAGCGCGACAACGCCTGCTCAAACGTCTCTTCCATAACCGGCGACACACCCCGGTACAGCTCCCGCTGGCCAAGCGACTTCATCGCCGAGAGCATGCCGGTGAACTTCTTGACCGGCATCACCACGGCCGGGGCGAAGCGCGCGCGGAGAACGCCGACGGCATCGATGTCCGCGACGAAGCTGAAGGCCGGAACCTCGCTGGCGACCTGCACCGTCATCCGCTCCTCGCCCTTGATGTGCGCGGAGAGGAGCACGCTGGCGACGAGGCCTTCCGCCGCGAGCACGCTGGCGGCGCGGTCCAGGCCGTGACGCTCGCGGATCTCGTCGGCCTGGTCGGGAACGGTCGCGACCATCACCCGGGCGTGACCGCCGAGCGCGAGGGCGACGGCGAAGCGACCGGGGACGCGCGCGGGGATCGGCGGGCCGGCTGTGTCGTCGACAGCGTCGTCGCTCACGCCGTCCGCCAGAAGCTACGCAGCCACGGGATCCCCGGCGCGGGCGCGTCCGGGCGAGGGCTGTGATCGGTCTCGACGAACACAACGAGCGCGTCGGGATGACGGCGCTTGTAGAGGTTCACGTTGGCCGGCTCATTGTCCAGGTAGACCGTGGTGAGTCCGAGCGACGCGATGCCTTCGAGCGCGGTCTCCTTGAACGCGGTGTCGTCCATCTCGAACGTCGGCTTCACGAGCAGCGTGCTTCGGACGGCGTTGTACGGAAAGCCGAAGGAACGAAGCGCAGATTCGGTCCCGGGGGCCATGCTGATGTCGCGACCGGTGAGGTAGACGACCTGCGCGCCCCGCGCCCACACCTCGCGACAGAGCTCGGCGGCGCCGGGCATTGCGTGATCGTAGATCACGTATTCGGAGCTGAAGAAGCAGCGGGCCCACCAGTTGCGGACGTCGGCTTCGTGGCTGGCGATCCAGCCGGCTGAGATGCCTGCGTTCGCCATGGTCGTGAACAGGGACCAATCCAGGAAATGCTCCTCGCGAACGGCACAAAGCTCGCGCCATCCGCGCTGGGCTGCCAGCTCGCGGAAGATGCGGACCTGCCGCGGCCGCGTGTCGAAGACGCAGCCGTCAAGGTCGAAAACCGCGACCGCCCCGGGCCTGGCGACGGCGATGATCTGGTCTAGCAGCGCGTCGTTCTCCACCGAGGCCGCAAACGGCGCGTAGCCACGAGCCCGCATCAGCTCGGGTCCGGCGACGAGAATGCGGCTTCTGCCTCGACAAGGATGGGCCTCAGGGCATCCGCCGCCTCGCTGCCGAGGCCGTCGAGCGCGACGAGGCTCTCGCGCATCATGGCAACGCCAGCCGGGTCGCCCATCGCCGCCGCGACCTGCCCCATCATGCCCAGCGAAACGGCCGCTTCGTGGATCTGCCCAGCCTGGTTCTGCAGCGCGTGTGCCGCCGAAAAGCTGTTTCGCGCGCCGACGAGGTCGCCCGCGCCCGCCAGCCGCGACGCCATCGCAAAGTGCGCGGCGGCGATGGCCTCGGCGTCTTCCGTTCGCGCTGCCGCCTCGATCATCTCGCGCCCGGCCTTGTCGCCAAGCGCGACGTCCCCGTGCTCATCCGCGAACGCCTGGACGAGCTGCAGCATGGTCACCTCGCCGACGAAGTTGTTCGTCTCCCGAAGCGTGCGAACGGCGTAATCCAGACGTTCAAAGCCGGCCTCGACCTCACCCGCCGCGAATTCCAACGTCGCCAGCTCCCGCAGCGCCTGCGCCCGTCCCTCCAGGTCCTTGAGCAGCTCCCGTCCAACCAGCGCCTCCTCCAACGCCCGGCGTCCCGCGACGAACTCGCCCATCGCGGCGTGCAACGTGCCGATCTGCTGGAGCGCGTCGATCTCGCCCGGCCGGAACCGCGCCGAGCGCGCCAGCTCCAGCGCCTCGCGCGCGTGCCGAACGCCCTTCTCGGCCTGCCCCCTTGCCACTTCCACGTTCGCAAGCAGCAGATGGAGCGCCGACCGCCCGCGCGCCCCCTGCGGCCCTTCCAGCGCAAAGATCGCCTCCTGCGCTAGTGCCTCCGCCGCGTCGATCTGGCCCTCCTGCAGCAGGATCTGGGCGAGCTGGTGGCTCGCATGCGCGACGCCCTCGCGGTCCCCCGCGCGCTCGTGCGCCGCTTTCTGCTTCAGGAGCGCGTGTCTCGCCGCCGGAACATCACCCGCGGCCAGCGAAAGCTCGAACCGTTCCTGGAAAAGAGAGGCCAGCCCTTCGTGATCGCCGGTCTGCTCCCGAAGTGGGATCGCGGCGTCCACGTGCGCCATCGCCGTCCGCAGGTCCCCTCGCCCCGCCGCCACCATCGCCAGGACCTGGTGCGCGGCCGCCGCACCCGTCGCGTCGCCCTCCGCGCTGAATGCGTCCAGCGCGTCCGCAGCAGCTCCAGCGGCTTCTGGGAGATGTTGTTGCTGCAACGCAGTCAATGCGGCGTGCAGGTGCCGAGCGCCGCCGCCCTGGGGAGTCTGTGGCATGCTGGCTACCCCTTGCCCGGCTTGGGGATCGCGGCCGGGTCGCCGCCCTGGAACACGGTGTTGGCGACGTTGTTGACGTAGTCGAGCTTCGACTTGAGCGCCGGATTGTCGATGTTCAGGGCGTAGATCTTCTTCTCGAGCGCGAGCTCGTTGCGGATCGCCTCCTCGGTGTTCAGGTCGGCGTCAGCGAGCTTGGACTGGTCGCGCAAGTAGAGGTCCATCGCCGAACATTCCTTGGCCAGATCCGGACTCGTCGGAGCGACGAGCGCGGCCATCGAGCTCCAGTCGGCGGCGACGAGCTTGTAGTGCACGTTGAAGGGGCGCGCGCTGCGTTCGGCGTGGGCCAGCTCGCCTGCGTTCTGGGGGCGCAGCGTGCTGGGGTCGGGCGGCGGGGTGCCGGCGAGGCGCTCGGCGAGGATCCGCTGCGCGTCGGACTGTGTCGGGCCGTCACCCCCGTTGAGCGTGAGGCCGTTCTCGACCTTCGCGGCGATCGTGGGCCGGCCAGCGGGCTTGTCCGCCGCTTTCTTGGGCGCCGTCGCCGTGTCGGGCATGAACATCAGCACCGCAACGCCGATGCCGAGCACGGCGGCGACGATGTAGGGGAGCCATTTCTTGAGCGCGTTCATGGCTTAGCCGACGTTCCGGTACACGCCGACGACGGTGGTGCGGTCGTCGCCGCCCATGTTCACGGACACGCCGATCCCCGGCGTGCTCGCCACCTGGTAGGCGCCGCACTTTCCCTTCATCTGACGCCAGATCTCGACGGCCTGCTTTACGCCCGTCGCCCCGACCGGGTGCCCGAAGCCGACGAGCCCGCCGCCGGTGTTGACCGGCACCTTCCCGCCGATGTCGGTGGCGCCCTCGCGCAGCAGATCCCCGCCATGTCCGGGCGCGGCCAGGCCCATCGCCTCGTACATCATCAGCTCGGTGACGGTGAAGCAGTCATGGACCTCCGCGATTCGAACGTCCTTCGCGGCGATCCCGGCCGCCTTGTACGCCTCGCCAACGGCGTGTGCGGTCGTGGAGAGGACCGTGGGGTCGCTGTCCTCGTACAACGAGGCCGTAGCGTGCCCGGTGCCGACGATGGCGATGCAGTCGTACATGGACTTGCCCAGCTTCCGCAGGCCTTCTTCGCTGACGAGGATGAGCGCCGAGCCGCCGTCCGAGACCTGCGAGCAGTCGCTCATCTTGATGAACGGGGCGTACTCGGCGTTCTGGAGGAAGGTCGGGTTCTTCTCCGAGGACGCTGCCGCCGTGTCGAGGTCCATCTTGCGCGCACGCATGTGGGCGAGCGGGTTCTTGTTGGCGTTGCCATAGGCTTTCACCGCGGCCCGCCCGATGTCCTCCTCGGTGACGCCGAAGGCGGCGCGGTAGGCCTTCGTGCGACGGCCGAACAACGCCGGGAACGTGAAGTCGTCGATGCTGCGCTGCCGCGCGTAGTGCGCCGCGCGGGCGAGGTAGTCGGCACCCACCCGGGCGCTCTCGTTGCTCTGGACTTCGACGCCTGCGACGAGCACAACGTCACTGCCGGCCTTGATGGCGTCCATTCCGCAGAGCATCGCGAGCCCGCCGGACGCGCACGCGCCCTCCGTCCGCGTCATCGGCTTCATCGCCAGCGCCGGGTGGCTACCCGCCAGCGCCGCGCCGAGGTGCCCCTGCTTGGAGAACAGCTCGCCGACGAAATTGCCGACGTAGCCCCGCTGGATCAGCGTCGGGTCGATGCCTGTCTCAGCGAAGCACAGGTCCACCGCGGCCTTGAGCTGCTCCTCCAAGGTCGGGTTCTCGCGCTTCCCGAAGTCCGGGTGGTTCTTCCAGATGAAGTTCGGATTGCCCTTGCCGAGGAAATCCGTGTTGGCACCACCGAGGATGAAGACGCGACGATTGGACATGAGCGGGCTCCGAAGAAGGGGTCAGGCGCAAGCTGACGGGGTCGCGGCTCTAACGTAAACGCGCGCGGGCGGGAGGGGAGGGTCAGGGCGCGGTGGAGTAGGCGGTGACCACGACGGGCTCTGAGTGGGTGTAGCGGCCGCAGGAGTCCGTCGCCGTCACATCAAGGATGTACGTGCCCGCCGCGTTCGCCACGAACGAACACTTGCAGGGAACGCTGACGTCCAGACCGCTCGTCGTGAGCCACGAGTCGTTGGGTGCCGACATAACCGCCCAGGTGCAGGTTACCGGGGAACCGTCGCACGAAAAGCTGGTGGTGCCGTCCAGCGTGACGGTCGAACCGACGGCTGCCGAAGAGGCGTCACCAATATCCGCGACCGGCGGATCCGCGCACGTACACGAGTCCACGGACGACTCAGAGCCCTTCTGGATATGGCAGGCGAGGATGCAGGCAAGCAGCAGTGGCGGGAGGGAGCGGGCGTTCATGGTTGGGAAGTAACCGGAGAGGCGAGAGGCGAAAGGCGAGAGGCGAAAGGCGAGAGGCGAGAGGCGAGAGGCGAGAGGCGAGAGGCGAGAGGCGAAGAATTCAACCGCCAGGGCGCCAAGCCGCCAAGGAAGAGCAGAAGGTGGGTCTTGTGACGGCCTGGCCACCAACAGCGTCCCCTCCCGCGGCTGCTACGCCGTCCTGCTCCTCTCCTCGGCCCTTCTCTTGGTCTTGGCGTCTTGGCGCCTTGGCGGTTCAACCTCTTCTTCTTCTTCCTACCGCCGCCCATCGTCCTCCGGCCCCGGTTACGATTTTCATCCTGCATTTCATATCACACGGATACGAATTACGGGATGAGCATTGTAACGGTTCGCGCAGACCCGAACGGATGCGCGAGCCGGCGCTGCTCGACGGCGCGCCGAGGCCGAACGAAGCGGGCCGGATCGCACAGCCGTTGAACGCGCTCCAATGAGCCCCCAAAATCCCCAAAAGCGCCCCCCATCTGCTACGATGCGAGGATGGCTGACAAGACCTTTCGCCCTCCTGCGCCCGGCTCCAGCACCTCGACGTCTACGGACCCGGGAGGACCGGCGTACAACGCCAATCTTCAGGCCGGTGGCAACGCCGCCAAGCTCGACCAGATCGCGGCCAAGCAGGCGGCCCAGGAAGAGACCCCGTCGGAGCCCGGCTTCTTCGACAAGATCGGCGCCGTCCTCGGCAGCAGCAGCTTGAAGACGATGCTTGGCGCTCAGGGCAAGGGCGTGCATTGGGACGACAGCGAGAAGGGCTCGAACCGGATGGAGGTCGACGTCTGGGGCAAGGATGAGATGCGCATCCCGAAGCTTCGAATCGCCAGCATCAACCGGCCAGAGATCACGGCTGGCGCGGTGAGCGGGGACGGCATCAAGCTCAAAGAGGGCGACTCGGCGGCGAACGGCAACTACACGGCGGACCTCACGGTCCCGAACATCGCCGGCAAGGACATCGCGCTCAAGAGTCCGGCGTTGGCGGCTGCGGGTCTGGATCTGGAGGGGCTGAAGGTCCACCGCGAGCTGAACGAGAAGAGCGGCTCGCTCCCCGACTTCTTCTCGAAGCCCGGTGCGACGACGATCCAGATCGAGGGCGCAAACGTGAACGGGCTGAAGATGGCCGATCTCGCCGCGGATCACCTGTCCGCGCAGAACATCATGGCAGCGGGCGATGGCACCAACAACCAGCTCGCGATCGGGGGCGCGCAGGCGCTGGGCGTGAGCGCGGGCGGGGCGCACCTGAACGTGGCGTCTGCGAAGGGCATCACGGCGGACATGGGGACGGGCGGGAGCCGCTACGGCGTTGACAGCGTGGATGCCTCGGGGATCTCGGCAGGCACGGGATCGTCGGCGGTGACGCTGGCGGGGGCGAGCGCGCGGGGCTTGCGGGCGGACGTGACGGCAGACGGCGTGACGGCGTCGGCCAACCGGGTCTCGGGCGCGGGCATGAACGCCGGTGGTGTCCGCGCGAAGACCGTGGGCATGGACGGGCTGTCCATCGAGGCCTCGCACGGATTGACGAGCGCGAAGGCCGGGAGTGCGACAGTGGCGGGGCTCTCGGCGGGTGCGGTGAAGGTCGACAACGTTGGCGCGAAGGGGCTGACCGGTCGGAACGGACCGGACGGGACGGCTGGGACGGCGGCGAGCCTGACGGCGTCGGGGATCTCAGGGCCGGGGTTCTCGGTGGCTGGCGCGCAGGGCCAGAACGTCGACGCGTCGGTCGCGAAGGGGGTGACGCGGCTTGGCGCCGGGCAGATCGACGCCCAGACGATCGCGGCTGGCGGGGCAACGGTGGCATCGCTGTCGGCGACGGGCGCGCGTGCGACGATGGGGCCGGACGGCAGTTCGGCGACGGCGAAGAAGCTCGGTGCGAAGGGGATCGTTGCTGGGGAGAGCGGGGCGAAGGACGCGAGCGCGACCAACGTCGCGGCGACCTTTGGCGACACGCAGAAGTTGAGCGCCGCGACGGTCGACGCGAACGGGGTCACGGCTCCCGGCGCCTCGGCCAGCCACGTCGGCATCACGGGCGGCACGGCCACTATTGGCGCGAAGGGCTCGAAGATCGGGGCGAAGACGGCGAAGGCCAGCGGGATCAAGGCGGGCGGGGCGACCGTGAAGGGCGCGAGCGCGAACGAGGTGACCGTCGGGATCGGGGGCGGCACCACGAGCATCGCAGCGAGCGGGCTGGATGCGAGCGGGATCCACGCGCAGGGCGTGGACGTCGCCACCGTTGGCGTGACGGGCGCGCGTGGGAGCGTGGGGCCCACGGGGTCGAAGGCCTCCGCAAAGACGGCCGCAATCACCGGAATCTCGGCCGGAAGTGGGCCAACGGCGACCACCATCGCGGGCGCCGATGGCACGGACCTCTCCTTCTGCAACGCCAGCGGCGTCACGGACCTCGGCGTCGGGACGGCGAACGCCAGCCGCATCCACGCCGGGGGCCTCGACCTCGCCTCACTCGGCGTGACGGACGGAAAAGGCAGCTTTGGGGCGGACGGCGCTGACATGTCGGCCGGGACTGCCGAGGCTGCCGGCCTCGTCGACGGCGCCATGAGCGTGGCCGGGATGAAGGCCTCCGGGTTGACCGGCAAGGTGCGCGGTGCGACCACGACGCTCGGTGTCGACAACGCGAGCGCGACGGGCATCGTGAGCCCTGACGTCGGCGCGGGCAACGTGAGCATGTCCGGCGGCAGCGCCGCCCTCGGCCCGGACGGCCGCACGCTCGGCGCGAAGCAGATCTCGGGCAGCGGGTTGAAGGTCGGTGGCGCGACGATCGCGTCGGCAGGCGCAACAGACACGTCCTTGAACATCACCGATCGCGGCTACTCAGGCTCCGCGGGCGGCCTGAACGCCTCCGGGATCCAGGACGGCAGCATGTCCCTGAACGGCGCCGCAGCCTCCCGCGCTGCGTTTGACATGACGGACGGCGTCACGACGGGGTCGGCCGGCAGCATCAACGCAGACGGCCTGGTCAGCGAGAGCATCCGCATGGGCACGGGCAACGCCCAGGACGCGCGGATGCGCAGCGCCGGCGGCGTCACCGACGTGACGGCGGGCTCGGCGGGCGTCACTAATTTCCATGCGGGCGTCCTCGATTCCGGCAGCATCGACGCGAAGAACCTCAAGGCCCAGGTCGCCCCAGGGAAGACCGGAATGAAGACGTCCATCGCCGCTGATTCGGCGGCGGCGACGAACCTGGGCGTGAACGTGGCGGGCGTGAACACCCAGGTCGGCGGCATCCAGACCGGCGCCATCGGCGTCGGCGTGGGCCAGGACCCCACGCCCGAAAAGACCGGCGGCAAGCCCTTGATGCAGCAGGCCGCAGCCCTCGTTGGCGATGCGTCGCTGCACGCCCAGGTCCCGCTCGGCGCGGGCACGATGGGCTCCGGGCTCTCAAAAGCGACGATCAAGCCGGGCACCACGGCGTACGTGGAGGTCGAGATCAAGGACGGCCAGATCGTGCCGAAGGGCACCAGCGCGAAGTTCTCGACGCCGCTCGACACCTGGGCCTGGACGAGCGTGCCGGGCGTCTACCTCAACGAAAAAGGCAAGCTCTACGCGGACGTCTCCGGGATGTTCGACCCGAACATCTCAAAGCAGGCCAATCAGGCCATCGGCGCGTCGGGCTACAAGGTCCCGCTGGCAGTCACGACGTTGGCGGCGGATATGTTCCCGGCGACCGCCACGCCCGCACCCGTCGGCCCCTCAACCGCCGCCAACGCCGCGCCGAGCACGGGCACCGTCGCCCCGGCCGCGACCACGTCGCCCCCCGCGCCCGTCGCCTCGACCGCAGCCCCGGCGAAAGCGGGTCCCCCTCCCCTCGTCGACCCCAACACCATCAACGTTCAGGGAACTGTCGGTCTCAAGCCCGGCAGCATCGACGCTGGCGTGATCAACGCCACGCTCGGGGCTGGAAATGTCGCGACGGTCGACCGTGAGGGCGCGCAGAGCATGAGCGTGAACTTCTCCAAGTTGATCCTGGACGCGCTCGGCATCGAGGCCGGCGGCGTGAAGGTGGACATCAAGGACGTGAAGGCGCAGAACGCGGGCGCGACGATGGGGACCCCCGCGAAGAAGTAGGCCGCGAACCGGCATCGAAAAAGCGGTGGCTTTCCACCGCTCAGGGGATTACACGCCGGACACCCCGGAGATCCCATGTTTTCCCTCGTGCTTCTCGCCCTCTCCCCCGCCTACGCGCTCGACCTCGCCTCGCTGCGCTCCACCAGCACCGACGGCCTGTTCCGCGACCCCTACGACTAATACGCGCAGCCCGGCGTGCTCGGCACCCAGGACGAGCGCGGCGTGCTCACGGTCATCTCCCAGGAGAACGGGCTCGGCCGGTTCATGGGCGGCTACTACGGCAAGCTCGGGCCGGGTGTGCTCGGCGCCGCCGCGGACTACGGCCAGTCGGCGGGCGACTCCCTCTCGACCGCGTCGACGCCCTACAAGGACAACGCCGGCAACACGGTCAGCACAAAAAGCACCACTGACAGCTTCGCCAAGGTGAACGCCTGGGACGTCGCCCTCTCGTACGGCGTTCCTGTCAACGACGGCCTCTCGCTCGGCGGCGGCGTGTTCATCGCCCACACCGGCCAGCACTACTCCGTCGACCCCACGACCATGACCGTGGGCGGCATCTCGACGTTCACCGACCCCTCGGGCGACAGCAACAACACCAGCGCGCACGGCACGTTGAGCGCGCTCGACCAGACTTTTACCGGCGTTGTCGGCGTAGCACTCACCAGTGACACCCACATCATCTCGCTCAACGGCGTCATCACGCAGGCGACCGCCAGCAACAGCGTGGACGCGGGGTACAACGACGGCAACACGACGTTCACCGCGACAGGCTTCATGCCTGGCACCTCACTCGGGCAAAACCGCTCGGGCGTCAGCGGCGGCCTGCTCGCGGACACGCACTTCACCCTCTCCGACGTCACCGCGCTGCGCGTGCAGGCCGATCTCGGGCTTGGCGGCGGCGGTCCCAAGGACGCGAACTCGATCCAGAAGTCGGTCACGTCAGGCGGCGGGTCGACGACGACGATCACCAGCACGGACGCCTACAAGTCCGGCGCCAAGTACGGCGACAACATCGTGGACGTGCTCGGCGCCTTGGAGCTTGGCTTTGACGGCTCCACGTGCGCCCGGGCCTGCGCGTGAGCCGCGTCGGCTACGACGAGAACTTCACGCCGACGAACACCACGAACGACGGCAACGGCAACACGAACACCACCACCTTCCCCGCGGAGACCAACAAGACGAGCGTCTTCACCGTCGGAATCCCGCTGGCGGTCGAGATCCCGCTCGGCAAGGGCGGCGCCTGGACCTTGCGCTGCGCCGGCGAGTACCAGTGGCTGTTGACCAGCTTCAACCTGCAGTCTGTCGCGGATGTCCCGAACGCGACCGCCAACGAGATCGACACGCAGTCCCTCACGCAGTCGGCCTCCGCGGTCACCGGCGGGCTCGGGCTCCGCTTCTGGCCAATCGACGCGTTCCGGCTCGACGCCGCCGCGAGCGGGAGCAGCTCGTTGAGCGCATCCGCAGGCAACGCGAACTTTGACACGTCCGGCGGCGACCCGACGAACGTGGCGAACGTCTATTTGAGCGGGACGTTCCTGCTGAAGTAGGGGTGGGCGAGGAGCGATCGCGCTCGATGACGCGCGACGGAGGGGGGGCCAGTCCGGGCGCTCGGCAAACATAGCGTTCGCATCCACCTGAAATTGCGGCGATGGCTGGTCGGATTGGCCCCCCGCGCGGCGTTCCATGCACGTTCGGTGACGGGCGCCGTACTCGGCGGCTGGCGGCGAACGTGGCCTTGGAACGCCGAAAAATCAACGCCGAGACTGGCGCGAGCGGTAGCGAGCGCCAGGATCGGCGGGCCATTGCCGGCGCTCGGCAAACACGCGACGCGGAAGCACCTGAATTCACGTCGAGGGGTATGGCAATGGCCCCCCACCGTGGCGTTCCCGCACGTTTGGTGCCGGCTGCCGTCTTCGGCGGCTGGCGGCGAACGTGGCCTTGGAACGCCGAAAAATCAGCGCCGATCCTGGCGCGGTCGGGCGTCCGCGCCCGACGCGGAGCCGCCGGCCGGAGCACTGCGACGGCGAACGCCGACAAGGCGTTCAGGCGGCGTAGCCCGCCCACGGAGGACGCCCGCAAAGGGCGGCCGCGAGTGGGGT
>CAIMSU010000349.1 GCA_903844155.1 uncultured Pseudomonadota bacterium | reverse complement strand
CCTTCGACCGGCAGCCTGCTACCCGGCGCTTCGGCGCCTACCGGGATGGGACTTGCACCCACAAGGTAGATGCAGCCCGCCGCCGCGCTCGTCCCCGCCTGCGCGGATTCGGGCTCGGAGGCTTCAGGACGCACCATGGCCGCCGGCTAACCTACTCCCCGCCGACCGAGGCGGGCCCGGGGGCGGGGTCGGTCGAGAGGACCACGGGTGGCCGCGGCGCCTGGTCGAAGTCAAAGTCCCGGCTCAAATCGCCGAGGATCGCCACGTTCTCCCGGACGCCCGGCCGGGAGTCGGGCCGTCCGTCCGTCGCGGGATCGATGCGGCTACCGCCGAGAAAGTCGTCCTCGATGAATTTCGCGTAGGCGTCGAAGGAGAGCACCTGGTGGTCGACATAGCCAGCTTTCGCATAGGGGCTGATGACCATGCTTGGGACCCGCATGCCATACCCGAGCGTGTCCACGGTTGGCGGCGCCTCGTTGTCATAGAACCCGCCCCAGTCGTCCCAGGCCAGGAAGATCGCGGTGCTGTCCCACTCAGGCCCTTGCATCGCTGCGTTTATCAGGGTGGTGACGTACCGCTGCCCGTCGCTGATGAGGGAGGGCGGATGCTCACTCTCTGGGTTGCTTGGGACGATCCAGGCGACGGACGGGAGCGTTCCCGCCTTGGCGTCGTCCAGGTAGTGGTCCAACGTCTGGATGTTTCCGATCTCGCCGTCCTGGTGCACGGTCGAAAACCAGGGAAGGGGGTTCCAGATCCCCGGTGTCCCCGCGCGTTGCTTGCGCGGGATGCAGCTCACCTCCTCATCGTCCTCGCAGTCCGGCTCCGTCCCCTCGGCCACATAGTAGCGCCAGGAGACCTTCGCGGCGTGCAGCAAAAACGTCAGGTCGGTCCATGCGTAGTTGGGCCGGACGACCTCGCCGCTCGCGTCCACCTTCTGTCCCTTTCGGAAGTCCGGCGGGCCATCCGGGCTCTCCAGCGCGCTCACACACGACATCGGGTCATTCTTGCCCGTACACTTCGCCGACCACTCGGAGACCATGAAGAGGTGCTGGGGCAGGCTCCAGGATGCGTTTGGCTCGTACATGTGGTCGTGGAGGACGAACTTCTCCGCGTAGGTCCAGTAGTTCGGGATCTCCCGGGCATCGTGCCAGCCCATCACGTCCGTGCCGCTCGTGTCCGACCCGCCGCAACGCGGATCGTCCGGATCTTCGCAGCGCATGCCCTGTCCGGTCGCCACGGCGACAAAACCGTCCATCTTGCCGCCGTCAACGTCGGTGCGCGAGGCGATGGCTCCGTGCGGGCCGCCACGGTTTCGGTCGTCAGGGTCGTGGTAGGGGCGGCTGCAGCCCCCCTTGGGGTCCGGGATGCAGACCCCGGACGGAATGCCATCCGCTCCGGGAAAGGTCCCGAAGTAGCTGTCGAACGACCGGTTCTCCTGCATGATGATGATGACGTGCTGGATCTTGTGGATGCCGGCGTTCGGGGGTGATTGAGAATTGGGTGTGGCGACAACAGTGGGAGCCGGCGCCTGGGTCGGGGGCGCGCTGACGGTGTTCGGAGGCGCCGTGACAGTGTCCTCCGGGACGGGCTTCTGCTTCTGGGCCCCGCCCTTCTGCCGGGCCAGGGCCGTGGACGAGCTGACCAGCGCGACGACTACCGCGCTCGCGACGAGCGCTCCAAAACGGGCCTTCATGGGCGCAACCAGGCGCCGTCGGGCGTCACGGGGTTGCCGGACTTCGTCAGGGCGTCTGCCGCCGCTTTCCATCGGGCCGACGTCATGGCGCCGAGGCCGTCCGTGCCGATGACGAAGGGGGCCTGTCGCGCGGCGATGCAGGCCATGCGGTCTGGGGGCATATCGGGGTTCAACTTGCTGATCTCGGTGTTGGCGGTGGTCGGGTCGCGGACGTAGTCCGTCCAACCCTGCTTGGATGCTGCCTGGAACGTTCGAACCCAGGGAGCGTCCCTGTCCTTCCCCCTCACAACGGCCAACGCCGAGTAGGGGTTCCATCCGACCTCCCGGCCGGCCAGAAAGCCCACGTGGATGCCTTGTCCCTCAGCAACGCAGGGTTCGCTGGTCACGTAGGCTTGCTGGATCAATTTTGGGTCGGCTGCGAATGCCCCAAGGGAGCCGGTGGTCGGTACCATCGCCACCTTTCCCTCCCAACCTTGGACCGACCACAGGAACTGCTGGAACGGTGAGCCCGCCTCGATCGCGACCGTGCCGCCCTGGATCTGCGCGAACGTCGTCAGGCCGGACTCAGCGTGGACCATCAGGCCCACCGGCGAGTCCTGAAATCCCGGGAAGACGGCGACGGCGTCAAGGCCCTTCGCACGCTTCAGCAACAGGTCGTCCGCGCCAGAGATCGCGACATCCGCCTGGCCGGACGCCAGCATCTCCAACACGGGCACGCCTGGCCCACCTGGGATGAGCGTGACCGTCAGGCCCGCCTTCTCATAGTCCTTGGCGAGCAACGCCTCATAGTATCCGCCGAACTCCGGCTCGGGGAACCAGTCCAGCGCGACCTTGAGCGGGGTTGGGCCAGCCTTTGGAGGCGCAGGCGCAGGCGCCGGGGTGCAGGCAACGAGGATCAGCGCGATCAGCATCAGTTCGTGCTCTCCAACGTCATCCATGCATCCTGGATGATCGTCGCAAAATCCTTGGAGCAGGAGTTGGTCTCCTCATAATGGTCGCCATTGTCGGTGAACACCGAGACGTAGGTGTTGAAGTCGGGCTCCGGAACGATGTAGCCACAGTACGCGTTGGTGATCCCAAGCGGAACCTTGTAGGTCCCGGGCAGCATGCTCTCAATGCTTCCGGTGCCATCGTCCGAGATCCGGTAGGGGGTGGCGTGGTGGTAGAGGCAGTCGCAGTCGCCGACCTGGTAGGTGTCGACGCAGTCGGCATAGTCGGTCGTGGCGCAGGCGTCCGAGGCCTGCACCCACCGCTTGTCGGTTGGGCGCAGGGAGGCGTCCTGCATCGCGGGCTCGTCCGGCACGCCATAGAAAAGCTCCGGCATCAGCTCGCCAGGCGCGCTCCCCAGCACGCTCGGACCCAAAGTCACCTCCCAGATAGCGGCGGGTACGCAGCCAAACAGGGAGTTGTCCGTCCCATACCCGGGGCAGGAGCTGTCGCGGATCACGTATTCGTTTGGCGTATCGAGCATCCCAGTCTCAAACGCAATCTTGAAGCTGATATTGTTCACCGGGATCAGGAATTGCTCGTTGCGAACCTTGATCGCGTCCCAGGGGGTGCTGTCTGTGAGCGCGCTCTCGCCCGCCTGGGCAACCAGCGTGCCCCAGGTCCGCGCGCCCTCCCAACTGTCGGCGTCCACCAGCCAGGTGGGGTTCCCGTCAGCGTCGAGCACGCGCGCGCCTGCATCGTCGATCGCTGGCAGCGTGCTCCCGGAAGCGGACTGCATGCCGCCGAGCGCCCCCGAGACATACAGCGTCGTTCCGCCATTCTTCGTGTCGATGTAATCGCGCGCATACCCGACGAAGTCCGCGGAGAGCAGGCTGTGATCACTCCCCGAGACTTCGGGATGGCCGGAGGACGAGAGCAGGCTTGCGTACCGGGTGCCGTCAGCGTTGTTGAGCGCGAGCTCCCAAACGCCGTCTGCCGGAATGATCGGATCGCGAATGTCATTGATACCACCGAGCATCTTCGGGTTTGGGTTCACCCCGCCGAACGGCACCCCGTTCATGGTCGGGTCGTCCGACATGTGCACCAGCCCCTCGGTCGGCGTCACGGGCACCATCCCCTCAGCAGCGAGATGCACGACGTCCTCGATGTTCCCCTCGATCGCGTCCATGAACGGGGGGTAGGTGCCGGTGATGTCCTCGGTGTCGAGGCCCCACAAGCCAACGACATCGGGCGCAGAGTGCGCGTGCGACGAGGAGATGATGATGTGGTCGCGGTCGACGCCCTCGGCCTCCAGCGCGTCCCGCACGTCGCGCGTGCGGTTCTCGAGCAACCCGAGGACGTCGATCCCCACGATGATGACGTAGTCGTTGTTCAAGGAGAGGACGAGCGCGCCGGTGGTGATGGGGTCGTGCACGCCCATCGCGGCGCGGTGGCTCTGGTAGCCAGCCATCCAGACCCCATCGAAGTGGCCGTTCCCGTTCACATCGTCGTAGCCCTCGTTGTTGCACCCGTCGCGACTGCCGGAGGGGTCCGTATTGCACCCGTCAAACTGGTTGTTTCCGTTGGTGTCCGTGTAGGTCTCGATGATGTCGGGGGTGATCTCCATCTTCGCGACGCCAGCGTAGAGCTGGTTGTCGTTCTTCAGGATCATCCCCAACGGCGGCGGGGCGACCGAGTCGTCGGTCTTACCGTGGCACGCCGCTGCGAGCGGGAGGACGAGGGCGAGGAGGATCGGCTTGGCGTTCATCCCCTCGCGCTAATACGAAATTGGGGGTGACGCCAAGCGCGAGATCGCGTTCAGATCGAGGCGCTACCTTCTCTTTTGAGGGGGCGCTGAAGGCGCCCCCTCCGGCCGCCCTCGGGGGCGGCCTACCCCCCGCCGACCAATTCGATGAATTCCCGGCCACCGAGCGGCGCTTGCGTGACGCGGAGTTTCGTCCCTCGTGGGACGGGCGCGCCGCCCGGTGGACGGCTATCAAGAAACCGGCTCACTCGCGCAAGATCCACACCTTGCCGGAGTCCTTTCCCCACACGACGATCTCGGCGCGGCCGTTCTTGTCGAGGTCGTGGGTGAGAAGGGTGTTGTCGCCGTCCGGAACTACGAGATCGGCGCTGTAGGCAGCGGTTCCCTCCATGCCCGCGACGGTCCCCCGGTACACGTTCACCTTGCCGTCCTCGGCGGCGACGAGGTCGATGTGATGGTCGCCGTCCACGTCGCCCTGGAAGTCGACGTGGAATGCCTGGGGTTGATCGAGGGGAAAGCTGACGCTGTGGAGCGCGACGGGCGGGCCGTAGCCGCCGTCTGGCCCGGCGCCGTACCGGAGCACGGCGAGGTCGGCGTGGACGACGTGCGAGACGAGCGCGCTGGCGAGGTTGCGCATACCAACGTCCACGAGGCCGGTGACGAGGTCCTTGTGCCCGTCGCCGTCGATGTCGACGAGGGTCGCGCCGAACGCCGCCGAGGGCATGGCGACGGTCTGGACGGCCCCGAAGCCCGCCCCCGTCCCTCGGGCGTAGAGCCACTCGGCCGTCGCCCCGAAAAAGCTGCCGTTGGTGACGTACCGGACCACGCCGAGGTCGACCTTGTGGTCGCCGTCAAAGTCGTCCAGCCACACGCTGCCGATCTCGCGCCGCGTCGACCCCTTCGTCCGCGGGCCGTCGGGCGGGTCGAGGTCGATCGGCACGGCCCAGGACGCCGCCCTCGCACCGATGGCGTCCGCGGCAGAGAGGTACACCGCGAGCGTGTCGTGGTCGGGCAACAGGAGGTCGGCGATGCCGTCGCCGTCGGCATCGGTGACGGAGAGCGGCGGTGGCGTCAGCGTCGTGCCGAGCACCTGACCACCCTCGTTCCAGCTTGGCGCGAGCTCACCCCGGGCCGGTGCTGGGATCGACCCGCAGGAGGTCGTCGCGCCGCCCTCGCCCGTGCGCTCGCACACGTACGCGCCCTGGCTCCACGCGAGCCGTGCGGGTGCGCCCGGGAAGACGGTCTTCGCCATCTCCGCGAATGTCGGCGTTGCCCGTCCAAGCTGCGCGAGCGGTGAGGCGATCGCGCTGCCTGGGACGAACTGCCCGCCCGACCATGTCTGCCACGAGGAAGCGCCCAGCGCCCACAGGCCGCCCGCGCCCTCAGGCGCAGGCGCGAGGAACAAAGGCCTGTTTCCGAGCGCCCGGGTCTGGGCCGAGGGCTGGCCCGACGCGGGGCTCTTGACGATGGTGAGCGAGGCCTCGTCCGGTTGCCCGGGGACGGGCTGACGGCTCAGCAGCAGGATCTCGTCGACGCCGTCGCCATCGATGTCGGCGAACCGCACCTCGGCTACCCCGGCTGGCACCGGGACGGACTGCACGGCGAGAGGGGTCAGTTGTTCTCTTCTTCGTCGTCGATGATGTCGGTGCCGATGTCGAGGGTCGGGCGCGGGGCGCGGCCGACAGGCGCGGGTGCCGAGCCGAAGCCCATCTCGTCCTCCTCCTGCGGGGCCATGCGCGCCGCTGAGTAGATCGACTCGGCGAGGCGCTGGGAGGCCATCGCGAGGTTCTCGTGCGCGGTGGCGATGAGACGCAGGTCCCCGCTGTCGACGGCGCGATCCGACTGGTACAATGCGTCCTTCAGGATGCTGGAGTCCTGCGGCGAGAGCAGCGGGCCGTACTCGTCCATCGACCGACGCGTCGTGTAAAGCAGGCCATCGAGGCGGTTGCGGGCCTCCGTGGCGGCGCGTCGCTCCCGATCGCTCTTGCGGTATTGCTCGGCTTCCGTCACCATTTTCTGCACGTCGGCCTCAGCCAACCCGGACGTGGAAACGATCTTGGCGGTCTGTGCCTTGCCCGTTCCGCGGTCCTTCGCGTGGACCTGAAGGATACCGTTGGTGTCGAGCTCAAAAGTGACTTCGATCTCGGGCAATCCGCGAGGGGCCGGCGGGAGGCCGTGCAGCTCGACAAAACCGAGCGAGGTGTTGTCCTCGGCCATCTCGCGCTCGCCCTGCAGCACGTGGACGCGGACCATGTCCTGGTTGTCCTGCGCCGTCGTGAAGATCTTGCTCTTCTTGCACGGGATCGTCGTGTTGCGCGTGATGATCGGCTCGAACAGCCCGCCCTGGGTCTCCAGGCCCAGCGAGAGCGGCGTGACGTCGAGGAGGATGACACCCTTGACCTCGCCGCGGAGCACGGAGCCCTGGATCGCGGCGCCGACGGCCACGACCTCGTCCGGGTTGATGCCGCGCTCAGGCTGCTTTCCGAAGATCTCGACGACCTTATCCTGCACGCGCGCCATGCGTGTCATGCCGCCGACGAGCAGGATTGCGTCGAGCTCATCGGCGGTCATGCGTGCGTCGTCCAACGCCTGGCGGCAAGGAGCCTCCAGCCGGTCGATGAGGTCGGCGACGAGCCCCTCCATCTGGCTGCGGGTGAGCTCCTGCGAGAGGTGCTTCGGGCCGGAGGCCGAGGAGCAGATGAACGGGAGGTGGATCTCGGTGTCCGTCGCGCTGGAGAGCTCGTGCTTGGCCTTCTCAGCACCCTCCTTGATGCGCTGCATGGCGACGGCATCCGTGGTCAGGTCGATGCCATGCTCGGCCTTGAACCGGTCGATCATCCACCGCGCGATGCGGTTGTCAAAGTCCTCTCCACCGAGGAACGTGTCGCCGTTCGTGGACCGGACGTCGAACACGCCGTTGTCGATCTCGAGGACCGAGATGTCGAACGTGCCGCCGCCAAGGTCAAAAACTGCCACGCGCTCGTGGCCCTGCCGGCCGAGCCCGTACGCGAGCGCCGCGGCGGTCGGCTCGTTGATGATGCGGAGCACGTCCAAACCGGCGATCTTGCTGGCATCCTTCGTGGCCTGCCGCTGTGCGTCGTTGAAGTACGCCGGCACGGTGACGACGGCCTGCGTGACCTTCTCGCCAAGGTAGGCCTCTGCAATCGACTTCATGCGCTCGAGCACCATCGCGGAGATCTGCGCCGGCGAATAGTCGCGGTTGTCCACGCGCACCCAGGCATCGCCGTTGTCCGCCTCGACGATCTTGTAGCCAACGTGCTTGACCGTGGTCTGGACCTCGTCCTCGATGAACCGGCGGCCGATGAGGCGCTTGGCCACGGCGATGGTCTTGTTGCCATTCGTGACGGCCTGGCGGCGCGCGATCTGGCCGACGAGGCGCTCGTTGTCCTTGCCGAAGGCGACGACGGAGGGCGTGGTGCGGCTGCCCTCGTCGTTGGGGATGACCAGGGGATCGCCCGCTTCCATGACGGCGACACAGGAATTCGTCGTTCCGAGGTCGATTCCGATGACCTTTGACATGCGCTACTCTTGTGTTTTGGGAGGGTTGTCGACGTTGTCGAGCGGCTCGACGGCCGGGGTGGACGAAGTGGTGTCGGGCGACCCGCCCGATTCGGGCTCATCTGTAACCGCTGGCTGCGTGGATGGCGCGAGATCGAAGGAGTCGAGCGGGGGCGGGTCTTCGGGTTCCTGCGCAACGGCTGGGGGTGGTGCGGGCTCGAGGGGCGCATCGGCCACGGTCACGCGAGCGGCTTGGAACAACCGGCCGCGAAGGCGCCATCCGGGCGAGGCCTCATCGACGATGTGGCCGGGAGGGACCTCGGACGACGGCACACGGAGGACCGCCTCGTGGACCTCCGGATCGAAGGGGATCCCCGGGCGCGCGGGGATGCGCTCGACGCCTGCCCGCTTGAGGGTGGTGCGGAACTGCTCGACGATCATCTGCAGGCCGCTCAAGAGCTGGCCCGTGTTCGCCTGGGCGTGATGCCACGCGCGTTCAACGTTGTTCGCGGTCTCCAGGAAGCTGCGCAGCACGCGCTCCTCGCCGACCTTCTCGGCGTCCTCCTTCTCCTTCCGGCTCCGCTGCCGGAACCGGTCGAAGTCCTCCGCCTGCGACCGCGCCGCGGTGCGGAGCTCCGAAAGCTGACCCTCCGCGAGCCGTCTGCCGTCGGTCTCGCGCCCCAGCTCTGCCTCCATCGCGCCCAGACGCTCCATGCTCTCGCGAATGCGGGCGTTCAACTTGAGGATGTGGTCATCCCGGGGGTCTGGCCGCTTTGGCGCTGCCTCGGCCGGGCGGGCGCGCTCGGGCGGGTCAAGGTCGATCTCCACCGCGCTTCCCGGCGTGCGCGGGGCGGCCGGGGCGCGGTGCGCGGGGCTCTTGCGCGACCGGCTCTCCACGGCGGCGAGCGCCGCTTCCAGCAGGTCAGCGGGTACGTCCAGAGCAAGATCGGCGTTCACCGAATCGAAACCGGGGTCGTCGGCCTCGTCCGTCCCGGTCAGCGAGGCGCTCCGAGGCACGTCAGGCCCCGTCAGCGCAACGGATTCGGGTTCTTCGTCGTCAGGATCGGTCATCGACGGCTCGGTGGCGGAGGAAGGATAGAGGATTCTGGCCCGGCTGGAAACCGGTACGGCCTCGGGGACGGCTGTTGAGAACCGTAGCGCGTCGCAAAGCCGCGCCGCAACGTGGTCGGCGACGGGGAGGAAATTCTTTCGGATTCGTAAGGTGTTGCCTGAATGACACAGCGTGTCGCGGCGCAGGCGGGCGTCGACGCGTTCAAGGTCGATGACGAGGCCCGTCGTGGCGGTGAGCGCTGCGAGATCGACGCCGTCGACGTGGCGCAGGGTCGAGCCGATCAGCTCCGCTGCGAGCGCGCGCGCCGGGACCTCCTCGACGCGTGTTGTCGGGTCGGCGAGGTAGCCGTCGACCGTGGCGACCGCCTGGGTGCGCCGGTGGTCGGGCCGAAAACCGTGAGCAGACGTACCGATTCCAGCCCATGGCCGGGCGCGCCAGTAGTGTTCGTTGTGCGCGCATCGGTGGCCCCTGGCTGCGAAGTTGGACACCTCGTAGACCTCGATCCCGATCTCCGCGAGCCGCTCTGACGCGCGGTCATACATCGCGCGCCACAGGTCGTCGTCCGCGTCGGGATTGGGCGACGGCTTTCGCTCGGCGGCGCGTGCGAACGGCGTGCCCGGCTCCAACGTGAGCCCGTAGAGCGAGACGTGGTCGGGCGGATCAGCGGCGAGGCGGTCGAGGTCGGCGTCCAGGTCCGCGAGCGTCTGGCCAGGGACCGCGAACATCAGGTCGATCGAGACGGACCGGAAGCCGAGGCGCCGGGCGAGGTCGTAGGCGTGCGCCGCGTCGCGCGCGGAGTGGGCCCGGGCGAGGCGTCGAGCGATTGCCGGCTGGAAGCTCTGGACGCCGAGCGAGACGCGGTTCACGCCAGCGTCCCGAAGGCCGGCGATCCGCCCCTCATCGAGCTTTCCAGGGTTCACCTCGGCGGAGATCTCCGCGCCGGGCCGAGCGTTCAGCGCGTCGATGATGGCCCGTATCTCAGCGGGATCGGCCTGCGACGGCGTGCCGCCCCCAAAGTAGACGGTGTGCGGGCGGCCGTCAAAAAAGACTCGTTCTTCATCCCATTGTCGAAGAACGGCCTCGGTGTAGGCTCTCTCAGGCCGGGTGGTTCGGGCGTCCACCACGAACGCGCAGTAGGGGCATCGGATCGCGCACCACGGGATGTGGACGTACACGCCCCAAGGCGCAGGAGCCGCCGGCGCGGGGGGCTGCGGCGGCGTGGTTTCGGACGCGAGGAGCACCTTTCGGGCTATCCGGGTGACGCGGATCCGCGATATCTCCCCGCCCGATGATTGAACCCGCTTCCTGTCGCCGTCTAGACAACGGCATGCCCGTCTACATCGATCCGACGGGGAACGCGGACGTTGCCGCTGTCTACCTTTGGATGGACGTCGGCAGTCGGGACGAGGCGCCGGGAATGGAGGGCGCTGCGCACTTTGTCGAGCACCTCGTGTTCAAGGGCACAGCGAGCCACGGGGTCGGCGATGTCGCCCGTGCTATCGAGGGTGCAGGCGGCGAATTGAACGCCTGGACGAGCTTCGACGAGACCGTTTTTCACGCTTCCGGGCCTGCGAGCAGCGCGGACGGGTTCGTGGAGGTGCTCGCCGAGATGGCGCGCACGGCACGGATGGACCCCGTCGAACTGGAGCGCGAGCGCCTCGTGGTGATCGAGGAGATCCGCTCGCGTGACGATGATCCCGAGATGCTCGCGAGCGAGGCGCTCTACGGGCTCGCGTTCGGGGACCATCCCTACGGGCGGCCGATCATCGGCCTGGAGAGCACCGTCAAGAGCATGGCGCGCGCCGATCTGCGGGCGTTCTACGAGACCATGTACGCGCCGTCCAACGCGTGCCTGGCGGTGGTCGGCCCTGTCGATGTCTCTCGGGTCCTGGCTGCGGCAGAGCGGGCGTTGTCCGGCGGCGTCGCCCGTCCGTCCCGCCGTCCGCGCCCGCCCATCAGCCAACGCCCGCTCGCCGCCAGGACCACGCTGCGGAAGCCGTTCTCGGCCACGCGGGTCGAGATCGGCTGGCGCAAGCCGGGTCATGACAGCCCGCGGATCCCCGCGCTCGACGCGCTCGCCATGCTGTTCGGCGGGGGATCCTCCGCCCCGCTTGACACCACGCTCCACCGAGAGCTTGGGCTCTGCCTGGGCGCTGCGGCCTCGCTCCAGCCGGAGGCGGATGGCAGCATGTTCGTGTTCTCGCTCGACGTGCAGCCGGCGCGGGTCTCGGATGCCATCGACGCGCTGCGGGCCGTGATCGGGCGCGTGCAGACGGGCGTGGGGAGGGCGGATCTATCCAGGGTGAAGGCCCAGATCCTCGCCGATCGGGTTTACGCGCGCGAGGGCGCGGACGGCCGCGCGCATCAGATCGTGTTCCATGACCGGCGGTTCGGCGATCTGCTCGCGGCGCGGCGGTATGACGCCGCGGTCGCCAGCCTGGAGCCTGCCGAGGTGCAGGCTGAGGCAGAGACGCTGGATCTGGACGCCGCGTGTGTGGTCGTGCTCGAGCCCCGCGAGCGGCGTCCGGCGTCGCGTGGGCTCGTCGTCTCGCGGTCTGTACCTGTACGTGGCCCGTCCACGCGCAGGATCGTCCTGGACAATGGCGTCCGCATCGCGCTGGTGCCGGACGCCTCGGAGCTCGTTGCGGTGCGGGTTGTCGGGGTCGGCGGGCACCTGCTCGCGCGACGCTCGAGCGCGGGTCGGGTTGGGGTCTGGTCGCGCATGGTCACGCGCGGGACGGAGGGTTGCCCGGCGACGGACTTCGCCGGCCGCGTCGAGAGCCTCGCTGGCGGAATGGGCGCCTTTGTAGGGCGTAGTTCCCAAGGCCTGCGCGCTGATTTCCTCGCCGAGCATGCCCGGGAGGCGTTGCTCCTGACCTGTGATCTGCTCCTTCGCCCCGCCTTTGACGCGGGCGAGCTGGAATCCGTGAAGAGCGAGCTGCTGGAGGAGCTCGCGCAGTCGGACGACGAGCCGGGTGATCGCCTGGCGGAGACGTTGTGGTCGATGTGCTTTCCAGGCCACCCCTGGTCGGTCCGGGCAAGCGGCGCTCCGGCGACGATCCGCGGCATCCACACCGCCCAGCTCCGGTCCGACCATGCGCAGTGGGCGTCCGGGAAGAACGTCGTTGTCGCGGTGACCGGGGATTTTGACCCCGAGATGGCCGAGCGGGTGCTCCGAAACCAGGTCTCGCGCCTGCGCGCCGGCTCCGCGATCACGCCGACGCCCACGCATCCCTGGGGGGCGCCCGGTTCGGTCACGCGCGCCCGCCGTCGTGCCGGGTGGGAACAGACGCACATCGCAGCAGCGTGGCCCGGCATCGGGAACCGTCACCCCGATGCGCCAGCCCTCGATCTCGTCTGCCTCGCGCTCGGTAGCCAGGGCGGTCGCCTCTTTGACCAGGTCCGGGAAAAGCGGGGCCTGGCGTACGGCGTCGGCTGCACCGTCCAGGACGGCGTTGTTCCGGGCGTGTTCTGCGCTTCGCTGGCGACGGATCCGGCGAAGGCCGACCAGGCGGAGCGGGTGCTCGTCGAGTGCGTTCTGGACGCGAGAAGCACGCTCTCAGACGCGGAGATCGAGAGCGCCCGGGTGCAGGCCCTCGGCGGCGTCGAGGGCGATCGCCAGCACGCGGGCAGCCGCGCCAGCGCGATCGCCTACCAGATGGCGTACGACATCGCGCAAACGCCCGAGGACCGCGCTGCCGTCGCGGCAGACCCCCTGGCCTGGTTCCGGCAGCGCTACGAGCGCGTGAGCCGCGACGATGTCCGCCGGGTCGCCGCTGAGGTGCTCTCCGGGCCGATCCTGCTGGTGCGCGTGGACCCGAAGCAGGAGCGCGGGTGACCGACCTCCGCGCGATCGACGTCGTCCGCCGCGGCGACGTCCTCGCGTTGCGCCTCTGCGGCGACGGCATGATCCGGACGGTCGGGGCGCGGGCCTGGGCCCGTCCCCGATTTGCGAAGGGGCGCAGGATGTACGCCCGTTGTGGCATCGGCGACCCGTGGGATCCGGACGTCGCTGCGGTGCCGCTGGACTTGCCGAACGTGGGGATGCAGGACCGTCGCCCCGTCGCTCCGCACGCCGCCCCACCGAAGGCTGCCGCGCCGCCTGCCGGGTTCAGCCCGCGAATCCCCATGCCGTCCAAACCGGCTGGACTCGCGCCCGGCGAGGGGTCCTCCGGCCTGATCGGGCAGACCCGCAAGGACGACACCGCCGAATTACGACGGAAGATGCAGGAGAAGGAAGGCGCGTGGACCGGGCGGCCGAAGGCGCCTGCGGGTGGCGACACGCACCGCGTCGCCCAACCGCTGAAACCGCTGCCGGTCCGGCCGGGCTTCGGGCCGACCACTGCCGCCGCGGCTCCCGTGGCAACGCCCTCCCCGTCGGCACCGCCGCCGAACCATCGCCCTGCTGGCCCGCCGAGAATGTCGATCGCACCGGAGCCCGCGAGAGGCGCGCCGGCGCCACGCGCTACGCCGCCGGTGCGTGTGGCGGACGGACGCGCCGGGGCCGTCAAAGAGCCGGAAGCACGGGCACTCCCGGCACGCGCCCCGCCGCCAGTGGGCAAGGTCTCCGGTCCCGCGCCCCGCAGCGGAGGCTTTCGGATGGCCGGCGCCCGGTCGACGAGCGTGGACAACGAACCCGAGGAATTGCCGCTCGATGCCCCGCTTCGCGCGACACCATCCGCGTCCTCCAGGCCCGCTCCCCCCGTCGACGACGGCCCCGAGGAGATCCCGCTCACGCCTCTCGCCCCGCCCGCTCCGGCCCCCGCTCCGGTTCGCCCCGCCCGCCCTGGCGGCCTCGACGACCTCTTCGGCATGGGCAACGAGCCCACGACGCGCATCCGGATCCCAAAAGCCGAGGCGCCCGGCGAACAGAAGCCACGTCGCCCCATGGTCAGCGATCCCGCGAGCCTCGCCGGTGGCGTCGACCGGCGCCCGCCCCCGCCGAAGCCCCCGGTCGTCAAGCCCTCCGGCAGTTCTGGCGGTGGCAACAACGATCTTCCGGACGAGTGACCGTGTACGGCCCGCCTCCGGACCCGTCCCAGCACCTCGTGGAGGCCCCGCTCGGCGCGTGGGTCGGCTCCATCCTCCTCGGACTCACCGCCTTCTTCCTTGGGGTTTACCTGCTGCGCGCCGGGTCTGGCTGGCGACCCCGGGTTGGCCTCGGCCTCCTGACGCTGGGCGCCACGGCGGGGCTGACGGCGCCGATGTTCGGCATGATCCCGGTCGCGATCCTCGGCAGTTTTCCGACGATCGACAAGGCAGGCTCGCTGCATTTCTACCGCGAGGGCGTGCACTGGCACCTGCTCGACCCCACCAACCCCGGCGTTCAACTCATCGGCGTTCACCTCGGGCATCTTTGGGTGGTACAGGCCTTCGCACTGCTGCTTCCGGATTGGGCGGGGTTCAACGCCGAGAGCTTTCTGAACCTGTGGCTCGCGTGGTGGTGTACGGGGGCGTGGCTGCTGGGACGGATCCGGGCCAAAAATGGGCTTTCCACCGGGTCACTGGCCGTCGCCGTCCTCCTGGGGATCCCCTTCGCTCTCAACCTGCACCAGTTCCGGGACATCAACTGGTACACGGTTGAGAAGACGGCGATTTTCGTCCTTCCGCTGTGGCTTTCGTGCGTTGCGGGTGGCAGGGCCTGGGCGTGCGCGGGGGTTGGCGCCCTCGCGATGTTCCTCAACGTGTACATGGGCATCCTCATTGCGGCGATGGGGGCGTGGATGGCGTTCGTCGCAGTTGTGAGCGGGCGAAGGGTCGAATTGACCCCACGGATCCAGCTCATCGCGGCGACGGCGTTGGGGATGCTGCCGTTCGTGGTCTGGCAGGGGGTATTGATGCGAGGAGCGCATGCCCCAGGTTCGCCGGAGCAATTTCTCACGGAGCGGGCCTGCCTGGACGTGGTCTCGGTGGTGCCGTGGACCTGGAACCGGCTTGAGGGGTGGCGGGCGATGAACCCTTGTGTCCTCGCGCTTGCGGGCGTGTGGGTGTACGGCGAGCTGATCTGGCGACGTTCGCTGCTCACAATTGCGGGCTGCGCGGTGGCGATCGTCGTGGCGCTGGGACCCGCCCACAACCCGGTCTACATGGCGCTTTTCGACCTCGTACCGGGGTTCTGGCGCGTCGCCAAGCCCGAGACCTTCTTCTACGTCCCCTGGCTCCTCATGGTGACCGGCGCCGCGGAGGTCCTCGGCAGCTTCCTGCTTTCGAGGCGGGCTTTGATCGCGTTCGCCGCAATCTGGCTCACCGGCTGGGCATGGGGCGTGCGCGCGCACCCGGTCTACCCGGAGTTCTACAGCCAGCCGCCGGCCGCGCGGTGAGCCTCAACCCCGCCGCGATCGTCGAATGGTACCGGGCGAACCGGCGGGATCTGCCGTGGCGACGGGAGGTCAGCCCGTACCGCACCCTCGTGAGCGAGCTGATGTGCCAGCAGACCCAGATTGTGACGGTGCTTCCTTACTTCGAAAGGTTCATGGCGGCGTTTCCGACGGTCGAGGCGCTGGCACGAGCGGAGGAGCAGCAGGTCCTCGGCCTCTGGGCGGGTCTCGGGTACTACAGCCGGGCCCGGAACCTCCACCGCGCCGCGGGGGTTGTTGCCGACGCCGGCGGATTTCCAAGCTCGCTGGCTGGTTTGTTGGAGTTGCCTGGAGTCGGGGCCTACACCGCGGGAGCAATAGCGTCGACGGCGCTGGGGCTGGACGCCGCGCTTGTGGACGGCAACGTCGAGCGCGTGCTGGCGCGGGTTCTGGCGCTGACTGCGTCGGGAACGGCGCTGCGAAAGGCGACCTGGGCTGAGGCCGAGCGCGGGATGTGGGCGGCGGTGCATGCGGAGCCGGGTTCCGCTGGCGACTACAACCAGGGCCTGATGGAGATCGGTGCGCTCCTCTGTACGCCGAGGGCGCCTGCGTGCGACGCGTGCCCGATCGCCACGGCTTGCGCGGGACGCGCCAGTCCGGAGCAGTATCCGGTGAAGTTGGCGAAGAAGCCCAGTCCGGTCGTGCGGGCGACGGCGCTGCTCCGGGTCGTGGACGGGCACGTCTGGCTCGCGCAACGCCCTGCTGGTCTGCTTGGGGGCCTGTGGGAGCCGCCGACGACGGCGGACTGGCTCACGGGTGGGCGCACCGTCGGATCGTTCGTGCACGTCTTCAGCCACCGCCGGCTGGAAGTCGACGTTCGCGATTTGTCTGTCGCCAGCGGCGTTGTCGCCGAGGACGTCACGCTGCCCGCACCTGTCCTCACCACCGGCTCCTACATCGCTGCGGACTGGTTCCCCGTCACCTCACCGGCCACGCACCCACCGCTCTCCACCCTCGCGCGCAAAGCCCTCGCCCACCACAGCCCGGCATATCAAAAGTGACGACGTCGCTTTTCGCACATGCGAAAAGCGACATCGTCGGTTTTGATACATTTTCGGGTCAGGCGGAGGGGGCGATGGCGGCAGCGACGAAGGCCACGCACGCCTCCAGCTCCGCCTCGTGCCTGCCCTCCAGCGTGACCAGCACCTTTGGCGGTTGCAACTCGAAGCGCGGGTAGCTCCCGATCGCCACGCTCGGCCAGGCCGACGCGGCTTCGGTGAGCGCGCCTGCGATCTCTGGCTCCGTCCTTTCCGTCCAGAGCCGCTCCGTCCGAACTGGGACGCCCGCAAAACGATGGGCGACCGCCTCGAACTTCAGACGCAGCAGCGCCGGGACCCCGGGGAAGATCGCGACATTTTTCATCGTCACGAGCGGATACCGCACCTCGCCGTCCCACCAGAGCTCGGCGCCGACCGGGATCTCCGCCATCCGCAACGCCGCGTCGTTGCAGGCGTCTCCCATGCGCTTTCTAAGGATCGCCTCCAGCGCCGGGTGCCGCTCGACTGCCACGCCGAAGGCTGCGGCGATCGACGGCAGGGTGAGGTCGTCATGCGTCGGCCCGACCCCGCCCGTCGTGAAGACGTGGTCGAACGCCGCGCTGCACGCCCGGACCTCCGCGGCGATGACCTCCGGCACGTCCGGGATCACCACGAGCCGCCCAAGGTCACAGCCAAGCTCGCGCAGGCGTCGGATCAGGAAGGGCCCGTTTTCGTCCACGAACTTGCCGCTCAGGATCTCGTTGCCGATGATGACGATCGCGGCGGTTGCCATCGGTTGGAGCTAACCGGCCGGGTGGCTATGATGATGCGGTGAGCGAACCTGCACGCCCCCGTCCGACGCCCCCTGCCGGTCCAGGCTTGGGGTTGCCCTGGCGCGATGAAACGCCGATGATCCAGGCGGCTGCGGGTCTTCCGCGGTTGGGCGTCCTCGTGCGCGTTGGCGGGCGACCGCTGCAGTTCTGGGTCGAGGGAGAAGGGGAGGTCCCCGGCCTCCCGTTCCGGTTGGCGTACCAGTCGGACGGCGGCGCGGGCTACGTGCTCACCACCCCCACCCAGCAGGTAGTCGTCGGGCGCGAGCGCCGCGTCTCCTTGGACGAGCAGGGCGTGGAGATCTCGGCGCAGATCGTGCGTCGTTTCCGCCTTCCTCGCTGGATCGGTGAGCAGGCCGACGCGCTGCTGCCGGTCCTCGGGCTCTCGTTCACGGTCATCGGGCTGCAGATCTCGCTCCTCAGCCTGTTCTTCTCTGGCGCGGGCGCGTCGGTGTCCGCGCCGGAGCCGTCGCCCGAGTATCTCCAGCGTCTGCTCCGCGGCGACTATGGCGGTGCCGACAAGGGGTTCATCGCCAAAAAGGAGGCGCCGAGGCCGACGAACGCAGACCCCATCACCAGCTACTACCTGCAGGCCGGTCACGGCGGCCCGGTCACGACGATTGGCGGCGGCAAGAACGTCGGCGACCACATCGCCTCGGGCAACCCCGATCCCCCGCCTCGGCACGCCAAGCCCGCTGTTGTAGGGGCGGGCGACCAGGACCCCGGCCCCGACGTCCCCGCGCCCGTCCCGGACGACGGCACCGTCGTCGACGCCGCGCCCGACCCCGAGAAGGCGAAGGACGAGGATCAGCCAGTCGCTGTGCACGTCACAGAGGGTTGGGGGCTCAACGACTGGTACGACACGGCAGACGCACGGGACGACGCGCGGGAGATCCAGCGACAGTTGGACGTCGCCCAGCAGATCCTGAAGTTGAACCCGGATGATCCGGATGGCATGAACATCCTGGCGTACTACGAGTACCTCGCGATGGACTACACGCAGGCCGAGAAGGTCTACACGCGGATGACCGTGCTCTACCCTGATGATCCGACCGGCTGGAACAACCTCGCGCTCACCTTCAAGCGCCGCAAGGACTACGTCACCGAGGAGAAATACTACAGGATCGCCCTGCAATTGGCACCGATGGACGACCACGCGCTGAACAACCTCGCCGTTTGCCTGGCGCACCAGGGGCGGTTTGAGGAGTCCGAGCAGATCATGAAGCAGCTCGAGACCATCATCCCGGGGGACGCCTACGCGGACCTGCACCGCGCCAAGCTGTACGCCGCCTGGGGCAAGGATGAAAAGGCATACTCCTACCTGGAGAAGTCGCTGCGTGGGATGCGCAAGCTGGACACGCTCCACAACATCGAGTACCGGCAGGACATCCGCATCGACCCCGCCTTCGAGAAGATGAGGAAGGAAGAGCGCTTCCGGAACCTCCTCCTCAAATATTACGGCGACGAGAAGGACGGGTGGTGGAAGAAGCTCGTCCGGTAGCGGTCAGCGGCGGGGTTACCTGTACGTCGTGCCCGCCATCGACTCCTACCGGCTCTCCCGCACGCTCACGTGGCTCCTGCGCCACGGCGCATCGGGTGTGGGGCTCGGTGAGCTGCCCGGCGGCTCCTTTCCGCTCGAGGAGGTCGCGCGCGCACTGAGCCGCGCCATCCGTCGCCCGGTCTCACCGCACGACGTGATGGAGGCCGTGCGGGCCTACGGCGGCAACCGGTTCGCGGTGCAGGCTGGGCGCATCCAGGTGAGCTTGCACGACGGCGCACCGCCGCCGACCGGGCCCGATCTGCTCTACGTTGGGGCAAACGCGGCGATGGTCGCCGAGTATGTCCAGGATGGGGCGGTGCGTGGTCGGTCGGGAGCGCCGCTCCCCCTGTTCTGCCGCGAGTCGCAGGCGTGGCACCATGGCCACCGGATGTGGGAGGACCCCGTGGTGCTGTTCGTCGACGCAGGCCGAGCCCGACGGGATGGCGTGGCGCTGAACGTCACGCGGACCGGCCAGTATACGGCGGAGGACCTGCCGTTGCGCTATGTGCTGAACTTGCGCGAGGGGTTTGCGGAGCAGGCCAGCGCCGGCGGCTTTGTCGTGGACTGGGAAGGTTCGAGGCCGAGGATCGCCTTGATCCGGGTCGTCCGCAGGCACGGGGCGACGTGGGAGGTGGCAAAAGGCAAGATCGAGGCGGGAGAAACTCCGGAACGAACGGCGGTTCGCGAGGTGCAGGAGGAGATGGGCGTGCCGGAGGTGCACGTGCGTCGCTCGCTCGGGACGGTGCGGTACGGGTTCTCCACCCCGGATGGGTCGCCCCGGCTGAAGACCATCCACCTCTACCTGCTTGAGCTTGGGGCCGATGTCGCGCCGTTCCGGCCCGCGTCGGGCGAGGGGATCGAGATGGTAGCGTGGTTTTCGCTGGAGGACGCGCTGGACGCGCTCGCGCACCCGAGCCTGCGGATGAGCATCGGCCGGCTGCTGGACGCCGTCGCCGACCGGGCGTTGGAGCTTGGCTTTGACGTTCCTGACGAAGCGCTGCGGTATCGGGAGACGGGTTGACGGGCGACCACGGGGACGCTGGCGACCGCCCGCCGCCGGTCGAGAAGGACCGCGGGTACTGGTCGCGGGTGAACGCGCCCTGGGGCCTCGATCCCGCCCACGTGCGGCCCGAGCGGGTGGTCGAGATTGCGGAGCGTGTCGGCCGGCTTTTTGGCGACGACGGCTGGTTCGGGCTGGAGGTCACCGGCTGGGAGAACCTCCCTCCGCCACCCGTCCTCCTCGTCTCCAACCACTCCGGTGGCACGACGATCCCGGATGTCTGGGGGCTGATGATCGCCTGGATCCGGCGTTTTGGCGTGGACCGCACCGTGCACGCGCTGGGGCACGACATGGTGTTCTCGTTGCCGCCGATCGCGCGGTTCTTCGGGGAGCTCGGCGTGCTGCGAGCCGGGCGGGAGCGCGGCCGGCACGTCCTTCAGGATCTACGCCGAGACTTGTTCGTTGCGCCGGGGGGTGACCGGGACACGTGGCGTCGGACGGCAGACCAGTTCAAGGTGCACTTCGCCGGTCGGAAGGGCTATGCGCGGTTGGCGCTGGAGGCGGGCGTGCCGATCGTCCCCGTCGCGCACGTTGGCGCGCAGCACAGCTTCTACGTGGTCTCGGACGGCGCGATGTTTGCGCGTGCGATGGGGCTACCCCGGGCGTTCCGGGCGGAGATCTTCCCGGTCCATCTCTCGGTGCCGTGGGGGTTGGGCGTCGGCCCGATGCCCCACGTCCCGCTGCCGGTCACGCTCCGCTACCACATCGGCGCCGCCATCCAGCCGACCGGGAGCGTCGAGGATGTCGACGCCGCCGTGCAGGCCGCGATCCAGACGCAATTGGACGGGATGAAGGCCTCGCTCGCGCCGTTTCGGACGCGCGTGGGGGCAGGCGCTCGCCGGATCGGGCGCGTCATCCAGAGCCGTCGGCGGTGACGGACCCATCGACGTTGCAGAGGGCGCTGGACGCCGTCGTGGTCGTGGAGACGGGGGAGGCGTACTGCGCGGGCGCCGGGATCGTGGCGGCGGAAGCGACGGAGGCGGACAGGGCGGCGACGGGGCCCTACGCGGCAGCCTACGTCGCCCAGTTCAAGCGGGAGTTGATCGTGACGGCCTACCATTGCGTGGCGGGCGGCGGACGACCGCATCTGCGCTGGCGCGACGGGAAGACGGGCGTGGGGCGGGTGATTGCGCGCTCGCCAGACGACGACCTCGCGCTGATCGAGGTGGTCGAGAAGGTTGGCTTTGAGGGCGACTATCCAACACTTTCGCTGCGGACGGAGGCGGTCGCGCAGGGCGAGGAGGTCTGGGGGCTGGGCCACCCGTTTGGACTGGAGGCGGGCGGCAAGATGTCGGGCCTGTTGGAGTGGAGCGTCACGCACGGGGTCGTTTCGGGAGTCGGTGGGCACCTTGTCCAGACGGATGCGGCGCTGAACCCCGGGAATTCGGGCGGGCCCCTGATCGACGGGGACGGGGGGCTGGTCGGGGTGGTGTCGCGAAAGCTGCGGGCGGACAACCTGGCGTTTGTGAGCCCGACCGCGAACGTGGAGGCGCTGGTGGGGCGGGTGAACGCGATGCGCGCGGCGATGGAGTGCTTGCCCCCCTACGCGATGGACCGGGACGGGGTGGCCGTCCTCGTGGTTCCTGAGCCCTGTGGAAACCAATCGGGGCCCCATCCGGTCGGCCCCCGCCTCGGCGGCACCGTCGACTCCGGCCTCGTCCTCTCCGCAGACGAAACGACCTGGGGCGGTGCCGACCTCTCGCTCGCGGTGCGCGATCGCCTCGTTGTGGACGGGGCGATCGGCCTCGCGCCCGGGCAGGCGTGGGCGGCGCACGGCATCCTGGATGTGACCTTCCGGCAACGTCTGGGCTGGGGGGGGCTGACGGGAACGGCCGAGATCGGCCCGGCGTTGACGCTGGACGGCTCCGGTGCCCCGACCGGCGCGTGGGCCTCCGGGGTCCTCGACCCGGCCATCGTGGCCCGGATCGGATTCAACCAGCTCACCTTCGGCGTCTGGTACCACCCCTTGCGCCCTGCCGCCGCCGTCGCCCCACTCGGCGTGACCGTGTCGCTCGCAATCCCAGGCGAAATCGCCGTTTTCTAAAACCGGCCCGGACATTTTCTGACCAGGGCTCAGAATCGCGTAGGGCGTTTCTGAGACGGGGGGCGGGTGGGCGGATATACGCCGCGCGCCGAAGGATTCCATGACCCGAACGACCCGCATCCTCCTCGCCCTGACCCTCCCCGCTTCACTCACCGCCATCGCGCTATCGGCCGGTTGCGGCGGCAAGATCCAGGCGGTGGACGACCACATCGCGAACAGCGACAGCGGCACCAACGCCGACGACACGGGCTCGGTGGACACCGGCACCAGCGACTCTGGCGACACGGGCACCCTCCCGGGCGACACCGTCGGCCCCGACGTTCCGCCCTGCACCGCCCAGACGGGCGACGGCGACCTCGTCGCCCTCTCCGGCGTTGTCCTGACCGCCGACGGCCCAGTCGCGGGCGACGTCGTCTATCGGCGTTCGACCGGCCTCATCTCCTGCGTGGGCGACAGCTGCGACACCACGGGCGCGGACGTCATCTGCACGAACGGCACCATCTCCCCCGGCCTGATCGACTCGCACAACCATTTGCAATACAACTCGCTCCCGCCCTGGCAGGTCGATCCTACCTACGACGACCGGTATCAGTGGCAGGCCGACAACGCGTATGACGACTTCAAGCAAGCCTACAACGCCATCAAGGACAGCTACACCTGCGAGATCATGAAGTGGGCCGAGCTGCGCGAGGTCGTTCACGGGACCACCTCCGCCGTCGGCAGCTACGGCGGCGACTGCATGCACCTGATGGTCCGGAACCTCGATGAGAGCAGCTACAGCTCCGGCCTGACCGGCTACGACCTGACCTACAGCTCCTCCAACGTCACAAGCTCGCTCTCCTCCAGCGACGGCACAACCTACACAAGCGAGCTCTCGAGCGGCTCGGCGGACGCGGTGCTCGAGCACGTTGCGGAGGGCAAGAACGGCTCCGTTTCCGACGAGATCGACTACATGAAGTCGATCGGCATGGTCGGCCCCGGTGAGGTCTACGTCCACGCCGCTGATGCGACGACGCAGCAGCTCGCGCAAATGGCCTCCGACGGCACCGGCATCATCTGGTCGCCGCGGTCCAACCTCGCCCTGTACGGAACGACCACCCCCATCGAGATCGCCGACAAGCTTGGTGTCCCCTGGGCAATCGGCACGGACTGGACGCCGTCCGGCAGCATGGCCCCCACGCGCGAGCTCGCCTGTGCGGCAGAGTGGCTGAATTCCAAGGGCGACCCGTTCACCGACCGGCAGCTCCACGACAAGGTGACCGTCGATGCCGCACGCCTCATTGGCCTCGACGGCGTTCTCGGCGTTCTCTCCGCCGGGTACCACGCAGACATCTCCGTGTACGATTGGTCGCGCACACCCTACCGAGGCATCATCGACGCCGGCCCGCAGGCCACGCGCCTCGTCGTGATCGGCGGGCAGGCCGTGTATGGCCGTTCGGAGTGGAAGGATCAGCTCGCTGCGCATCCCGATTGGTGCGAGACGATGACGGTGTGTGACGGCGACCGCTTCGTGTGCCAGCAGAACGCGGACTCTGGCGACGATGCCGAGACCGTGGCGACGATCGAGAGCACGCTGCAGACGGCGTTGGCGGCCGAGGCTCCGAGCATGGCCAGCGGCTACGAGTACGCCGCCGAGCTGTACCCACTCTTTGAGTGCGACGACACCCGCCCGAGCTGCGATCTCGCGCAGCCGACCTCCGGAGACACCGATGGCGACGGTATCCCCGACGCTTCGGACGACTGCCCCACCATCTACGACCCGAACCAGTGGGACACCGACGGGGACGGCGTCGGCGATGACTGTGATGACTGTCCGCTCGTCGCCAACTCGAGCGATTGCACGACGGCCGCCGGCGACGTTGACGGCGACGGCATTCCCGACGCGACAGACAACTGCGTGTATGTCTCCAACGTCGACCAGACCGACAGTGACGGCGACGGGATGGGCGACGCCTGTGATGCCTGCCCGGACACGCCCAACCCCGACGGGGCCGGCTGCCCGATCCGGATCGAGGACGTGCGCGACCCGTCGTCCGCCAGCCATCCAGCCGATGGGTCGATCGTCGCGATCACGGGCGTCGTCACGGCCGTCGCACCGTCCAAGGGCTTCTTCGTCCAGGACCCTGCCGGGGGTGAGTACTCCGGGATCTACGTCTACGATCTCGGCGCCAACGCCGTCGCTGCGGGTGACGCCGTCGACATCAGCGGCACGTACAGCGAGTACAGCAGCCTCTCCGAGCTCTCCAGCGTGACCGTCACCGTCACCGGCTCGGCCACCGTGCCGCACCCCGTCGCGATCGCCACGCTCTGCGACGTCGCCACTGGCGGCGCCCTCGCCGAGCCGTACGAGTCAATGCTCGTCTCCGTTGGTGCAACGACCGTCACGAACTCCAACCCGGACGACCCGAGCAACTACGGTGAATTCGAGGTTGGTGGGTGCTTACGCATCGACAACTACGTTGACACCACGCTCACCCAGCCCTCCGTGGGCACGGCCTACAGCGGCATCAGCGGCGTTCTGAACTTCACCTTCACGAACTCCAAGGTGGAGCCGCGCGATGCCGCGGACCTCTCCCCATGAGGCCTGCGAGCTCCATGCGGACGACGTTTGCGCTGGTCGGCGCGCTTCTCCTGAGCGGGTGCAGCGGCGACACGTCCGCCAATGTCGCGCCCACGCCCTCCACGCCCGACGCCGCGCCGTCCACCCCTGCTGCCGCCCCGCCCGCCGCCGTGACGGTGCGAGTGCCCTCGACGACCGAAAAGCGCTTTGCCGCCCGGCACATCCTCGTGACCTGGCAGGGGGCCATCGGCGCGCTCCCGAACATCACCCGCACCCGCGACGAAGCGAAGACGCGCATCGATGAGGTCATCGCGAAGCTCAAGGGCGGAGCTGACTTTGCTGACATGGCCAAGGCGTACAGCGACGACTCCACGGGCCCGCGGGGCGGTGACCTTGGCGGGTTCATGGCGGGCGCCATGGTCGCGCCCTTCGAGGAGGCTGTGAAGGCGCTTAAGCCTGGTGAGACCAGTGGAATCGTCGAGACGCCGTTTGGCTTTCACGTCATCCAGCGCGAGGTCCTCAAGGAGATCCACGTCGCGCACCTGCTGGTCAGCTACACCGGCGCCGCGAGCGTGCCCGCGGGCGTGACCCGCACGAAGGACGAGGCTCGCGCTCGCGCGGCGGAGGCCCACGAAAAGGGCGCCACGGACTGGGCCGGCACGGTGAAGGCCTACTCGGACTCGCCCGCGAAGACGGACGCCGGGGACCTCGGATGGATGGCGCCCGGCCAGATGGCGGATGTTCTCGACAAAGCAGCGTTTGACCTTGATCCCGGGGCCGAGAGCGCGGTGATCGAGACGCCTGTCGGCTTTCACGTCATCAAGCGGATCGAGTAGCCGGTTTCCTGACGGCGCCGGTCAGCGCTTCGCCGCCCAGCGCCCCATCCCCTCGATGTTGGCGCGCAGCACGCGCCCGGCGGCGACGTCCGCCCCGGAAGTCAGCGCCTTCCACTTGAGGAATCCGACGTCGTCGCGCTTCGGAGCCGAGCCGAAGGCGTAGCCGAGCACGCCGGGTGCGGCGATCCACACGCCGTGGCTGTAGTCGCTGCGGATGCCATCCTTGGCGTTCAAGGCTGCGGTTTCCGGCTTCAGGATGTCCCAGCCGGCCACGAGGTAGCCCTTCTGGGTGCCGAGCCGCTGCAACACCAGCTCGTGGTGGATGACGCCGAGCATCGGCACGTCGAGGCGCTGGTAGAACCGGACTTGTTCGGGCGGCAGGTGGCGCGGGTCCGGCACGGCCCGGCACGCCTGAACGTGGTCGATGTGGCCGGTGTAATGGTCCACGTCCATCACCGCGTCGATGGCTTTCTGGGGATCGAGGCCGGGGATGGCGAGGATGCCGAAGGCTTCATCGGTCGGCCGGCCGCCGTGTGCCCAGGTCTGGAGCTGGTACGACGCGGGCGGGGTGGAAGCGGTCGGGGCCTTGGCGAGGACGCGGGCGACGAAGCTGGTGAGTTCCATCCGTGTCGGCTATCAAGGATCCGTCACCACGTCCCAGCGCAGCCTGCCCGTCATGGATTCTCCGGGTCCAAGGGTATGAACGCCGGACGTCCCGTCGCCACGCGCCAGCAGGTTGACGCCGTCGTTGGCGTTGCTGACCGGCTCGACCGCGAAGTACGGCTTCGGCGGATTGTAGACGACGAGGTGGGACAATACCTCTGAGGCGGTGAATTCGAGGCGCAGGCCGAGCGAGGGCCAGCGGATGTGCCCAGCACCGTCGTACCCGGTCGCGCAGTAGTCGTGGAACCGGCCGGGGAGGAGCGGACGGTCGACGGTGTAGTCCGCGAGCGGATCGTAGACGGCAGGGCCGGAGGGGATGCGGGTGCCGTTGGCGTCCGGGTAGGTGGCGGTGGTGCGGAATTTCAGGGATGGTGGGGAGGCTGCGGCGGGGGCGTCAAGCGGCTCGCGCAAGAAGTACGGGTGGAAGCCGAACCCTGCGGGCATCCGGGAGTCGCCGCGGTTGGTCAGGACCAGCGTCGTCGTGATCGTCGCGCCGTCCACGGCGTAGCTCAGGTCTGCGTCAAAGGGCCACGGCCAGTTGACGCCCTCATGCTCGGCGCTGCGAAAAGCCAGTTCCAGGCTGCTCGCTGCCGACGACTGCACGCGCCACGGGCGCTTGCGCACGTCGCCGTGGATGGCGTGGTTCGCGCCGTTCTGGAGCTGGTACGGGCGCCTGTCGAACGCGAAGCGCCCGTCTGCGATCCGGTTGGAGTAGGGCGCCATGATGAAGCTGGCCGCGGCGAGATCGCAGCCCGGCGTGCCGGGTTCGGGCATCAGTCCGACCCATCGCCCGGCAACGAGCGCTCGCAATCCCATGACGCTGCCGCCAAGCTCCGGCGAGATCGTGAGGCGAACGCGGTCGGTTTCGAGGGTCACAGGCATGAAACGCACCTTAGCCGCCCTTGCACCCCGACAACAGCGCCCGCGCCTGCTCCTTTTGCGCGGTCGTCCCCGCGCGCGCCATCGTCTTCAGCGCGTCCGTCGCCCTGGCGCAGTCGCCCAGCCGGTCGATTGCCACGTGCGCGGCGAGCGAGGCGACATCGGCCTCGCGCGGGTCGTGGTGGTGGTTGGCGAGCCAGGCCTCAAGCTCGATGAGCGCGGTGCCCGGTGCCCGGACGTCAGCGATGAGATCGAGTCGTAGAACCTCCGCTTCAGGCTGTAGATCGGCGGGCGCGGTCCCCAGATAGCGGTCGACGTCCGCGAGCAAGGAAATCCCCGAGGCGACGTCCGCAGGCAGCACGATCGGAGTTGGGAGCGCGGCGCGGCGGTCAAGGAGCGCGGCGAGGTCGACGGGCGGCAAGGGCGTTGGGGCCAGGCCGGGCGGGGTGGATGGCGCGGGGGGCTCGGGCGCTGCGGACGATGGCGGGGTCGGGGGGACGGGCGACGGGGCCGAGGGCGACGAGGAGGCCGAGGGCGACGGCGTTATCGCCACGACGAAGGCCGGCGAGGGGGGAGACGCAGGCGCGGGTGCCGTTTCCACTGTGGACGCTGGAGCCGCTGCCGCGCTCGTGTGGCTCGCAGACGCAGGCGCTGCCGTCCACAGCGCGGGCGTGGGCTCCCGCGATCCCGCCCACCACGCCGCTGCTGCAAGACCGGCGACGAGCAGGCTGGCTGCTGACCAGCGCCGCGATCCCCGCTCCGGCCGTCGGCCACCTCCCCCCGGTAAGGGGCGGACGGGTCGTGCGCCCGGCGCGAGCAGCCGTGCGACCTCCTCAGCCGTCGGCGCAGTCCAGCCCGCAAGCGTGCGGAGCTCCCGGTCCGACACGCCGATGGCGACGCGCTCGACCTCCTCGGCCGTCGGCGTGGTCGGGTCCTTCATGGCCGACCCCCGCGCGGGCGCAACGCGATGACGTTGGACACCACGCCGCCGCCTTCCTCGCCCCGACCAGCGTCCGACTCGATCGACCGGATCCCCTCGGCCGCCAGCGCCGAAGCGAACCGCCGGCGCGCGTTGTGCAGCCGGCTGTGGACCGTCCCCACCGGAATCCCCAGCATCTCCGCCGTCTCCGGCGCGCTCCGCTCCTCCATCCCCGCGAGCACCAGCACCTCCCGGTCAAGCTCCGAGACCCGCTGGAGCGCCCGCTGGACGGCTCGGCGCCGGCGTTCGTGCTCCAGCGCCTCATCCGGCGGCTCGGCATCGCTGGCCCACTCCGCGCTTTCGTCGCCCTCTCCTGCCGCATCCGCAGGGCGCATGGACAGCACGCGCCGCCACCACGCCGCCCGTCGCCGGTTGGCGAGCACCCGACGCGTGATCCCGTAGAGCCACGTCGTCGGGCTGCACGTCGCCGTTTCCAGCGTCGCGAACTTGCGAATGGCGATCTCGAACACCTCGTGGGCGACGTCCTCGGGATCCATCGCGGCGCCGCCGAGACGGATGACCCAGCCGAGCACCTCGGCAGCATGGTCGCGGTAGAGCTTCTCGGGGTTCATCGCGGGGTTCCCTCTGCTCGTCGCCCGACACCGATCTCCAGCGCGGCGCAGCCGGGGAGGAGTACGGCGCTTTGTCCGCCGATATCCACGGTCGCCGGGGTCAGCGCCCGCGCCGGGTCGTCCAGCTCCAGCAGCAGGCCCACGCTGGCCTCCCAGGTCGGGCCGAGGTGCCGCGAGAAGGTCTCGCGTTCGTAGAGCGCGGGCACGATCCGGTCATATTCCGCCCCGTCCGCCGTCAGCGTTCGCAGCCGGGCACCGACCCCCGCGCCCCATTCCAGGTGCCCCGACCAGAGCGGCACGCGCAGGCCCGCGAGCGCCCCGGCGCCCCAGCGGTTGCCTTGGACCCCGATCGGCCAGGAGCTGCCGATGTCGGCGAGCAGCGTGCCGCCCGCCCAGGCGTCGCCGAGCGTGCCCACGACAGACAGGGCGAGGTGGACGGGCGCCCCGCCGGCCTGCACGCCAAAGCCGGGCCCCGCCGCCAGCGTCCAGGCCGTGCTGCTGTCGGCCGGAACGTGACGGGTAATGGTGCTGTCGGGCAACGCGACGACCCCGCCCATCGGCCGGGTCAGCGCGCGCGCAAGCTCTACCCGCGTCCGCGCGTCGGCCGGGTTGGTGACCGTTCGGTGGACCTCGCCGACCCGCACCTGCAGCACGTCCCCGCGCTCCCAGACCCCGCCGTCCTTCGCCCAGTCGAGCGGGCTGGGTACGCCAACGCGCACGACCACGTCAGCGCCGGGCCAGGCCGACATGAGGGCGGCTTTGTCTGCTTCCGCAGCAGCCAGGTCGGCGACGTACCAGTTCACGGGGTCGCGCCCGCGCCCTTCGCGGCCCTCCGGCCGAGCCGCCAGTACACCTCGGCGTCAAGCCAGATTGGCGCCTGCTTTTCGCTCGTCGTCCCGTACAGGTCCTCCCGGTACATCGTGGTGCTGGCCTCCAGCCGTGTGCCGACGCGCGCGCGCTCCAGGCTCACCCCGATCCCCGCGACGCCGCCCGGATGCACTTCGTCCTGCGTCGACGGGTCCGCCGGGCCGACGATCGCGCTGTCCGGATCGTGGGTGCGCACCATCGCCAGCCCGCCGAAAAGCTCGAGGTTCGTGGCCCAGGCGTTCTCACCGCCGGAGAGCCGGGTGTGGATCGGGGTGACCGTCGCGCGCGCTTGGCCCATCCAGCGGATGTACGACAAGCTCGGCTCGATGCCAAGCCCTTCGAGCAGGGCGGTGTCGTGGGTCGGGCCCCAGACCTCCTGCGGCGCCGCGAGATCGAAGCGCGCGCCGAAGGAGAGCCAGGGGGCGAGCCGATAATCGGCGGCGGAGCGCAGCACATCCGTCTGCGCGTAGGGGTCGTTGGCGACCGCGGCGAGGCCGAAGCCGAGGTTGACCTCGCCGGCGCGGGCGGGCGAGGGGAGGGCGAGGAGGAGGGCGGAGAAGATGGCGAACATCGGGGACTCCTTTGGGGTGTGGGGTGATGGACTACCGGCGAAAGGTGACGTCGAGCTGCGTGCCGAGCTCCTGGCCGAGCGCTGTTCCGCCCGGGGGCGCGCGCAGGCGGTCGATCGCCGAGAGGGAGAGGCCGAAGTGCGGGCCGAACCCGGCGTTCACGCCGGCGGAGAGGAAGGGCCCGGCCTCGACGGGCGCGTCGGCGCGGGTCACGGCCGGGACGTCATTCGTGCTGCTGACGGTGAGGTGCTGAACCTGCCGGAGCTCGACGCCGAGCGAGGCGGTCGGACCGGCGTGGAAGCGGGGGGCGTCGTGGTCATCGAGGGTGCCGGACACCGCAAAGCGGGCGTTCCAGATGTCGTTCTGCGCGGCGACGATGGCGGAGGGGTTCGAGATGGCGGCGATCTGGGCGATGGTCTTTTCGCTGTCACTCGCGATGTTCGGCCTGAAATTGTAGTCGCCGGCGAGGGAAAAGCCGAGCGCCGGGGTCTTGGCGAGGGGGCTGACGGTCACGTCGCCGCCGACGCCGTCGGGGATCCAGAGCCCATCGGCAAGCCGGCCGCGGGTGCCTGCGCCGACGGTGATCGGGAGCGGGGTGTGGGTTGCGGCGAGGCCAGCGGCGACGACCACGATTCCGAGGAGGGGGACCATTCTTTCTTCCGGGTTCACTGGGTAGATGTACGCTGGTGGGCTTTCCCTTCACGGTATTTTTGATTGAACGGGAAGGTGGTCCTGTGGACGAGCGTCACGTCCTCAAACTTGCGGCCGGCCCGGACCTTTGCGACGCCGCCCGCCGGTACCCCGGCGCTTGCGGCGGAGCAAAGTCGCTCGATTCGCCCAAGCGAATCGGGTTAGGGCCCGGCCCGGGGGTAGGCCGCCCGCGGCGGCCGGAGGGGGGCGGCGAGCAGCCGCCTCCCTCAGAAAAAACGGTAGCGCGTCACTCTGGAAGAGATCAACCGCTGACCGCTCACGCAGGCATGGAATTACGCGGATACGTGCTGCAGACCCACCACACCGTGCTGACCGGCGATGCACGGACGATCCCGCCCGTCGCGGACGCGAGCGTGCACCTGGTTGTCACGTCGCCGCCCTACCCCATGGTCGCCATGTGGGACGAGGCCTTCGGCGCGTTCAACCCTGACGCCGCTTCGGCCCTTCAGGCGGGTAACGGAATGGCGGCGTTTGAGGCCATGCATCTCGTCCTGGATGCTGTGTGGTCGGAGTGCAGGCGCGTCCTGGTCCCCGGCGGTTTTCTGTGCGTCAACATCGGCGACGCGACCCGCAGCGTGACCGACGCCGATGGTGACTCGGAGTTCTGCCTGTACCCGAACCACGCGCGGATCCTCGCCTCCGCGATGCGCCTCGGCTTCACGCCGCTGCCGGACATCCTGTGGCGCAAGCCCAACAACTCGCCGAACAAGTTCATGGGCTCGGGCATGCTTCCCGCCGGTGCTTACGTGACCTACGAGCACGAGTACATCCTGGTGCTCCGCAAGGGCGGAAAGCGGGCGTTCGATGCAGGTGAGAAGGTCCGGCGCACGGAGTCGGCGTACTTCTGGGAGGAGCGAAACGTCTGGTTCTCGGACCTTTGGACGGACCTGCGAGGCGCCCGCCAGGAGCTCGGGGAGCAGGACGTTCGGGAGCGGAGCGCTGCGTTCCCGTTTGAGCTGCCGTACAGGTTGATCCATATGTTTGCGATGCAGGGGGACGTCGTGTTGGATCCGTTCGCCGGCACGGGGACCACGATGGCGGCAGCGCTCGCCGCGGGTCGGAGCAGCATCGGCGTGGAGCGGGAGGCAGGTCTGGCGTCGACGATCGACCGCACGTTGCGGCGGGCGGTGGATCTCGGCCGGGAGCGCGTCGTTGACCGCCTGGCGAACCACGAGGGGTTCATGCGCGCGCGTGAGGCGGCCGGAAAGCAGGCGGGGCACGTGTCGGCCCACTACGGCTTTCCGGTGATCACGCGGCAGGAGGTCGCGATGCGCCTTCCGGTCGCACGGTCGGTTCAGGACGGGCACGTAGGGGTGCTGGCGGAGTACGATTTTTCGCGCCCGGGCCCTGGGGCGCTGTTCGGACGGTCGTAGGCTGATCCACGCGGTCCCATTTCCGGCGCGGCACGAAGTTTGCAGAGGGCTTGGAGGCGGTCTTCTCACCAGAACCCCTCGCACCAGGAGTTGCCATGTCCTTTCTCGTCGCATCCTTTCTGCTTTTTTCCTCCCACCGTGCGCTCGCCGCCGAGACCGAGCTCAAGGTGACCGACCTGCCACAGCCTGTGCAGGCGGCGATCGCGTCGACCTACGCCGGCTGGACGGTTGGCGAGGCGAGCACCGAGAAGGAGGACGGCCAGCAGCGCTACGAAGCTGGGATCAAGCTGGCGGATCGCTCGTTGGACGTCGCGTTCTCGGCCGACGGCAAGCTGCTCGAGGAAGAGGAGATGATGGCGATCACCGCGCTGCCAGCACCGGTCCAGGCCACGATCGTGACCTACAAGGGCTGGACGGCAAAGCGCGCGGAGCGCTCCACCGCGAACGGGGCGACGGCATACGAGGTGCTGCTGGAGCAGGGCAAGAAGCGCATGGAGATCGCGATGGACGCCGCCGGCGCCGTGAAGAGCAAAGAGAACGCGGATGGCGAAAACTAGCGACCCCGGCCGCCCCGTGACGTCGGGCGCTGCCGTGGGGGAGGTCTGGGTGGTCGACGACCACCGCAGCGCGGCCGATGCGATCGCGGAGATCGCGCGCGGGCTGGGCTTTGCCGCGCGTACGTTCACGACTGCCGAGCTGGCGGCGGACGCGCTCACGCGCGCGGAAGGCGAGTCCCCGTGCGAGGTCCTGGTGACGGACGTCCGCCTCCCCGGGATGGACGGTCTGGCCCTGCTGGACCTGTTCCGGTCGCGGGCGCCGGGAGTGGTGGTGATCGTCGTGACCGCCCATGGCTCCATCGACGACGCGGTCCGCGCGATGCGGGCGGGCGCGCACGATTTTCTCACCAAGCCGCTCGCGGTGGAGCGTGTGGAGTCGGTGCTCCGGAACGGGATGGCGCGGGCGAACATCGAGGCCGAGCTGACCCGCGTTCGCGCCGAGAACCGGGCGTTGAAGGCGCTTCCCGCGCTCGTCTTTCGCAGCGATGCGATGGCGATGGTCCTTGAGCAGGCGCAGCTCGCCGCGTCGTCGGACGCCACGGTCCTCGTGCTGGGGGAGACCGGCACGGGAAAAGAGCGGATCGCGCGGGCGATCCACGAGGCGTCCGTGCGATCCCGAGGCCCGTTCGTCGCGGCGCACCTTGCTGCGCTGGCCGAGGGCGTGATCGAGAGCGAGCTGTTCGGGCATGAAAAGGGCGCGTTCACGGGGGCGATCGCGCGCCACGGCGGGTGTTTTGAACAGGCGCAGGGCGGCACCCTGTTCCTCGACGAGCTCGGAGAGGTGGACCAGCGCACCCAGGTGAAGCTCCTGCGTGTTCTGCAGGAGCGCGTCGTGACGCGCGTGGGCGGGACGACGGAGGTGCGCGTGGACGCCCGCCTCGTCGCTGCAACGCACCGGGATCTCGGCGCCGAAGTCACCGCGGGGCGGTTCCGGGCGGACCTCTACTATCGGCTGAACGTCGTCACCATCCGCGTTCCCCCGCTCCGCGAGCGGCGCGCCGACATTCCCGTACTTCTCGCTCATTTTCTGGACGTCTTCGCCACGCGATACGGCCGCCCGGTGCCGGCCGTCCCCACGGACGTCGCGCAGGCCGTCCTCGCCTACGACTGGCCCGGCAACGTCCGCGAGCTCGAAAACGTCGCTGAGCGGCTCGTCGTGATGGGTCCATCCTCGCTCGGACGGGACGATCTCCCGGCGCGCATCGGGCAGACCCGCTCGGCAACCGCCACGCTCCTGCCCTCCGGCGACGTAGACCTGACCGCCTTCCTGGACGAGCTGGAGGGCGAGCTCCTCAAGCGCGCGCTCGATCGGGCCGGCGGGAACAAGGCGCAGGCTGCACGGTCCCTCTCGGTCTCCCGCGAAGGGCTCCGGTACAAGCTCCAGAAGCATGGCCTGGACCGAGCCTGAGCCCGTCCCGGTGGTGCGGCGGCGGTGGCCCTGGCACCGGCGCCTCGTCGTGCGCTACGCCGGCGCGCTCATGCTCGTTGCCATCGGGTCCGCCGTCGCCGTCGCCGGTCCGCTCTACTACCTCGCCGAGCAGCTCCTCGAACAATCCATGGACGATCGCCTGGAAGGCACCGCCGAGCTCGCCGTTCTCAGCCTCGCCCCGGAGGACGTGACCGCGCTCGGGCAGCCGGTCGACGTGGCCCCGGAGCTTCGAAAACGCCTCGAGACCGTCCGCGAGGAGGCCGATCTCGACGCGCTCTACCTCGTCCGCACCGACCGGGTCCTGACCTTCTGCGCCGGGACGTGCGGTGCAGCGCTGGACCTGACCACGCTCGATCAAACCGCGATCACGGCTGCCGCTGGCGTGGATTCGACCCACACGCCCATTCAGGACGATGAGCCCGGGTTCCTCGATGCCTACGCCCCGACCAGCGACGTCCACCTCGTCCTCGGCGTGCGGGCTTCGTCGCCCTATCTGGAGCGCCTGGACGACCTGCAGTCCTTGTTCATGGGCGCGGCGGGTGCGTGGGCCGCGGCGGTGGCGCTCCTTGGCGCGATCTTCGGCGCGCGCCTCACCCGGCCCATCGAGCGGCTCCTGGACGCGACGGCCAAACTCGCGGCGGGAGTGGAGCCTGCTCCTCCACAACCGGGCGGGTCCGCGGAGCTCGACTCGCTGCAGGAGGCGTTCGAGGCGATGGCGGCTTCGGTGCGATTGCGCGAGCGGCGCCTGCGCGCGTTGGCGGGTGCCGTGGCGCATGAGGTCCGAAACCCGAGCAACGCCCTGCGGCTGCATCTGGGCCTGCTTCGCCGAAACATCGGCGGCGATCCGGAACGGCTGCACGAGCGCATCGGCGTTCTGGAGGGGGAGCTGGACGCGCTGGACGCGACGGTCGACGGGTTCTTGCTGTTTGCCCAGGATCGAACTGCGTATCGGGAGCCGGTGGCGCTGCGCTCGGTGCTGGAACGGGCCGCGGAGGGGGCGACCGTGGAGGCGCCGGAGGCGGTCGTGAGTGTGGACCCGCTGCTCATCGGCCGGGCGGTGTCGAACCTGGTTCGGAACGCGCGCGAGGCGGGCGGGGAGCCGGTGACGGTACGGGCGAGGATCGGTGCCGGGGAGCTGCACATCGAGGTTGAGGACCGCGGACCAGGGTTTCCTCCAGAACTGGCGCCGAGGGCGTTTGAGCCGTTCGTCTCGGGTCGCGTCGGCGGATCGGGGATCGGCCTCGCGATCGTCGCGGCGGTGGCGGCGGCGCACGGTGGCGTGGCGACGGTCCTGCAAACGGGGCCGGGTCGGACGGTCGTGGGAATTCGCCTGCCGGTTGGCTAGTGCGCTGAATGCGCGGGCGGGGGCGCGCGTCTGAGTGGACAAGCCGGGGTCCGCCATCCGTACCGGAAGATTTCCACCGATGCGGCGGGGATCAGCCAGCGTTCGCTGTCGCAGCCGGCCCGGCGCGAGGTCTGGGCACGCCGCAACGGCCATTCCTGGGGCCGTCACCGGGTCCTCGGGGTTTCCGGACGCAGTCGGCCGGTTGGCACGGGCCTTGCGAGGGCGAGCGCGGAGGTGTCCATGTCGCTCCGCCTGCTCTCCGCGCTCCCTGTTTTTTCTGCCATGTCAGTCGCCGTCTCCGTCACCGTGCTGCTCGCATCCACCCCGGCCTATGCCAAGGACAAGGATGGCGATGAGAAGGGCGAGAAGGGCGAAAAGGGCGAGAAGGGCGAGAAGGACAAGGACGGCGATGCCGGCGACAAGGAAGACCAGGTCATCACCGACCAGTCCATCGACGCCTACGACGACCTCGAGGACGCCCAGCCGGGCGCGCCGGGCAAGTTTGAGCAGCGCCTCTGGGCCACGTACGGCTACGTGCCGGCCGAGGGCCACACGCCCTCCGACACCCTCGAGCTCTCGTACACGGGCAAGGGCCTGCTCCACAACACCGAGTTCGATCTCGCGCAGTACTTCGAGCACGACGACGTCGACAACTCCGCCGGCTTCAACTTCGGCTGGATGCAGCGGTGGGTCAAGGACGGCGGCCGCAAGAGCGCGGTTCCGAGCATCGGCACGCTCGGTGAGTACTACCTGCGCTCACACTGGGCCGGGTCGCTGCTCCCGAACAGCCAGATCGCCCAGTACTACGCCCCAGGCGCGACCACCGGTGACCACGTCTCCGGCACCCTCACCGTCGCAAAGTATCTTGGACCCGGCTCAATCTACCTGAACGGCATGGTGCAGGCCCAGATCTTCACCAACGACAACACGACCGGCGTCATCTGCGTCACCGATGCGGACGTCGCCTACCAGCCCAGCGCCGCCCCCGACCAGAACGGCATGGCGGCCCCGAACTACGACGGGTGTGATTACTGGTCGCCCATCACGCTCGAGGCGCGGATCGGCTACAATATGCCGATCATCGCGGACAAGCTCAACGTCATCGCGGACTTCATCCACCTGACGAACGAGTTCAAGACGCAGCAGCCGTCGGCGACGCTGACCGCACCCGAGCAGCACTACCCCTACGAGATGGGGGAGGTCGCGGTGATGTGGCACGTCGACGAGCACTGGACCCTCTCCCCGGGCATCCAGTTCGGCATCCCCGGCGCGCCCGGCGACGCTGCGGGCTCCGGCGAGACCCCGACGTACGAGACCGGCATCTTCCTGCTCCACGAGTAGGCCTTCCCGCAAGCAGGGCGCCGAAGGCGGGGCTCTGCGCCAAACAGACACCCCGAGGACTGGATGATGCTCGTCCTATGTTGGCAATTGCTGGCCAAACCTGCGCTCGCCGCGCCGCGCGATGACGCCGGCAGCACCGAGCTCAGCCTCTCGGACGCCATCCGCAACGCGCTCGCGGCGGCCAACGACTATGCGATCGCGAAGGACGACGAGCAGGTCGCCGCTGGCGAGGCAAAGAGCGCTGCGATGCGGCTTTTGCCGGCGCTCGGTGCGAACGCGAGCGTGGTGTACAACTCGCCCAGCCCGGCCGGCGGCCAGAGTTTCTTGTCGGAGAACAGCGTGCTCTGGTATCGCGCGACCGGGGGCATCTCCGGCAGCCTGCTTGGTGGGACCGGCGCGCAGATCAAGGCCGACCGGGCCCTGCTCGCGGCGGCGCACGCGGGCACGGAGATCGCGAGGCGGAACCTCATCCAGGCGACCGTCGAGGCGTACTACGGGGTCTCGCTGGCAGACGCCCAGCTTGGCGCCGCGGAGGCCACCCAGACGGTCGCGCAGAAGCTCGCCGACGTGACCGCCCTCCGTTTCAACGCCGGCGAGGTCCCCGAGGCCGACGTGCTGAGGACGAAATTGCTCGCTGTCGCCGCGGGTGACGCTGTCCTCCAGGCCCGCGCCGCTTCTGCGGCTGCAGACGCCAACCTGGGCGTGTTCGCCGGCACCGACCACGCCTGGCACGTCGATCCGCTCGTTGCCGACGCGAGCCCTGGCGACGACGCCACCTCGGGCCCCGCGCCCATCAGCGAGCAGGCCGATGGCGCGGTCGACGCAGCGAAGGCCCAGGTTGCGGTCACGCGGGCACAGTCCCTGCCCACGGTCGACTATTACGCCGGCTACGGCCTCGACAGCGACACGCTTGGCGCGGGCCTCTCGCAGCACCTCGGCGCGATCGTCGGGGCGACCGTCACCGTGCCGATCTTCGACTGGGGGATCGGCGCCCGCGCCGTCACCGCCGCCAAGCTCGCCGTCGACAAAGCGGAGCTGTCCCGCCAGCAAACGCTCCGGCAGAATGCCGCCGACATCGCCACCGCGCGCGCCGCGGCTGACACCGCACGCGACCGGGCACGCACGCTCTCCGACAGCCTCGGCGATGCGCAACGCAGCGCCGACATCGCGCTCGCCCGCTACAACGCCGGCGAGGCCGATCTGGTCGAGTGGTCCGACGCGCAGCAGACCCTCGCGGACACGCGCGTTGCCGCGAATCAGGCCGCTGCCGACTACCAGATCGCGCTTTGGCGCGTGCACCTCCAGGCCGGCAAATGACCGGCACCCGAAGCGCTCAGCACCCCGAGGGCAGAACCATGACAGCTCCCGAGTCCCTCCTTGGTCGCCCAGCCGGCGCGCTCCTCCTCCTCACCAGCGGTCTGCTCGGCCTCGCGGTCCTCGGGTGCTCCGGCGCGCCCGCCGCGGCCGACGCCGAGATCGTCGTCGCGGTGAAGGCGCAGCCAGCCACCGTTGAGCCGATCACCGCGCTGGCGACGGCGCAGGGCGGCGTGTTCGCCAAGCAGGAGGCGTCGCTGAGCGCCGTCGTGGCCGGCAAGCTCGGGGACGTCAAGCATCTGCAGAACACCAAGGTCGGCGCAGGGCAGGTGCTCGCGGTGCTCGACGCCGTGGACTTCTTCGCCGTGGCGAAGGACGAACGGCAGGCGCAGGCCGCTGTGGCGAGCGCCGAGGCCCTGGAAGGGCGACGAAAGGCCCTGTACGACCAGGGGGGCATCTCGAAGAAGGATCTGGAGGACACCGAGCTCCAACTGTCCAACGCCCGTGACGATCTCGTCGCCGCGCAGCGCACGCTTGGCGCCATGACCGGGAGCGCGAGCGTGGACGCCAGCGGGCGCGCCCAGGTGAGGGCGCCGTTCGCAGGTGTCATCACGCAGCAGATGCAGTTCGGCGGCGAGTTCGTCGACGCTGGCGCGGCGCTGTTCAAGCTTGAGGATCTCACTGGCTACATCGTAAAAGCGAGCTTTCCCGACACCGTCGGCGCCAAGCTGACCGAGGGCAGCCCAGCGACGGTCAAGGACGAAGCGTTCGACGACGTCGTCACCGGGACCGTCACCATGGTCAGCAAGACCAGCGACCCCGGCAGCCGCACGATGGAGGTATGGGTCACCGTCGACAACGCCGACGGCGCCACGAAATTGCGCGCGGGCGACGCCGCAACCGTGACCGCCCCGACCGCCACCGTGCCCGACGCCGTGGTCGTCCCGTCGCAGGCCGTCCAGCTCGACGCGTCCACCGGGACCGACGGCAAGGTCATGATCGTCACGACCGAGCAGGACAAGTCCCTGGTCGCGCACGAGACCAAGGTCACCATCGGCCTCCGCGCAGGCGGCAAGACGCAGATCGTCGATGGGGTCAAGGCGGGCGACCTCATTGTCACCGAGGGGAACTACGGGCTTCCCGACGAGTCCAAGGTGACGATCGAGGCAGACGAGCCCGACAAGCCCGATGGCGGCGACAAGCCTGCCGACAAGCCCGCCGACGCTGGCGACAAGCCCGCAGCGCCCGCCGGGAAGCCGGAATGAGCTTCGCGCGCATGGTCTCGACCCAGTCCAAGGCCATCCTCGTGATGACCTTCCTGCTGTGCGTCGCCGGCCTGTACGCGGCGTGGCAGCTCCCCGTCTCGATCTTCCCACAGACGAACTTCCCGCGCATCATCATCACTGCGGACAACGGCGTCGTCCCCGGGAAGCAGGAGTTGGCCAGCGTCACCCGACCGATTGAAGAGGCGATGGGTGGCATCCCCGGGGTCAACCGGATCACGTCGATCACGGCGCGCGGCGGCACCGAGATCAACATGTTCTTTGACTGGAACGTGGACATCGTCACTGCGCTCCAGTTCGTGCAGGGGCGCATCTCGCAGATGGCGTCGAGCCTGCCGGCCACGGCGCAGATCACCGACGTCGATCGCCTGACCTTCGCGGTGTTTCCCGTCGCCGGCTACAGCCTGACGTCCGAGAAGCGCAGCCTCATGGACCTGCGCGATCTGGCCGAATACACGATTCGGCCAAGGCTTTCGCGCATGGACGGCGTTGCGGCGGTGAGCATCCAGGGCGGCGACAAGCGCGAGGTCCACATCATCGTGGACCCGGTCAAGCTCGTTGCCCGCGGCGTCGACGTCGGCCAGGTCGTGGCGGCCCTCGGGGCGACGAACGTGCTCGAATCCCCGGGGTTGATGGAGGAGAACCACAGCCTGGAGCTCGCCATCGTCTCCGGTCAGACCACGGACGCCGACGACCTGAACCGCGTCGTCGTCGCGACCGTGAACGGCGTGCCCGTGACCGTTGGCGACGTCGCCACGGTCGACACCGGGGCCGAGCCTGCCTACACGATCGTGACCGCAGATGGCCGGAACGCGGTGCTGTTGAACATCAAGCGGCAGCCCAACGCAAACACGATCGGCGTGGTGGACGCGGTCAAGGCCGAATTGAAGGCGATGGCGCCGACGCTCCCGAAGGACGTGCAGATCGCCCCGTTCTACGACCAGTCGCTGCTCGTGCACGACTCGATGTTGAGCGTGCGCGACTCCATCCTGCTGGGCCTCCTGCTCTCCGTCATCATCCTCTACGCGTTCCTGCGGAACTGGGGGACGACCATCGTCGCCATCCTGGTCATCCCGGTGACGTTGTTCGCCACCTTCTTCGCGATGTGGCGTTGCGACCTGTCGTTTGACCTGATGACGCTCGGCGGCGTCGCGGCCTCCATCGGCCTCGTCATCGACACCGCCATCGTCGTCGTCGAGAACATCTTCTTCCATCTCGTGAAAGCTGAGGCGATCGCGGTCGCTGAAGGCCACGTCGGGCCCGCCCAGCGCGCGCCCGGCCGCCGAAAGGCCGTGGAGACCGCGATCAGCGAGATCTCGATCCCGATCATCGGGTCGACGCTCACGCCGGTCGTCGTATTCCTGCCGCTGGCGCTGCTCACCGGCGTCACCGGCGTGTTCTTCCGCTCGCTCGCGATCACCATGGCCGTGGCCCTGCTCGCCTCGCTGGTGCTGGCGCTCACCTTTACGCCCGTCCTCGCCGAGCGGTTCATCAAGGTCCCCGCGAAGAAGCCGATCCCGCCCGCAGAAGCGAAGAAGAACGCCGCGAAGGCCGCCGCTGCCGTCGCCGCGGCTGAGGCCGCCCGCGCTGCCGCCGACGCCGATGCCGCCGACCTCCCGCCGCCTCCCCGCCTCGACACCGAGGAAGACACGGCACTTCGTCCCAATCCCATCTCCGGGCACGCCGCTCCGGGCGAGTCTGCTGCAGCGCACGCGGCCCACGGCGGCACGCCGCACATGGAAGAGGAGGAGGAGGCCGAGGGCGGCGCCATCCTGGGCGCGATCATCAAGGTCTACTCGTGGGTTCTTGGCGTCGCGCTCAACTGGCGGCTGACGGTGCTGGTGCTCTCCACGGTCGTCGGCGGGGCTGCGCTCCTGCTCGTCACCCAGCTTGGCTCTGACTTTCTGCCGGCGTTCGACGAAGGCGCCTTCGTGCTCGACTACACGGCACCGCCCGGCACGTCGCTCAAGGAGACCGACCGCCTGCTGATGCAGGTGGAGGGCATCCTCAAGTCCGTGCCCGAGGTCGAGAGCTACTCCCGTCGCACCGGCCTGCAGCTCGGCCTCGCGCTTACGGAGCCGAACACCGGCGACTTCCTCGTGAAGTTGAAGACCGAGCGCGACCGCTCCATCGACGACGTGACCGAGGACATCCGCAAGCAGATCGAGTCCAGCCAGCCCGCGCTTCAGGTCGAGTTCGCCGGCATCCTCGGCGACCTCGTCGGCGACCTGATCGAGTCCCCGAGCCCGGTCGAGATCAAGATCTTCAGCGACGACACCACCGCGCTCGAAGCGAAGGCGCACGCCGTCCAGGACCTGATCGACACCGTCCCCGGCGTGGTCGACACGTTCTCCGGCGTCGTCGTCAGCGGGCCCGCGTTGACGTTCCAGGTGGACCCGGTCCGCGCTGCCCGGATGGGCGTGACGGTCGAGGACGTCGCCGCGACCGTGCAGGCCGCGATGGACGGCGAAGAAGCGACACAAGTGCTCCAGCACGGCCGGCTCATCACCGTCCGCGTCCGCTTCCCGCAGACCATCCGCGACTCGCTCGACAACCTGCGCGCCCTGCCGATCAAGTCGCCTGAGTCGGGCTCGTTCTTCCGCCTCGATCAGGTCGCCGACCTCTCCTACGACTCCGGCGTCACCGAGATCCACCGCGACGGCTTGCGGCAGACCGTCGCCGTGACCGCGCGCCTCGAAGGCGTCGATCTTGGCACCGGCATCGACAACATCAAGAAGGCGATGGCCGCAAAGATGACGTTCCCGGCGGGTATGACGGTCGAGTACGGCGGCATCTACCAGGAGGAGCAGAAGAGCTTTCGCGAGCTGCTGATGGCGCTGATCCTCGCGGTCGTGCTCGTGTTCCTGGTCCTGCTCGTCGAGTTCCAGTCGTTCTCCCACCCGATCGCCATCGTCGCCGGCTCGGTGCTCTCACTCTCGGGCGTCATCGTGGCGATGTTCGTGACGGGGACGACGCTCAACATCGTCTCGTTCATGGGCATGATCATGGTCGTCGGCATTGTCGCCAAGAACGGCATCCTGATGCTCGACGCCGTCGAGGATCACCGGAAGAACGGCGACAACATGCGCGAGGCGCTCCTGCGCTCCGGCCGTCGCCGGTTCCGCCCCGTGCTGATGACGTCGCTGGCGACCATCCTCGGCATGGCGCCCCTGGCGTTCGCGATCGGCTCGGGCTCGGAGCTACTTCAGCCGCTCGCCATCGGCGTCATCGGCGGTTGCGCGATGGCGCTCGTGATGTCGCTGGTGCTCTCGCCGGTCGTGTATTCGCTGATCGAGGGGGAGAGGACGGCGGGGTGAAGGGGCGGGGACGCGCGGTTCCGGGGCGCGGGTTGAAGGGGCTGGGACGCGGGGTTCCGGGCCGCGCGTTGAAGGGGCGGGGACGCGGGGTTCCGGGCCGCGGGTTGAAGGGGCGAAGACGCGGGGTCGACGGCCGCGGGTTGAAGGGGCGAAGACGCGGGATAGGGCAACCTACCACAATTGCGGAGAGCATTTCTGGCACATCGG
>CAIMSU010000348.1 GCA_903844155.1 uncultured Pseudomonadota bacterium | reverse complement strand
GGTCATGACGGGTAGCACCGGGAGGTCTCCGACGGGAAGCCCTCCAGCTACCAGAGACCGAAAGCGGCCGGAGGGTCAGAACCCGTCAGACTTTCCGGACGACTGGCCTTCAGAATTTCTGGACTTCACACGGCGTGCGTGCGTCCTCTTGACCGACCAGACCCGGCCGCAGGTCATCCTCCTCGGCCGGCTGTCCCTCTACGGCGACCGCGCTGTACGCCTCCACGACACCATCGTGGCTACGGCCGCGGTCTGGACCGACCCGCAGATCCGCCGAACCAAGCTGGCACCTCTCGGCGAGGGCGCCAAGGAAGACGTGCTCGGCTGGGTCGAAGAGTCGCTGGCCTCCCCCGGGCTGATGGAAGTAGGGGACGGGATCAAGGCTCGACTACTTGCGGGCGCCGCGCGTGATGTTCAAGAGCTTTTGCCCGCCCTCAACCGGCGCTCGGAGACCCTGCGGCTTCGCGCCGAGCGCGACCTTACGGAACGCGGGAGCCGGGAGTCCACCGAGATCGTCAGCATCCTGGAGAGCCAGAAGGAGCGCGTGAGCAAGCGCATCGCCGAGATCGACAAGCCAGAACCGAAGGGCACCCAGGTGGCGCTTCCCTTCGCCGGAATGGTCGAGGAGAGGCAGTACCGCGCCGACCGCAAGCACCTCGCAGCTCGGCTCGGACAGATCGACGCCCAGAAGCTCACCGAGCCGGAACGGATCACCCGCTCCTACAACGTCATCTCCCACAGGCTCGAACCGATCGGGCTCGTCTACCTCTGGCCGGTGTCCTCATGAGCCGCTTTCTCGATCGCGCCCCTGAAGAGTCCGCCCACAAGCTCTGGCTCGCGCTCGTCCCGAAAGCGGGGCTCGTGGTCTCCGCGCCGGCGCTGGTGAGGGCGCAGGTCATCGCCCCGACCGACGTCGCGGCCGAGCAGCGCGAGCTGCTCAAGCTCGTCGTCCTTCGCGCTCGCGACGCAGAGTCCGACCCGGAGCCGACGATCGCGGACTTCCGCGTACTCGCCTGCACCCTGCTCGACTGGACGGACAAGCCCCTCGTGGAGGCCCCCGAATCCCTCGCCGTCCCCCTTCCGGCCTACCAGGACGAACTGCGCGCCTCGCACGCCGTTCCCGACCCCGTTGATCCGTCGAAGTGGCGTTTGCTCGTCCACATCCTCCCGACGTTCACCGACTTCGACGCCGCGCCCGACGCCACCGAGGCGCACGGTTGGCGCGCCACGCCACAGGAGCGGTTCGAGCGCCTTCTTCGCGAGAGTGGCGTGTCGGCGGGTCTCCTGTTCAACGGCACCTCGATCCGGCTTGTCTTCGCACCCAAGGGCGAGACTTCGGGGTACCTGACTCTGGAATTCCTGCCGATGACTCGCGTGGACGGTCGGCCCATCTTGGGCGGTCTTCTGTGCCTGCTGAACGAGTCGGTCGTGTTCTCGCGCGACAAGGGGCAGAGCCTGAATGACCTGCTCGTGGAGAGCCGGAAGTACCAGGCCACCGTTTCCAACGCGCTCGCCGGGCAGGTGCTCGGCGCACTGCACGAACTGCTCCGCGGCCTGCAGCTTGCGGACAAGGCGAGCGCCAAGGCCGACCGAAGCCGAATGCTCGACACGATGGTTCCCGAGCACATGGACGAGCTGTATGGCGGCCTCGTCCACGTGTTGATGCGGCTGGTGTTCATCCTCTTCGCCGAGGACCGCGGGCTGATGCCCTCGGACCCCGTCTACGCCGACAACTACAGCGTCGTCGGGCTCTTTGAACGGCCGCGCGCCGACCACGCGCTCTACGCCGACACGATGGACCAGCGCTTCGGCGCGTGGGCGCACCTCACTTCGCTCTTCCGGCTGGTCCATGACGGCGGAAAGCACGCCGGACTCGACCTCCCCGAGCGCAACGGGGACCTCTTCAATCCCGACAGGTACCCTTTCCTCGAAGGCCGCCCGTTTGGCGTGAACCGGGTGATGGAGCAGCGATTTGACCCGCCGAAGATCCCGGACGGAGTGATCTGGGAAGTCTTGCAGCGCTTGCTGCTTCACGAGGGCGAGCGCCTGTCGTACCGGACGCTCGACGTCGAGCAGATCGGTAGCGTCTACGAGGCGATCATGGGTTTCGGCGTGGAACGTGCGACCGGCCCTGCGCTCGGGCTCAAGCCCAAGAACGTCTTCGTGAACCTCGACGCACTGCTCGCTTTGCCCGGAGACAAGCGGGCTGCGTTTGTGGACGCCGAGGCGGGTTGCAAGCTCCCGCCGGCGGCGACGACCGCGTTGGCCGCCGCGAAGACGCCGGTCGACGCGGCCGCAGCGCTCTCAAGACAGGTCTCTGAGTACGCTCGGAACGTGCTCCCGCCGATGACCCTCTACCTGCAGCCCGGCGAGGAGCGGCGACGGAGCGGCTCGCACTACACGCCGCGCGAGCTGACCAGCCCGATCGTCGCGACCACGCTTCGGCCGGTCCTGGAGGCCCTTGGCCCCAACCCGACGCCCGAGCAGATCCTGTCGCTGAAGGTGTGCGATCCGGCGATGGGCTCGGGCGCGTTCCTCGTGGAGGCCTGTCGGCAGCTCGGCGAACGGCTCGTGGAGGCATGGAACGTCCACGGTCTGCTTCCGACGATCCCACCTGACGAGGAGCCCTACCTCCACGCGCGAAGGATCGTGGCGAAGCGTTGTCTCTATGGGGTGGACAAGAACCCGCTGGCCGCGAGCCTCGCGAAGCTGTCGCTGTGGCTGGTGACGCTCGCGAAGGACCACCGGTTCTCGTTTCTCAACCACGCGCTCAAGCACGGCGACTCGCTCGTTGGCTACACCCGGCAGCAAATCTTCATGTTCAACCCGCGGGTCACCGGCAGCATCGTCGAAGAGGGTCTGTTCGCGGGGCTGGTCGTGAACCTCGGGAAGGCGAAGGCGAATCGGGAGTTCATCCAGACCGTCGACGAAGACACGCCAGCTGGCGGGGAGATCGAGGTGCGCGAGCACTTCGACGAGGCAGAGTATGCGATGCGCTCTGCGCGCTTCAAAGGGGACCTGCTGGTCGCGGCGTTCTTTGGGGCCGCGAACGCGGCAGGCCGCGAAGCGCTGCGGGTCGAGTACAAGAACCTGTGGGACGACTCGCTCGGGGAGGGGAGCGAGGCGCGGGTTGCTCTCGAGAGCGGCGAGCGTGTTGTCAAGGCCATGAGGACGGGGCAGGCGGGCAAGGCGGTGGTGCCCTTCCACTGGGAGATCGAATTTCCGGAGGTGTTCGACAGGGGGAATCCCGGGTTTGACTGTTTCGTCGGGAATCCGCCATTCATGGGAAAGAACACGATCTCGCTGGCGCAGAATCAGCGGTTTCCGGACTGGTTGGCGACATTCCCCGAAACCCACGGGAACGCTGACCTTGTCATCTATTTCTTCCGTCGGGCGTTCACCAGTTTGCGCCCAGACGGGTGCATGGGCCTGATCGCGACCAACACCATCGCGCAAGGTGATACCCGGCGGTCGGGGCTCAGATGGATCGTGAGATCCGGAGGGACCGTCTTCGCCGCCACGCGGCGGCTGCCTTGGCCGGGTGCCGCGGCGGTGATCGTGAGCACAGTCCACGTCCGCCGAGGGTCCTACGCTCGCCCGCTACTCAACGGCGTCGATGTCGACGGCATCTCCGCCTACTTGGTGCCGGGAGCTTTCAGCGAGGACCCGGAAACCCTTGGTGCGAGCGGTGGCATGGCCTTCACCGGACCGATTGTTCTGGGGATGGGGTTCACGTTCGATGACGACGTCGCGGAAGCCACCCCCGTTCGCGAGATGGAGCGAATCCTGCTGCAGGCCCCCGAGTGCGGCATAGGCGCTAACATTCCGGCGTCCACCGCCCTTTCGGCATTCGTTGTCGTTTCCGAACTCGTGTAGCTTCTACCAAGCGTTTTCTCCACGGCCCGCTCGCCCATAGCGAGCGCAGGGTCACGTACCCCCCGATGGCG
>CAIMSU010000347.1 GCA_903844155.1 uncultured Pseudomonadota bacterium | reverse complement strand
GGCGTATTGTAATTTCAGCAACTTAGATGCCTTCGACGAGTCGTATACCCGCCCGTGCCGGCCTGTACCGGCCCGGTTCGGGTACTATACCCGGCGCGGGTACGGCATGCGGCGCGGCGGAAAAGGCAGGAAGTACCGTTCAGGTTCTCGTCGCGCCGGCCAGTGCCTTTCGGCCGCCGTTCAGCCCCGCGAAGTGCGCCATGCTTGACCGGAACAAGTACCTTCGCGCCGACGAGCGCAAGGCCGTTCTCGACCACCTTGAAGCCGCCGCCATCGTCGCGCGCGCCAAAGGGCTGCGGCTCCCCGTCCTCACCTACTACGTGTTCCTCGTGGCGTTCGCGTCCGGCTTGCGCCCCACGGAGCTTGCGGAGCGCACCATCGGCGATCTCACGCTGGCGCGTTCAGAAGCGCTGCTGTCCGTGCGCCGGCTGAAGAAGAAGGGCGATCCGGTGATTGTTGCCGATCACGTAAAACCGCGCAATTCCGCCGACAACCGCGCAAGTCAATCGCCCTGAGCGATCATCTCGCGCGGTTCCGGCCCACCGCTACTTTGGTGCCCGGTCCTTGGCCTTGCGCTGGGCGCGCTCCTTGGCCTCCTTCAGCCGGTAGGAGTCCGCGTTGATCGCGATGATCTCGGAGCGGTGGACGAGGCGGTCAATCAAGGTGACGACACAGCTTGCATTGGGGAACACCTCGCCCCACTCCGCGAACGGCTTGTTGGTGGAGATCACGATGGGACGCTCCTCGTAGCGGCGCGTGACGACCTCGAAGAACAGGTCGGCGTGCTGGTTTCCATAGGACATGTACCCTACCTCGTCAACTTATGTGGAGCTCCACATAAGTTGACTTATGGTGAGACCTTCGTAATGTGCACTGTCTCGCCACGATCACGATGGTCAGCTGGTCTGCGGGGACCCAGCTCCACATTACCGACCGGGTAGCCGTTGCGCCGGTGCCGATCTTGGCCCCGATGCCAACGAGGCCCCATGCTCAAAGACTTGTTTCCCCGCGTTCACCGACGATTTTCATCTCTCCCCGTCCTGGGTCCGATCCTTGCCGACTACGCCCGTTGGCTGTTCGCCGGCGGCTACCCCCGACACCGCGTGCGGATGCACCTTCGCAGTTCAGTTCGGCTCGATGCCCTGCTGGTCGGGCGTGGCGTGGCGTCGCTCGATGACCTCGACTCGGCCGGGTTGATGGCGTGTCGGCCGGCCGACTCCCAGGTGGATTGCGAGCTGACGGCGCTCGTTCGGGCCTTGCACGCCTACTTCTTGGCGAATGGTCGGTTTTCTCTCGCACCCGTGTCGCGGGTGGAAGCGAAGGTCGCCGAATACAGACTGCACATGGAACGGGTGCGTGGGCTCGCGGGCTCGACGATGGCCTTCCACTCCTGCACTGTCACCGATTTTCTGAACTCGGTGGAGCACGAGACCCAGCCGAACCGGCTCGCACAGCTCAAACCCTCGGAGATCGAGGCTTTCATGCGGGCGACGGGAACCCGAATCAGCCGCGCGTCTCTCCAGCACGTTGTCTCGCATCTTCGCGGGTTTCTGCGGTTCCTCACCGCTCGTGGCGAGACGCAGCCCGGCCTCGACACATCGATCGACACGCCACGCCTGTATCGGGGTGAACACCTCCCACGCGCGTTGCCATGGGGCACCGTGCGGGCGTTGCTACGCGCCGTCGATCGCGCCACCGGGATGGGGCGCCGCGATTACGCGATGTTCCTGCTCGTGGCCACCTACGGATTGCGGCCCAGCGATATCGTGGCACTCAAGCTGGAAGACATCGGGTGGCGGGCGGGCACGATCCAGATCTGCCAGCGGAAGACCGGGGTCCCGCTGCTGCTGCCGCTCACGGACGAGGTGGGATCCGCGCTGGTGGCGCATCTGCGCGGTGGTCGTCCCGTTCAGGGCCATCGCGAGGTGTTTCTCCGCGACCGCGCTCCTGTCGGCGTGCTGAAGCCGACGGCGGTGGGCGAGGCCTTTCAGGCGTTGTGTCGCAACAGCGGGCTGATCCCATCCCAGGGCGTGCACTGCTTGCGACACTCGTTCGCCGTCCACCTGCTCCGTGAGGGAACAGCGCTCCGTACCATCGGCGATCTGCTCGGCCACCGGACGGCCGAGGCGACGTGCGTCTACCTTCGACTCGCGGTCGATGACCTGCGAGATGTCAGCCTCCCGCTGCCGGTCGCATCCTCCCGCCTCGTGCTGGATGGCCAGAAATGAGCCCCAACTCCTTTGCATCATCGCTCGGACCGACCATTCTCCGGCACGTCACGCTCAAGGAGGCGCTCGGCCGCCACTTTGATGCCGAACGATGGAACCTGGCGCATCTGGACCGCTTTCTGGCCGCGGACGGCGGCACGGATCTGACTGCGACCACCTTCGCCGCGTGGTGTCGCACGTTCACCCACCTCAAGTCCGGAGTCCGTCGCGCGCGGATGCAGGCCGCTCGAAAGCTCTGCCTGTACCGCCGACGCACGGATCCGAGCTGCTTCGTGCCCGACGCCACGCAGTTCCCGGCGCAGCACCAGCGGCTTCGGCCGCACATCTTCACCGAGGACGAGGTGGTGCGCGTCCTGGAGGCGGCCGAGGGGCTGGAGCCGTCGAACAATTCACCCTTGCACAGGGAGGTCTTCCGGCTGGCGATCGTGCTGCTCTACACCACCGGCCTGCGCCGTCGGGAGCTGATCCGGCTGACCATCGCCGATTGGGATCCCGTCGAACGAACCCTGCTGGTCCGCACCTCGAAGTTCTTCAAGTCGCGGCTCGTGCCACTTTCCAAGGATGCAAGCAGCGAGTTGATCGCCTACCTCGCGATTCTGGCTATCCATGTCCCCTTGTTGGGTGACACCCCGTTACTGTGGCACCGCTCTGCGCATGGGCGCGCGTACAGCGGCGGCGGGATGGGACACGCCCTCCGGCGTCTGTTCCGGCTGGCGGGCGTCCAAAACGATGCGGGCATCCCCCCGCGAACGCACGACCTCAGGCACACCTTCGCCGTGCACGCCTTGCTCCGCTGGTACCGGGCGGGCGACGACGTCCAGGCGAAGCTGCCCTACCTTTCGACGTTCATGGGCCACGTCTCGATCGACTCCACCGCGTACTACCTGCACTTCGTACAGCCGCTCGCCGACGCGGCGAGCAGGCGGTTTGCAGACCGCTGCGGCGCGCTCGTCGTAGTTGCGCCGACGACGGGAGCCGCGTCATGACCACGTCCGTGCCCAACGCGCTGGCGCGCGCACTCCGAGACTTCTTCACCGACCACCTGCCGCTACTCCGTGGCGTCAGCCCGCACACCGTGCACAGCTACCGAGACAGCCTGACGCTCCTCCTGCGCTTTGTCGCTGTGCATCGAGATCGTGAGGTTGCCACCCTGGACATCTGCGACCTGACCCCGGCCGAGATCACGGACTTCCTGCACCACCTGGAGACGGACCGACACAACTGCGCGGCGACGCGAAACGTCCGTCTGGCGGCGATCCACGCTTTCTTCCGGCATGTGGCAACCCTGCATCCCGCGGAACTGGAGCACTGTCAGCGCGTCCTCGCGGTGCCGTTCAAGCGCGCGCACCAGCGGACGGTCGAGTACCTGGAGTACGACGAGATGCAGGCGGTGCTCGGCGCGGTGGACCGCACCACCGCAGACGGTCGGCGCGACTACGCGCTGCTCGCGGCCATGTTCAACACGGGCGCGAGGGTGCAGGAGATCCTCGATGTTTGCCCGCGGGACCTGCAGCTTGTCCGCCCATTCCAGGTGCGCCTCAGGGGAAAAGGACGCAAAGAGCGACTCTGTCCGCTCTGGCAACAAACGGCCGAGGTTCTGCGCCTGCATCTCAGCGAGCAGGGCGTTGACGCTGGGTCCGCGGAGCCGTTCTTCCGCAACCATCGTGGCGAGCCCCTCAGCCGCTTCGGCGTCCGCTACATCCTCGGGAAGTACTGCGATCAAGCCCGAGCCTTCGCACCGACCCTGGGCAAGAAACGACTCCACCCGCACAGCATGCGTCACAGCACGGCCGTCCACCTGTTGCAGGCCGGTGTCGACGTGGTCACGATCAGCCACTGGCTGGGCCACGCCAGCGTCACGGTCACGAACCGGTACGCGACGGTCGATCTCAAGATGAAGCGTGAGGCGATCGCGAAGGCAAAACCGATCGGGGATGCGGGGCCGGTCCCGGCTTCGTGGCGTGCGGACGCATCAATCCTCGATTGGCTGGCGAAGCTGTAGACAGGCTACGGCGGTAATCCCGCCCTATTCGTTCCAGTCCCGCCCAAGCGCCGTGGCAGCCTGACAGACACGTCGTTGTATAGGCACGTCGCCGCGACACACGCGCTCGCGGCCTGAATGGGCCTGCCTGAAGCAAACCACCCCCTTTCCCCCG
>CAIMSU010000346.1 GCA_903844155.1 uncultured Pseudomonadota bacterium | reverse complement strand
GCCGCACGTGTGGAAGGCCGAGCGGGACGTGGGACGCCGACCGTCGGACGGCTGAGCGCGCGAGCGGCCGGAGAGAATCGAAAAAAGTCGGCGGAAAGGGGGCGGGGCGAGGATGTACGCTGCGGCTCCTGGTCGAGAAGGGCCTGGTCCGCCGCATCCAGCCCGCCGGCTCCCCTGCCCGCTTCGAGGATCGGGTCGGCGACAACCACCATCACTTGATCTGCCGGACCTGCGGCCGAACGGTCGACGTTACCTGCGGGCTGGGCGCCTCGCCGTGCCTGAGCGTCGAGGACGATCGGGGCTTCGAGATCGACGAGGCCGAGGTGATCTACTGGGGGCGCTGTCCCGCGTGTCGGGCGGCAACCCCGGCGTCGGCCGAAGCCCCGCCCCCCTCGCGTCCCCCAGAGGACTGACGCCTCCCCCACCTCTTCCCTGCCCGAGGCAGGCGTAGCCAACAACGCCCCATTCAACCAACAGGAATCCTAAAATGTCCGAGAACAGCACAGGCAAGTGCCCCGTCATGCACGGCGCCCACACCGCAACCGGGAGCACCGCGAACGAGCACTGGTGGCCGAAGCAGATCAACCTGCGCGTCCTGCATCAGCACCATCCGGACGCCGATCCGATGGGCGAGAGCTTCGACTACCCCGCGGAGTTCGAGAGCCTCGACCTGGACGCGCTCACGAAGGACGTCGATGCGCTCATGACGGACTCGCAGGACTGGTGGCCCGCCGACTACGGCCACTACGGGCCGTTCTTCATCCGGATGGCGTGGCACTCCGCCGGCACCTACCGTGTGTCGGACGGGCGCGGCGGTGGCGGGTCCGGCGCGCAGCGCTTCGCTCCGCTCAACAGTTGGCCGGACAACGTGAGCCTCGACAAGGCGCGGCGCCTGCTCTGGCCGCTGAAGCAGAAGTACGGCCGCAAGATCTCCTGGGCCGACCTGCTCATCTTCACCGGCAACCGCGCGCTGGAGACGATGGGGTTCCGCACGTTCGGCTTCGGCGGGGGTCGCGTGGACATCTGGGCGCCCCAGGAGGACGTCAACTGGGGCCCCGAGACGACATGGCTCGGCGACGAGCGCTACACCGGGGACCGCCAGCTCGAAAACCCGCTCGGCGCCGTGCAGATGGGCCTCATCTACGTCAACCCGGAGGGCCCGAACGGCCACCCCGAGCCGTTGGGCTCGGCCCGTGACATCCGCGAGACCTTCGCGCGCATGGCGATGGACGACGAAGAGACCGTCGCGTTGATCGCCGGCGGGCACACGTTCGGGAAGACCCACGGCGCGGCCGACCCCGGCAAGTACGTCGGGCCCGAGCCCGAGGGCGCGCCCATCGAGCAGCAGGGCCTCGGCTGGAAGAGCAGCTTCGGCACCGGCAAGGGCGTCGACGCCATCAGCAGCGGGCTCGAAGGCGCCTGGACCGAGAACCCGATCCGCTGGGACAACAACTACTTCGAGAACCTGTTCCGGTACGAGTGGGTGCAGACCCGGAGCCCGGCCGGGGCGATCCAGTGGACGCCGAAGAACCCCGAGGCGCAGGGCACCGTGCCCGACGCGCACGATCCCACCCGGCGCCACGCCCCGATGATGTCCACGGCCGACATGGCGCTGATCACGGACCCGATCTACAAGGCGATCTCGCAGCGCTACTACGAGCACCCCGACGCGCTCGCGGACGCCTTCGCCCGCGCCTGGTTCAAGCTGACGCACCGCGACATGGGCCCCAAGAGCCGGTACCTCGGCCCGCTCGTGCCGAACGAGGCGCTGATCTGGCAGGACCCGGTCCCGGCCGTCGCCCACCCGATCATCGACGCCGACGACATCGCGGCGCTTAAGCGGACCGTCCTCGCGTCGGGGCTGTCCATCGCGCAGTTGGTGTCCACGGCCTGGGCCTCGGCCTCGACCTACCGCAACACCGACAAGCGCGGCGGTGCGAACGGCGCGCGCATCCGGCTCGCTCCGCAGGCCGGCTGGGACGTGAACGTGACCTCGGGCGTGCCCGCTGTGGTGAAGACCCTCTCGGGCATCCAGCAGGACTTCAATCGTGCGGGCGGCAGGCAGGTCTCGCTCGCGGACCTCATCGTGCTGGGCGGCTGCGCGGCCGTTGAGCAGGCCGCGAAGAACGCCGGTCACGACGTGAACGTCCCCTTTACCCCGGGGCGCACCGACACAAGCCAGGAGCAGACCGACGCCGCCTCCTTCGCCTTTCTGGAGCCGAAGGCGGACGGCTTCCGCAACTACCTCCAGGACGGACAGGCGCTCGGCGCGGAGCACCTGCTCGTCGACAAGGCGTTCATGCTCACGCTCTCGGCTCCGGAGATGACGGCGTTGCTCGCGGGCATGCGCGTGCTGGGCGCCAACGCCGGGCAGACCCGCCACGGGGTCTTCACCGACCGTCCCGGCACGTTGACCAACGACTTCTTCGTCAACCTGCTCGACATGGGCACGGAGTGGCGGCCGTCCCCGACGAAGGGTGTCTACGAAGGGCGGGATCGCCGGACGGGCGCGCAGAAGTGGACGGCCACCACCGTCGACCTGGTCTTCGGCTCGAACTCCCAGCTCCGTGCCCTCGCCGAGGTGTACGCCTGTGACGACGCGAAGCGCGTGTTCGTCCAGGACTTCGTGGCGGCGTGGGCGAAAGTCATGAACCTCGATCGGTTCGATCTCGCCTGAACCCAGCGGACCGGCCTGCCTTCGGGGTTCGGATCCCCCGAGGGCACCGCCAGCCGATAGCGCCACGCTATGGGTGGCGAGCGTGCTGCCGCGCGTCTTCGCTCCACCATCCCCATCGATCTCCCACCGAGGCCACCATGAACATCGACATCGGAATCCCCGAAAATCAACGTACGCACATCGTGGAGGGGCTCTCTCACCTCCTCGCGGACACGTACACGCTCTACCTGAAGACCCACAACTTCCACTGGAACGTGACGGGCCCCATGTTCAACACGTTGCACCTGATGTTCATGACCCAGTACACGGAGATGTGGACGGCGGTGGACCTGCTGGCCGAGCGGATCCGGTCCCTCGGCGCAGCGGCACCCGGCAGCTACGCCCAGTTCGGTCGCCTGACCTCGATCCAGGAGGCCGACGGGGTCCCCGCGGCGATGGACATGGTGCGGCAGCTCGTCGAGGGCCACGAGGCGGTGATTCGCACGGCCCGGTCGATCTTCCCGGTCGTCGGTGAGGCGGGGGACGAGGCCACCGCCGATCTCCTGACTCAGCGCCTTCAGCTCCACGAGAAGACTGCCTGGATGCTCAGGAGCTTGCTGGAGTAGCCGGGGGCACACCCTTCGAGCTACAATGCCGCTGTGACCTTGAACTTCGGCCTCGACACCTCCCCGCACAGAACCCAGCGCCGGTTTATCGGGGCTGACCCCTCAGGCGGGCCTGGCAGCCGGGGATCTCGGGGGTTTCGGTGAACAGCGTGGCCGCCACAGTCGTCGCGCCCGGTGGACCCGGGCGGCGGTAACGGACGCCCAGCCAGCACAGCCAGAGCAGCGGCAGCACGCCAAAGACGATGAACACGGCGTCTCCGGGGAGGCGCAGCCACTCGATGAAACGGTTGGTGGGGTTGGTCAGGAAGGTGAGCGCCCGGGCATCATAGTAGCCGTGGTTCATGGACTCGAAGAGCTGGAGCATCCCGAGTGCAAGCAGGCCGACGAACACCATCCACCCGAGGCCGAGGTTGAGCGACCAGAAGCAGAGCTTCGCCGCGCGCTCGGACCACCGATCCTCGGGGATGAGGTAGCGCAGACCGAAGAGCGAAAGTCCCGCCGCCAACATGCCATACACCCCCATCATCGAGGCATGCCCGTGGTTCGCCGTGAGCGCGGTGCCAATCTCGTAGTAGGAAACGATGGGAAGGTTGATCAGGAAGCCGAAGATGCCGGCCTCCACGAAGTTCCAGAACCCGACGGCCACCAGGAACATCATCGCCCAGCGATGTGGAAAGGGGTGGGAGGCGCTGGTTGGATGGCCCTGTCCGATCCGCAGGCAGGTCCACCCTTCCAGGGTCAGGAAGGTGAGCGGAATGACCTCCGCCGCCGAGAAGACGGCCCCGAGCGCCATGTGTTCCACCGGCTCGCCCGAAAAGTACACATGGTGCATCGACCCGACCACTCCGCCCAACGAGCAGAGGATGACGTCGAGGTAGATCAGGCGCAACGCGGTGCGCTCCTCGGCGACGCCAAGGAGCACGAACAGGTACGCGACCATGACGGTGGTGAACAGCTCCAGGAAGTCCTCCACCCACAAGTGAACGACCCAGAAGCGCCAGAAGTCGGTCGTGGTGAAATTGCTGCTCGGGTGCGCGAGCAACCCGACGGCGTAGAACGCCGGGATCGCCAGGGCCGCATAGAAGAACAGCCAGGGCATGTTCCCCTTGTGCTCGCCACCGAGCCGGCCGCGAAGCCCCCGGAAGAGAATGGCTACCCAGCCGAACAGCCCGAGCGAGAGGAGCACCTGCCAGAATCGACCCAGATCGGAGCCCGTAGGCCAGAACGTGCTGATTTGCCGGCTCGTGACCGGCAATGAGCGGCGCGAGGAAGATCCCCGAGGCCAGAAACGACGTCGCTACCCAGAGGATCGAGAGCTGCACGTGCCAGGTGCGGGCAAGGTTGTAGGGGAGGAAGGTGGAGAGATCCAGACCGAAGAAGCTGGAGAGATCGGCCCGATAGTGTTGGGACACCCCTCCCACCAGCACCTGCAGGAGGAACAGCTGCGCCATCGCAAGGAAGAACCAGTCGCAAGCCCGTTGGGCAGGTGTGAGCTGCACGTCGCGCGGAGGCCGAAAGACCACCCGGGCCTGGTCGCGCCGGTGCCAGCCCAGGAAGTCCCAACGTCCGAACGCCGCGAAGAGCACGCCCGACCCGCCGAGCAAGGCGGCGAGTGAAACCATGCTGGACAGGAGCATCGCGGCTGTGGGTTGGTTGTGAACCAGCGGCTCCGGCGGCCAGTTGTTCGTGTACGAATAGGACTTCCCAGGGCGCTCCGCGGATGTCCCCGCGCACGCCCCCCGCGGTCGCAGCACGCACGGTTCTCACGGCTCGTTCCGTTCCCGGCGATCTGCTCAGACGGGAACGGGAACGGTCAGCCCGTCGTGGATGCGAACAACGCGACCAGCACTGACGAGTCGGTCGATCGCCACGCCCAGTGTCTCGTTCCGGACGCCGATCAGTTCCCTGAGTGCCGTCCGGGTCAACGGATGGGCCGTCAGGGCCTGCACGATGCGCTGGTCGATGGGGCCCAAATACGCCCCATGGCCGAACACCGAGCCGAATTCCATCAGCCCCGTACGCAGGAAGATTCGCTGGCCCACTGGATCCAGGCCTTCGAGACCAGGAGCTGGGGATTCGGGCGCGATGCGGAGTTGGGGTGTGTCCTCTCGGCGGGCCGGCCTCCCATGCGCCGCGCGGAGCAAGTAGTCACCGTTCGAGCGGCCGGTCGCGGCGTAGCCGACCCGAGGGGTAGGTCCGCGGCTGCGGAGCTGCTTGATGGTCAGCGCCGGGGCAAGACCCCGGCCCGCCGAGCCCTGGCGGACGCATCCCGGCATGGGATGCGCCGATGACGGTAAGGTTCATGGACCAGTTCGGTCACGCGATGTCGAACCGATCGAGGTTCATGACCTTCGCCCACGCCGCCACGAAGTCCTGGACGAACGCGCCCTTCGCGTCGTCGCACGCGTAGACCTCGGCGAGGGCACGGAGCTGGGAGTTCGAGCCGAAGATCAGGTCGACGGTGGTGGCCGTCCACTTCAGCGCGCCTGTCCGGCGATCCCGCCCCACGTAGACGTGCCTGGCGGCAGACGGCCGCCACTCCGTCCGCATGTCGAGCAGGTTGACGAAGAAGTCGTTGGTCAACGTGCCCGGACGGGCGGTGAAGACCCCATGGCGGGTTTGCCCGGCGTTGGCGTCGAGAACGCGAATGCCACCGAGCAACGCCGTCATCTCCGGGGCCGAGAGCGTGAGCATGAACGCCTTGTCCACGAGCAGGTGCTCCGCGCCGAGCGCCTGCCCGTCCTGGAGGTAGTTGCGGAAGCCGTCCGCTTTCGGCTCCAATACACCGAAGGAGGCGGCGTCGGTCTGCTCCTGGCTCGCGTCGGTCCGCCCCGGGGTGAACGGCACGTTCACCTCGTGACCGGCGTTCCTGGCGGCCTGCTCGACGGCCGCGCAGCCGCCCAGCACGATCAGGTCCGCGAGCGAGACCTGCTTGCCGCCTGCGCGATTGAAGTCCTGCTGGATGCCCGAGAGGGTCTTCACCACCGCGGGCACGCCCGAGGTCACGTTCACGTCCCAGCCGGTCTGCGGAGCGAGCCGGATCCGCGCGCCATTCGCGCCGCCGCGCTTGTCGGTGTTGCGGTAGGTCGAGGCCGAGGCCCAGGCCGTGGACACCAATTGGGCGATCGACAGCCCCGACGCGAGGACGGTCCGTTTGAGCGCCGCGACGTCGTCGGCCTCGATGATCGGGTGCCCGACGGCCGGGACCGGGTCCTGCCAGATCAGCGCCTCGTTCGGCACGAGCGGGCCCAGGTACCGGCTCTTGGGGCCCATGTCGCGGTGCGTCAGCTTGAACCAGGCGCGGGCGAAGGCGTCCGCGAGGGCGTCGGGGTGCTCGTAGTAGCGCTGCGCGATCGCCTTGTAGACGGGGTCCGTGATCAGCGCCATGTCGGCCGTGGACATCATCGGGGCGTGGCGCCGGGTGGGATCGTGCGCGTCGGGCACGGTGCCCTGCGCCTCGGGGTTCTTCGGCGTCCACTGGATCGCCCCGGCCGGGCTCCGG
>CAIMSU010000345.1 GCA_903844155.1 uncultured Pseudomonadota bacterium | reverse complement strand
CTGAAATCGCGTGGATGGCTGGTCGGATTGGCCCCCCGCGCGGCGTTCCCCGCACGTTCGGTGCCGGCTGCCGTCTTCGGCGGCGGTCAGTCGCCGTCGCCCCGCAACAGCACGATCCCTGCAGCGTTGTCGGGACCTGGGCCCCCCAGCGGCACCGCGTTCCAACCGGCAGGCACGCTGCTCTCCCGGACCAGCACCCAGGTTGGTGCTGTCGGGGGGGTGCCGAGAACGCCGTTGCACTGCGCTCGCGCGGCGTCGTCCCGGGCGCGCCGCTCCTCCACGGGGATCGGGTAGAGGCGCTCCCGCAGGTTCCCGTTCGCGCAGTCGACCACCCGGTCTCCGGGTCGCCAGGCCGCCGTGATCGCGTCGGCCGCGTCGACCACCCTGTCTCCGCTCCGCAGGTGCGCGACGAACCGCGCGCGCAGCGTCGTCGGCGATGCTCCCCACGCCAGGCCGAGTCCGGCGACCAACAGGCCAGCCCCAAGCGTGAACCCGGGGGCGATGCTCGGCATCCTGGCGTCGAGCGCCGCTGCCCCGCGTGCGAGCCCGGCGGCCACGAGGACCGCGACGAGCGGGGCGACGGGGACGAGGTAGCGGTGCTGGACGACGATGATCGCCAGGGAGGGCACGAGCGTGAGGACCGGAAGGACGAGCAGGGCGGCGCGCCATCGTTCTTCGCGCCCGGCGGCCCAGGCCCCGACCATCAGCAGGAGCGCAAGGAGGGTGAGGGGAATGCACACCGCCGCGGTCGCGTTTGCAAGGTTCAGGGCGACGAGCGCCCGACCACATGCCCCGAAGGCGTCGGCGAGGAGGGGGGGCTGCGGGCCACGGCGTGCACACTCGGAGACCGTCGCTGCGGCTGCGTCCCGCTGGAGGGCGACCTGCTCGCCCAGCGAGTAAAGCGAGACAGGCACGCTGCTGACGAGGGCGTAGCCCAGCGGGAGGGCGAGGAGCGGAATCAGGACGGCGGCGCGTTTGGAGCTGGCCCGGGGTGCCAGGGCCGCCCCGGTCGCGACGGCGGCGGTGAGCGGCAGGAACCGGAGGTCCGTGCCGACGCCGATGCCGAGGACGACACCCGCAGCGATCGCCGAGCCGATCCGGTTCCGTCTGACGAACGACCCAGCGTCTAAAGCCAACAGGGTAGCGAGCACCAGCAGAAACGCGTCCAGCGAGTAGGGGGAGCTGAACCGGGCAAAGAGCGGAAGGTCCGGCCACGCAGCGAGGACGCCCAACGCGAGGAGCCCCGTCGCACGCCCGCCGAGTCGCCGTCCCAACGCCCAGGTGATGGGCAGTGTGGCGGTCGCCGCGACGAACGACACGACCTGGGAGGCGCGCACCAGCGAGCCCGCGAGCGGCATCACCATCAGGCAGAGCCAGGCGTGGACCGGGCCGCGCCAACGGAGGTAGCCGGACCACGCGTGGTCGCGGATGGCGATGGCGTTGCCGAGGTAGCGGCTCCACCCATCGCCGACGGGGCGGTCCCACGCCGTCAGGTGCGCGGCCGAGAGCGCGAACGCACCCGTGATCAGCACCACGACGCTGCCCTCCAGCCACTCGGCGACGGTGATGCGCCGCGGCGCGCCGGGAGTCGGGGCCTCGGCCATGGCCCCGGTTATCCAGCGCGGATGAGCGACGACCCGCCGGCCGAGCCCAGGCGCCGAACCAATCGCTGGGCGTACATGGCACGGCCGGGGTTCCATCCCGCGACCGACGACTGCCCGAAGTGCGGCGTGCCGTCACGGACGTTCTACGTTGGGGGTCGGCGCGTCGAGGGCGCTGGCGGGCCTGAGACCCACCATCGCTACCGGTGTGAGCACGGCCACATCTGGGTGCTGACGGAGCCGGCGTAGGCCCGGGCCGCCCGTCGCGAGAAGCCGGACAGGCGCCCGGCTGGAGTTTCGGGCCGTCTTCCGATACAGTGCCGCGGATCGCAATACCGGAGCGGACGGATGGAAGAGCCACACAACCCCAACGTCAAGGGCGCAGCCTGGTACGGGCCGCTGTCGCTCGGCCCGGCCACGGAAGTCGCCCGGTTCATCGCCGAGTGTGACGACTACACCAAGGAGCTTCGCGCGGCCGCGGGGAGCTCGGTCTACCGCTGTCACCCGGGCGTGCGCAGCACCTTCACCACGGACATGGCCGGGCTTGATTTCGTCTTTCAGGCCTCGCCTTTGGAGCTTGATCGCGTTGAAGACGACGACCCAGGCTTCGGCGGGCTGTCGTTCAATCGCCACGAGATGCTCGAAGGCTGCGTTCCCGCCCTGATCGCGCACGCCGGCAACCACGACGCAGCGCGCGCGATCGTGGTCGAGGCCATCAAGATCCGGCGCGAGTTTTTTGCGCCTGCCTGTCAACGGATCTACGAGTACGGGCTCCCGATGTTGCGTCCCCTCGCCCGCGGGGAAGAAGTAAACTTCAAGCACGCGCTTCATCAAGCCGCCATCGGGATCTGCTTTGAGCCCGCCCTATTCGTTCCAGTCCCGCCCAAGCGCCGTGGCAGCCTGACAGACACGTCGTTGTATAGGCACGTCGCCGCGACACACGCGCTCGCGGCCTGAATGGGCCTGCCTGAAGCAAACCACCCCCTTTCCCCCG
>CAIMSU010000344.1 GCA_903844155.1 uncultured Pseudomonadota bacterium | reverse complement strand
GCGTCGGGCGCGGACGCCCGACCGCGCCGGCATCGGCGTTGATTTTTCGGCGTTCCGAGGCCACGTTCGCCGCCAGCCGCCGAGTACGGCGCCCGTCACCGAACGTGCATGGAACGCCGCGCGGTGGGCCAATCCGACCAGCCACCGCCGCACTACAGGTGGATGCGAACGCTATGTTTGCCGAGCGCACGGATTGGCCCCATCAGCCTCGCGCCATCTGAACACTCCCGACGAAGCGCAGGGGGCCGGGCGCCTGGTGAGCCGGCACGTGCCGATAGTGCAGGTAGACCAGGGAACAACTCGCGGCGGACACGCCCTGCGAGGCGGCGACGGCGAGGATCTGCCGCCCCCACAGCGCGTAGATCGCGTGCTCGGCGAGGAGCTGGCCGAGCGGCATCGCGGCGGTGTGCACCCCGTAGGCCGAGTTTTCGTGCGCGACGCAGCCGTGGTCGCGACGGAATGCGGGTCCGAGGTAGCCGTCCAGCGCCAGCTCCTCGGTAAAGTCGCCGACCCAGACGGAGACCCAGTCCCGGGCGGGGCCGCTGACGGTCATGGTGCCCACCTATCGCCCCGTGTCCGAGGGGGTGGAACACACCGACTCGCTGCCGTCGCAACCGGCCCAGACGCGCGCGCAGGCCGCTGGGGTCGGGTCGGTGACCACCTCACAGGTGCCGGCGAGCGCGTCGACACAGCCTCGCGCCGCCGCCGGGTCGAACGTGCAGTGGCGCTCCATGCAGCCCGAGGTCCCGGTCACATCGCCGACAGTCGTCTGGCGGCAGTCGGTGCCGTCCTCGTAAAGCATCGCCTCGGTGTCGGGGGCACAGCGGCTGAGCCAACTGCACTCCCTGTCCGCGAACGCATGTGCAAAGCTGGTCGGCGTCATGCACCCGGCGAGGAAAAGAGACAGCCAGAGAGCGGCACAGTTCGACGACACCGGAGCCGCGGGGGGGCCAGTGCTGGCGCTCGGCAAACATGGCGTCTGTATCCACCTGAAATCGCGTGGATGGCTGGTCGGATTGGCCCCCCGCGCGGCGTTCCCCGCACGTTCGGTGCCGGCTGGCGCACTCGCCGGCTGGCGGGGTTCGTGGCCTTGGAACTGCGGGAATTCAGCGCCGAGGCTGGCGCGAGGTGTGCCGAGCGCCGGGATCGGCGGGCCAGTCCGCACGCTCGGCAAACCAAGCGTCTGTATCCCCCTGTAGTGCGAAGATGGCCAGACGGATTGGCCCCCAGCCCGCTGTTCCGCGCACGAACCGTGACAGGCGGCGTCTTCGCCGGCTGGCGGGGTTCGTCGCCTTGGAACGGCGAGAATTGACCGCCGAGGCCGGTGCGAGGTGTGCCGAGCGCCGGGATCGGCGGCAGCGCTGGCGGTGCGGGGCCTCACCCCGGCGGTCAGGCGCAAAACCGCGCGGCGAGCGGGTCGACGACCGAACGCCGGGTTGCCAGGCCGGCGGCCTGAAGCACGCCGTCCGACGGGATGCCCCACGCGCCAAGATCGTCCGGGAACGGAGCGTAGCCTGCCTCCGGGGCCGGCTGGTCCGTTGCGAAGGCGTCCCGAATCCCGAGGCGCTCTGCGGCGCTCGATTCGGCCCAGAGCCACTTCAGCAAGCGCCAGGAAAAAACGGCATGCCGGATTTCATCGTCGACAATCCCGGAGAGGACCGAGCGAACCGCCGGGTCCGTGGCGACCGCAAGCATGGCGCTGGCCACGCCAACCGACACCGTCTCCTCCACGCACCCCTCGCGAACGCTGCGAGCCGCGAGCTCGGCGCGGGACGCCGCCAGGGAGAAGCCGTCGACGGACAGGACCGTGGGACCCACCGGGGCGCCTGCGAACGCCGACGCGAGCGTGAACGCCCGCCGTGCGTGGCGAAGCTCGTCGTCAGCGGCGCGCTGTGCTCCTGCGATGAGCGGGGCGGGTGCACCGAACGCCATGAGCTCCAGCGCGACCCGGTGAAAACTGGCGATGGATGCGTGCTCGTTCAAGCCGACGCTCGCCCAGAATCGCGCGAGGTGGGATCGCCGGGCGCGGTCCAGCCCGGTGCACGTTGGAGGACGCACGCGGGGGTCGTGCCAGCCGCGCGTCGCCGCGAGGCCCGCCGTTCGCGGCAGGCGCTCGATCAACAGCCTGCGCCCCTGGTTGCACCCGCAACCCATCACCGTCCCGACCACCTGCACCACGTAGCAGCACTCGCCGTCCGCAAAAGTCCCGAGTTCCTGGGGATCGAGGGGCACCTCGCGCGGGCCGAAGCCCGCCGTGAACGTGATCGCGCTCGCCGGCGGACACGCTCCCTGCACCTCGGGGGTCCAGGGGACACAGGCGGTCGTCAGCTCGCCGCCGCTGTCGGGGCGCGGAGTATCGGTGTCCGCGGTGTCCGCGGTGTCCGCGAGGGCATCGCCGATCGCCGGCAGCAGGAGCGCGCCAATCGCGAGCAGCAGGCGGCGATTGATGTCCGCTTGGGGCATCCGGCGATTCTACCACGCCCTGTCGTCGCCATCCCCGCCCTCACCCAACCGCGGATAAGCCTCTCCCATGCCCTCCCCCGCGCACACCCTCGCCCCTCCCTCCCCCGGCGCGCCGCCGATCGCTCCGCAGTTCGAAGAAGGCACGACCCTCGACCGCTTTCTGCTTGAGACGCTCCGCGGCTATCCGGAGGCGACGGGCCAGTTCGTCACGCTGGTGAACCAGGTCACGCTGGCCGCGAAGCTCGTCAGCGCGCGCGTGAACCGGGCGGGGCTGGCGGGGATGTTCGGGGCGACGGGCACGATGAACATCCAGGGCGAGTACGTCCAGAAGATGGACGTCTACGCGAACGAGACCTTCAAGCGCGCGCTGGAGCACGCCGGCGTGCTGTGCATGATCATCAGCGAGGAGGAGGACGACGCCATCCCCATCCCGCCGCAATTCCCGACCGGCAAGTACGTTTTTGCGATGGATCCGCTCGACGGCTCCTCAAACATCGACACCAACGCGAGCATCGGCACGATCTTCGCGGTGTTTCGGCGCATGAGCGAGAGCGGGCAGGGGCAGCCGCAGGACGTCCTGCGCAGCGGCCGGGACATCGTCGCCGCCGGGTACATCGTCTACGGCGCGGGGACGGTGCTGGTGCTCTCGACGGGGCGAGGCGTGCACGGGTTCACGCTGGACCCGACCGTCGGCGAATTCTTCCTGTCGCACCACGACATTCGGCTCACGCCGGACACCCGCACGTACAGTTGCAACGAGGCGTACACCGGGACCTGGGATCCGCGGCTGGTCGGCTGGCTGGCTGGCACCAAGGACCCGGCGCTCGGCTGGTCGGCGCGGTACATCGGCAGCCTCGTCGGGGATTTTCACCGGAACCTCGTGAAGGGCGGCGTGTTCCTGTACCCGCCGTCGAAGAAGGCGCCGAACGGCAAGCTACGCCTGTTGTACGAGGCTTTTCCGCTGGCGTTCCTCGCTGAGCAGGCGGGCGGCGCGGCGACGGACGGCGTCGGCCCGATCCTCGACCGCACGCTGGCCTCGCTGCACGAACGCACGCCGCTCTACATCGGCAACAAGAACGCGGTGGACGCGATCACGAGGGTGCTCTCGACGTGAGCCTTGAATTCGGCCCCGTCGAGGCGGTGCGCCAGACCACCGACGCAGGCGAGGCCGTCGACCTGCACCGTCAGCGCGTTGGCTTTCACGGCCTGACGTTGACCCGGAAGTGGGCTGGACCAGCCGCCGGGCCCCTGACCGACCGGCGCATCGTGCTCGTCCACGGCTTTGCCCAGAACCGCTACACCTGGCACGCGAGCACGCGTAGCCTCTCCGCGTGGCTGGCGGCGCAGGGCTACGACGTGTGGAACCTGGAGCTTCGCGGCCACGGACTCTCCCGTGGCCAGACGCCCGCCGAGGCGCGTGCGGGGCGCTTTTCTGCCTACGTCGACGACGCCGCCACGCTGGCCGAGGCCCTTGGTCCTGCGTTCTGGCTCGGCCACTCGCTCGGCGGCGCTGTGAGCTACGCCGCCGCCACCCGAGCGCAGATGCGGGGGGTTGTCGGCATCGGCGGCCTGTATTCCTTCGCCCAGGCGAACAAGAGCCTGAACCTCCTTTGCCAGCTCTCGCGGCTGTTCGGCGCCGGCGGCGACCGGGCCGCGGCCGTCCTCGGCACGCTCAGCGTGAAAACCCGCCTCGCCGGCCAGCTCCTCGGCAGGCTGTACGGGATCTCGGACGTCGCCGGCTACGCGTTCCCGATCTCGGGCTGGGCGCCGGGCAGCATGGAACCCGAGCTCCTCGCCGAGCGCATGGAGCGCGGGTTTGACTGGACAAACCTGTCCATCTGGATGGACATGGCCAAATGGGGTCAGACGGGGAGCCCGGAGTGGGATGCTGACTGGGCCGCTACCCAGCTCCCGGTCCTCGTTGTTGCCGGGGATCTCGACCACCTCATGCCGCCCTCGGACGCGCGCATGGCCTACGACCGCTCCGGCAGTCACGACAAGACCTGGATGCTGCTCGATGATTACGCGACCGGGCACCACTGGGGCCACGTCGACCTGCTCCTCGGGAAGCACGCCCGTCAATTCGTCTGGGAGCCGCTGCGCGACTGGATGGCGGTGCGATGAGCACCCCGACCGTCCGCGGGATCACGTTCCTCGAGCACATCGGGGAGGGCGGGATCGCGGACGTGTGGAGCGCGCGCTGGGACGATGCCGTCCAGCCCGACCAGATCTACGCGGTGAAGGTGCTCCGGGACCCCTCGCGGCCGAACCTGCGCCGGCGTTTCTTGCGCGAGGGCCGGATCCTCCAGCACCAACGGCACCCCGGGCTGGTCCGCTGCCACGCGGTCCTTGACGGCCCGGAGCCCGCTCTGGTCCTCGACCGGCTCTACGGTGAGAGCCTCGACCGCACCCTCGCTCGCGGCCCGCTTCCGGTGGGCGAGGTGTACGCGCTCGCCCGCAGCGTGCTGGAGATCCTGGTGCATCTGCACGATCAGGGCGTCGTCCACCGCGACCTGAAGGCCTCGAACATCTGGCGCCTCGACGGGGACGGCGGCCCGGGAGGGGCGGTGTTGATGGACCTTGGTCTCGCCATCGACCCCACCGATCCCCTCACCTCCACCCTCGGTCAGGTCGTCGGCACCCACGCCTACATGGCGCCCGAGCAGATCGCAGGCTCGCGCGTCGACACCCGGGCGGACCTCTACGCGCTCGGCATCACCCTTTACGAGGCGCTCTGCGGTCAGCGCCCCTACCAGGCCCGCGGGCTCGCCGGGTACCTCCAGGCCCACCAGTCCGGACGCGCTGCACCCATCGGAGAGCGCGTCCCCGACCTCGATCCGGCGTTTGCCGCGCTCGTCGACCGGCTGATGGCCAGAGACCCCGCGGACCGCCCACAATCCGCCGCCATCGCCCTGGCGCTGCTGGCGCTCGGCAGCCCGCTCCAACGCGAGGCCTCTCCCGACGCCGGCGAGCAGGGCTGGGCGCCCATCCGGACGCTGACCTCGCCAAGGGCGCCGGTTGGCCGGGAGGCGGTGCGAGGGGCCGTGCTGGCGTGCCTGCATGGGCGCGGCCAGCCGGGCACGGTCGGCGTCTTGCAGCTTCACGGGGAGCTTGGGAGCGGGCTCGGCGCGGCTGCGGAGCAAGCCCGTGAGCTGGCGAAGGCCGAAGGCATCGAGCACGTCAGCCTGCGTGCGCACCACGGCGCGAGCGTGCCCTGGGCGTTGCGGACGCTGGCCGGGTGCCTCGACGGGTGGGCCGGGTCGGTCAAGCCGACGGCGGCGGGCGTCCGAAACGCCCTCGCCGGACTCGCGGGGGAGTCGCGCTCGGGACCCGGGCTGCTGCTCGTCGTGGAGGACGTGAGCGACGATGGGCTGGTGGGCTGGATCGGCGAGGTGCGTGCTGCGATCCCGGAGCTTGTCGTGGTGACGACCGGGCAGAGCCCGCGTCGGGGCCTTGGCGGCCTCCACGTGGCCCTCCGCCCGCTGACCGAGGAGGAGACGGGCGATCTCATCCGACGGATGCTCGGCGCGCGAGCCGCCCCCCTCGCGCTGACCGCGACGGTGTTCGAGGCGACGGGGGGACAGCCTGCGCTCGTGGTGGTGGCGATGCGGCGGCTGGCCGGGGCGGGTGCGCTCGTCTGCACGGGGGCCGACGACGACGGGAGCCCCACCTGGCGTTGGATCGACACGATCCGTCCGACCACGCCGGCACGCGCGACGCGCGATCTGCAACGCACCCTGGCCCAGCTCCCGCCGGCATCGCGGACCCTGCTCGACGCCATCGCCGACAACGTCGACCCCAGCGACCTTGAACGCCTCGAAGCCGCGCTCGGTCTCGACGCCGATGCCGTATACCCGCTCCTGCGGCTGGGCCTTGTGCACGTCGACGAGGACGACCGTGTCCGCCTCCGTCGCCCCATCCTCGCCGACGTCATTCGCGGCGGACGCCCGCCCACGTCTGGGGGAGCCGCCCGGATCGACGTCGACGGCGACCCCGCTGCGGACGCGTTGCTCGCCGAAACGGAGGGCCTGTTGAGCCTCGGCAGGCCCGTCGCTCCGCGCCTCATCGACGCCGTACGCGACCTCGGCGATGCGCACACCGCCCATCGTTCCTGGCTCCTGGCCAACGTGGCGCTGCGTCACGCGGACGCCAACACCGCCCGTCGGCGGTTGCTGCGGGTCACCGGGCTCGACCCGGAGATCCAGACCCGCGTCGGCGCCGAGGCGACCCTCGCGCTCATCGACCTGGAGCTGCGGATCGGGCGACGGAGCGATGCCGCCGCGCGCACGCGCCTGATCGTCGCCAATTCAGCCGTCGACGCTCACGTTCGAGGGCGGCTGCAGCTCCTGCTCGCGCGCCAGCACGCCTCGCAGCTCGAGCTGCACGCGGCGACGGTCGCCCACGCTGAGGCCGTGGAGACGCTCTCTGGGACTTCGGGGACGGCGCTCGCGCCCCTCACCTGGATCGACATCCTGCTTCGCGCCGGCGCCCTGGACGAGGCGGAGGACCGCATCGCCGCGCTCGCCCACGCCGCGGATGACGGGTGCGAATGGTCCGTTCGCGCGTGGTACGCGACGCTCGTTGCCCGGCTCCGCGCGCTGAAGTCCGACCCGGCCGCCGCGCACGCGGCCCACGTTCGCGCCATGGAGTGGTCCGCCCGGGCCGCCGATGAGCCGCGCCACGCCTACCACGCCGGTATGGCCGCGGTCCTGTGCGGCAACGTCCGGGCGGGGACGGAGCACGCGGCCCAGCTTGAATCACCGGCGTTCGCCGATCTTCGGGCTGAGCTGCTCTCGGCCTGCGCCCGGCGGGCCCGCGACGCGCGCCTCTACCAGCTCGCCGAAGCCAGCGCGCGCGCCTGCGGGGATCGCAGCTTGCTCCTCGCCCTCCTGCACAGCCTGCGCGGACCGGGAGCAAGGGCCGAGGCGCACGCGATCGCCGACACCGCCCTCGTCGGGACATATAGCCCATTGCGAGCCCATTTCCTCGACATGCCCGCGGTGACGTGGGCGCGCTCTCTTGCCGGATAGGATACGAGCCCGGGATGTCTCGCCTTCGTCCAAACCCTTCACCCGTCGCCGCGGCCGGCCCGTCGTCCCTGCAGTCCGCAGGCGTGCAGATCGCCGCGGTTGACCCAAGAACGGGTGGGGAGACAGGCTGGGTGGTGGACGCGACCGACCCCGCAACGCTGGTCAACGTCGTGGCAGCAGCGCGGGCAGCGGGTGTCAGCTTTGCGGCGACCGCCATCGCGCAGCGCAAACGGGCCGTGCGCGCGCTGGGCGACGCGATCATGGCGCGCGCTGCAGACATCGCGAAGGTGCTCCACGAGGAGATCGGCAAGCCGCCGGGCGAGGCATGGACGAGCGAGCTCGTCACCACGGGGGAGCTGTTCGACCACTGGCTGGGGGCGATCGACGACCTGCTCACGCCCATCGACGTGCCGCTCAACCCGATCAACTACCCCGGGAAGCAGGTCTGGCTGGAGCTCGATCCCATCGGCGTGATCGCGCTGATCATGCCGTGGAACTATCCTTTCAACCTGCCGCTCCGCACCATCGTCCCCGCGCTGCTGGCCGGGAACGCCGTCGTCTACAAGCCGAGCGAGCACGCCCCCCGAACCGGCGCGATCCTCGCGGAGATCCTCGCCGCCACGCTCCCACCGGATCTCGTCACGACGGTGCAGGGCGATGGTCGGGTTGGCGAGGCGCTCATCGCCGCGCACCCGGACAAGATCGTGTTCACGGGCAGCGTCACGGCTGGCAAGCGCGTGGCGATGCAGGCGGCGACGATGCTGATCCCGTGCTCATTGGAGCTCGGCTCCAAGGACCCCGCCATTGTGCTCGCGGACGCGAACCTGGACCGCGCCGTCGCCGGAGTCGTCTGGGGCGCGTTCCACAATGCCGGGCAGGACTGCGCCTCGATCGAGCGGTGCTACGTGCACCGCTCGATCTACGCCACGTTCGTCGACCGCGTTGTCGTCGCCACGCAGGCGCTGCGCCTCGGCGACGACGTCGGCCCGCTCGTCAACGAGGCTGGCCTCGCGAAGGTGGCATCGCAGGTCGAGGCCGCGAGGGCCGCTGGCGCCGTCGTGCGCGTCGGCGGTAGTCCCACCGGCAACGGCTATTTCTACCCGCCGACGGTCGTCACCGACATGCCCGCGAACTGCGCGCTCATGGTCGAGGAGACCTTCGGCCCAGTCCTCCCGATCGTGCCGTTCGACGACGTCGAGGACGCGATCCGGATGGCCAACGCCACGCCGTATGGGCTCTGCGGGAGCGTGTGGGGAAGGGACGTCTCCAAGGCGGAGGCGGTCGCACGACGCATCCGGTGCGGCGTCATCTTCGTCAACAATTGCTGCTTCACCGGGCCGATGGGCGGAGCGGCCTGGACAGGGCGCGGCGAGAGCGGGTACGGGGTGACCGGCTCACGCTTCGGCCTGGAGGGGCTGACACAGGTGCGAACCGTCTGCGTCGACCGCACGGGACAGAAGCGGGAGATGTGGTGGTACCCCTACAACGATGCGCTGGTGCGGGTCGCGCGGGGGCTCATCGACGTTGGGCGGGGTGGTGCAAAGCTTGGTGATCGCGTCCGCGCCGTTCCGGTGGCGGTGGGCGGACTGTTGAACCGGTGGAAGTAGGAACACGAGCGTAAGTAGACAGCGACGGAAATCAAAGTCGGAAAAGGAGTACAGATTGCGGACGATTCGATACCTTGGACTGGATCTCGGCTGGACCCCCCGGGACCCCTCGGGCGGCGTGGTCCTTGAGACCACCGAAGCCGGCAACCTCATCATGGTCACCGCGGAGAGCCTACGCACGCACGAGGACACGCTCCGGTGGGTGTCCCGGAATCGCGGGCGAGGGCACTGCACGCTGACCGTCAACGCGCCCGTGATCATCGAGAACCTCGGCGGGTCCCGGCCCTGCGACCGGCTGCTCCTCGAGCATTTCGGCCGCTACAAGATCGACGAGTACGCGAACAACAACATCTCCGCGAGCCACCCGCGCACGATGGCGAAGGCGTGGATGCGGATGGGGTTCGACCCGGACCCGTCGAGCGAGTCCGATCGCATCATCGAGACGCACTTTCAATCCGCGCAGATCATGCTGTTCGGCCTCGACCGGCCCGTCCGGATCAAGTCCGGCCCGATCGGCAGTCGCAAGGAGTCCGTCGACCGCCTGCGCGAGCTGATCCAGGAGCGGATGATGGATGGCACGCCGATGTTGGAGCCGTCGGACGCGCTGGACGCGATCCTCGAGGCGCACCTCCCGGACCTCAACGGCACGCGCATCGGCGAGCTGGAGGAGCGGATCGAGGCACTGGTGACGGCCTACGTCGGCGCGATCCTCGGGCAAGTCGGTGGCGATGCTTGCGCGTTCCTTGGGGACCTGCAGAAGGGCTACATCCTGCTCCCCGACCCGAGCCGCGTGCAGCCGCCGGCGGCGGAATAGCGGCGATGTTGACTGGCCAAGTTGAAGGCGCGACTTCGTGCCCCGCACGAAGCGTGTGTTCGGCGCGGTCAGCAGCGGTCGCGCTCAGCCGGTCCCGGCGCTGGTGCAGATGTGGCAACCGATTTCGTGAACAAACCTCCTCGCTGAAGGACTGCGGCGCGACCAGCAAGAAGCAGCCATCACCGGACCCGAGGGGCCGGTGATGGCCGCGTTGTTTGCGATGGCGTTCGCGGGGGAGCCAACGCCGGGCGCGCAGGTCCCGCCTTCCACTTCGACCGCGGCTGCCCAGCACGGACCGGCGCAACAGGCAGCTTTGGACTGGCTCGCGCTCGTGGACGCCGGCGACTACGGCGCTTCGTATGACACCGCGGCCGCGCTCTTCCGCGCAGCCGTCACCCACGACGGGTGGACACAGGTCGTCGGGGCGACAAGAACGCAGGTTGGCGCCATGAAGTCGCGGACGTTGTGGACGTCGACCACCACGACCACGCTCCCGAACGCCCCGGCCGGCGACTACGTCGTCATTGTCTACAAGTCCGCGTTCGCGAACCTGCCGACTGCGACCGAGACGGTCACGCCGATGAAGGACCCTGACGGGACCTGGCGCGTCTCGGGTTATTACATCCACTGAACGGGCGCTGCGACGCCACTTTCCCCGAGACAGCATCATGAAGACCCTTTGCATCGACGTAGGCGGCAGCGGCATCAAGGCGATCGTCGTCGACGGCAAGGGCAAGGCCCTGACCGAGCGGGCCCGCATCGAGACCCCTCGCCCCGCCACGCCCGCGGCATGCCTCGAGGTCATCGGCCAGCTCGTCGCCGCGCAAGGCAAGTTCGACCGCGTCTCCATCGGCTTTCCCGGCGTGGTCATCGACGGCACGACGCACTCAGCACCCAACCTCCACCCCGACTGGACCGGCTACAATCTCGCCGGAGAGGTCGAGCGGCTGACGGGCAAGCCGGTCCGCGCCGCCAACGACGCCGGCGTGCAGGGTCTGGGCGTGATCGAGGGGAAAGGCGTCGAAGCGGTCATCACCCTCGGCACCGGGATGGGTTTTGGCCTGTACGTGGACGGGCGCTACGTGCCGAACATCGAGCTCGCGCACCACCCGTTCCGCAAGAACAAGACCTACGAGGAGCGCGTCGGCAACGCCGCGATGGAGAAGGTCGGCAAGAAGGCCTGGAACAAGCGCGTGCTCGAGGTCATCGCCCAGCTCCAGCCCATCCTGAACTTCCGCGTGCTCTACCTCGGCGGCGGCAACTCCAAGCACGTCCACGCCGAGGACCTCCCGGCGAACGTCCGGATTGTGGACAACGTCGCGGGCTTGTTGGGCGGGATCCGGCTCTGGGGGTAGGCCGGGCGGTTCGCGCGCCCAGTCTGCGGAGCCGGGGCGGATGGGGCTGGCTGGGCCACGCACCCGAGCGGGTGGGCTGACCGGCCCGAAATGTCGCCGAACCGGTTCTGACCGTGGTCAAATGTCGCCTGGGCGTCGGAGCCGACACTCCGGGGCGACGGGAAATGCCAGGCCCACCGTGCCGCCGACGAGAGTCGACAGACAAACGCCGTGAATTCGAGAGTGCCGGCGGCCAACCGGCCCGACCAGCGCCCGACCGACCGCCGACACACCGCGACAGCGACATTTGAACCCGGTCAGCGCGCACGGGGCGACATTTGGACCCCGTCAAACGCCCCACAGCCCTCCAGATGGGTGTCGGCGGACCCCAGACTCGCCCAACGATCCCGCGCCCAGGCCCAGACCCACGCCGCCGCAACGCCCCAATACCTTGCTCATCACGACGCGATGAGGCCCGTGCGAAAGTGGAGCTAATCCTTGGTCATGGTGTAGGTGGCGGTCGCGTGGCAATTCCCGCCCTCCATCTTCACGTCGAACGTGCCACTGGCTGTGCGGACGTCCGCAAGCGTCCCGGTGACGTTGAGTACGCCCAGGTCAACCCCGCCGGACCACCAGATGTAGTACGCCCCAGGGTCGCAGGAGAAGTCTGGGCCGTCCTGACTGCACGTGACCAGGTCGGCCGAACCATCTCGATCGTCCAACGTGAACCCGCCCGTCGTGGGCGTTAGCGCGAAGTTGTACAGAGCCGTGCCCCCGACCAACGCCTGATCACATCCGGTCGGCGGGGCAGTGGTCACGTCCCACAACCCCTCGACGGGTCTGGGCGCGCACGCGCTTAGTAGGGCGAACGCCCTGAAAATCACCCTACAGCGACCCGATGATGTACTGGATCGCCGCCGTCGCTTTCGCGTCCGTGTTCGCTGCCATCCGCCACGACATGTAGACCACGCTGCCGCTGCCGGCCGTAAAGCTCACAGAGAGCGGCTTGTTGGTCTCGTTCGTGGTCGTGAGGCCTTCCTGGTAGGTGATGTCGCCCTTCTGGAGCACGGTACCACTGCCGGAGACTGACTCGATGACCGGCCATGTGTCGAGGTCAAAGGTCACCTTCTGTGACGTGTCGCCGACCGCGGCGGCGAGGTTCGAGTCGGCGACCGTGGCCTGGATCACCATCGGCACCCCGAGCTGTGCAGCGTTCGGGACTGTGTCGTCGCCAAGGAACTCGATCTGGTCGGGCCAGACCTGCTCGACCACGTCGTAGGACCAGTCGCTCGCGACCACCTTGCCGCCGCCGGCGACGTAGTCGTGGATGGCGGTGAGCACGAGCGGCACGTTCCCGGCGGTGTCGGAGCCGTCGGTGTCGTAGATGACGTCCTCCTCCACGTGACCGCCGTCGAAGTACACGGTCTGGTACGGCGAGAGGTTGTCGACGGAGCTCAAGAACTCAACCAGGCTGGCGCCGTCGCTGCCGTCGATGAGGGTGTAGCTGGTGATTCCCGCGGCCGTGAGCACATCGCCCATCGTGTCGTAGCTGCCGGTGATGACCGCGACGGTGCCCGAAACGGAGCCCCCGCACGTCGGCTCCGGCACGTCCGCCTCGCCGCCCGCGGTCAGGTCCACGTCGTACTCGGCGATGACGGAGCTGCCGGACTGGACATAGACCTTGTAGATCAGCCCGTCGCGCAGCCCATCGAGCTCGTAGTACCCGTTTGCGTCCGTCGTCGTCGTGACGGTCCCAAGCAGCTCGCCGGCGTCCGAGACGATGTGCGTGTAGACCGTCGCCCCCTCCATCCACTGGTTCTTCACGGGGTCGCAAACGCGCCCCTTGATGATGGACTCGTACACGCCGCCGTAGTCGCTCACGTGCTGGATCTTGGTCTCCGAGCAGCCCGCCGCCAGTCCGAGGATCGCGAAAATCGTGAAGGTACGCATCTTATTTCCCGGGGACGACGATGTAGATGTCGAGCGTGTCGAGGAGCACGGTGCCGTCGCCGAGCACGTTCAGCGCGACGTGGTAGGTCTGGTCGGTCGTTCCAGCGGGGACGGCGCCGCGGAATGTCAGGTTGAAGCTGACGGTCTCGCCGTCGGGGCTGCCCGACATGTCGTAGCTGGAGGGGTCGATGCCGGTAACGAACCCGTACGGGTCGTCCGGAACGAGCGTGACGGTCGAGAACCGCACGGCGCTGACGAGATCGGTCACCGCGTTGATGATCGTGGTCTTCAGCGTCGCCGAGCTGCCCGACCACGTATACACCAGCTTGTTCCCCGATGAATCAAGCGAGTTGGTGTCTGCCGCGAGCGTGTTCATCTGCGCGTACGCCGAGTTCGTCGAGCTGCCGCCGACCGAAACGCCGATCAGGTAGGCCCCCATGTTCTTGGCGGCCGTCGCAACCTCGGCCTCGGTGGCATTGTTGCAGGCCTGCGGCGGAACCGCCTGCGCGTCCCGGTAGGGGGCGGTCTTGTCGCGCATCTGCGCGTCTGTCGCGTAGATGATGATCGGGAGCGCGTACGGCCGGAAGCCGACGCCAACCCCCGTCGCACCCCCCGATGTGGAAGCGTTGTAGTATTGCCCGCCGGAGCCGCCGAAAAGGTCGCCAGCGCTCGACATGAACGGCTTGACGTCCGTGGAGGAGTCGAACCGCCCATCGCACTTCATGTCGTAGCCGACGCCAGTCAGGACCTGGTAGAGGCCCTCCATGCTCGACTCGGGCGTGTCGCCACCGCTGTGGATCGACAAGCGCGAGAGCGCGGTCTGGACCGCGGAGGTGTCGTCCGTGATCTGCTGATCGAGCGCGAACGGGTGGTCGATCCCCGACGTGCCCATGCCCGTGTACGGGTAGTCGTCGTGCTGCGAGACGCCGAATTCGACGTCCGGGAGCGCGGTGTGCAGGCCGGTCTCGATGCCCGAGAACTGGCTGGACATGCCGGTGAGCGTGCTGCTCATCGAGCAGGTCGTGTCGATCATGAACATCACGTCGCCCATCTTCACGTTCAACGTGAACTCGAAGCTCTGTTCGACCGTCGTGCGCTCGGGCACGGTCACGTAGATGCCGCTGATCACCGAGTTGGGGTCCGTCGGGCTGGTGCCCGCCGCCACCTCCGCGCCGTCCGTGAACCCGTCGCCATCGGTGTCGGGGTTGTTCATGTCGGTGCCGAGGGTGACCTCCTGCAGGTCGGGGACGCCATCGCCATCGTTGTCCATGTCCGCCGAGTCGATGATGCCGTCGCCATCGGTGTCCTTTGGGACGTCGGAGGGGCCGGAGCAACCGTCCTCGGTGCCGTCCGGGATCCCGTTGCCATCCGAGTCCGTGTCGAGGTAGTCGGGAATGCCGTCCCCGTCGCTGTCATGCGGGGTCGTCGCCCAGGGGGTGGTGCCGGCCTCGTACACGTCGCCAACGCCGTCGCCGTCCGAGTCGAGGTCCTGGTAGTCCGGGGTGCCGTCGCCGTCAGAGTCGGGGATGGCGCAGTCGGCGCCAATCTCCACGCTGTCGAGGATCCCGTCCCCGTCGTCGTCGAGGTCCGAGGAGTCGATGATGCCGTCGCCGTCGAGATCCGCCTGGCCGTCCGTCTCGTCCGGGATGCAGTTGTTGTCGCTGTCGAGGTCGCGGTAATCGGGAATGCCGTCGCCATCCGAGTCGAAGGGCATCGTCAGCGGGTCGGTGTCGCCGGCCTCCAGCTGGTCGGGAATGCCGTCGCCATCGGAGTCGAGGTCGAGGTAGTCGGGCGTGCCGTCGCCATCCGTGTCGACGGAGACGGTGGGGCCGCCGCTGTCCGCCGTGGGGGAGTTCGGGTCGACGAACCCCTCATCGAAGTCGGTGATGCCGTCGCCATCGGAGTCGGCGTAGGTGATCACCTGGTTGGGCTGCTGCGTGGTCCCCTTGGAGCCGCCCGGCGCGCAACCCGCCAGAGCGAGCGCGATGACGAGCGCCGGGAGGAGGCGGGTGGCCGAGGCGAGAGGACGCAGCGAAAGGGTTTGCATGCGCGCGAGTATAGAGAAAGTTCGCGCGAATTACCAGCGTGAAAACGCGCTGTGGAGCCGCCCGTCGAACGACGGAGACAATCCGTGACCTGCGAGGTCCCCTACTGGCAGGCGAGCGTTACCGTCTCTGGTCGGCCCGGCGAGTGGAAGACGATCTCCTTCGGGAGCGAGCAGCCGGTGCCGTCCGCGTCGCTGGTCAGCTTGAACTGGCGGACGCCCTCGGAGACCTGCACGGTGACGGGCATCGCGCCGCGATCATGCCCATCGATGCTCACCTTGTAGCCGGCCGGGCCGTACACGTTGACCATGCCCGTCACCACCTCGGGCTTGAGGATGAACGGCACGCTGATCTCCGGCACCTTCATCGTGACGTCCCGCTCCTCGGTCTTGTAGCCGGTGCGCACCACGCGGATGTGCTGGACGCCATACTGGACCTCGACGGACATCGGCGTTTTTCCACGTTGAACGTCGTTGATGAACACCATCGCGCCATCCGGGTCGGTCACGATCTTGAGCGTGCCGGAGGTGGCCGGGGCCGCAGTGCCCCAGGGATTGTCATCCGCGACCGGCGCCGCCACCGGTGCGGCCACCGCGACCGGCTGCTTCGGGACGTTCGCCGCGGCTGGGTGCGGAGTCGGGTTCTTCGGCGCGTCGACGGCTGCCACGGGCGCGGCGACGGGAGCGGCCACAGGTGGGGCGACCGGGGCGGCGACGGGCGCGGCTGGGATCGCGTCCGGAGGGGCGACGGGGGCAGCAGGGACGGCGTCCGGAGGGGCGACGGGCACGGGGTCTGCAGGCGGAGGCGCTACGGGAGGCGGTGTCGGCGCCGCCTTCACGACCGCCGGGGGCGGCGCGGGGTGATCGGGTGCTCTGGACCCCCCGTTAAGGAACACGGCCCCCGCGCCGACGACGGCCACGACAAGGAACAACACCAGGCCGACAACGCCGATGATCACCCCGAGGCCCAACCCGCTCCCGCTCGGGGCGGGTTCGTCGTCTTCCGGCTCCGGCGCTGGCCGCGAAGCCCGCGGCGGCACGACCGGGGCCTCTGCCCCTGTGACGAACCCGGGAAGCTCGCTGCCATCCAGCACAACCGGCGCGCTCGCCGGAGGAGGGGCCACCTCTGGCGGCGGCGGCACAACGGCGGCCTCGGATGAGGAGACGAGCTCCGTCACCGCTGCGGCGACCACCGGCACGCGCGGCGGCACCGGGGACGCCGGGGATGACGGCAGATCCGACGCGTCCGCGAGGGCGGAGGAGGACAGTGGCACCGTGGCTCGCTCCTCCGAGTCGTCGGCGGGGAGGACGACGGAGCCGAGAGGGCGGGTCGCGTCCGCGTCGGGCTCAACGCTCGGCGGCTCGACCGGCGCGAGGCTGGCCAGGTTCATCGGCTGTGCGGGCGGGCGACGGAACTCCTCGCCGTCGTCGTCGTGGATCGGCCCGGTGAAGACCCCCGTGATGTCGGTCGGCGGCTGCGTCGGTGGCGCGCGATTCGGCGCTTCGTCCCCGGCGCCGACGTGAGCGGTTGGGGGCGCGACGATGCCGGGCGCTGGCAGGTCCGCTTCATCCGCGAGCTTCGGCGCAGGCGCCAGCGAGGCGCTGGCGGGCCTCACCGGAAAGGGGTTGGCTGCGCCCTCCTTGCCGACAAGCGGCATGCCGTCGTTGAAGCAGAAGTCAATCCAGTCCTCATAGGTGGTGTGACACAAGGGACAGATCTTCATCTGGACTCCAGCACTCCGGGCGGAGCGTGGGAGTATAGCGCGCTCCCCACTGAGCGGAGGGAAATCGCCGCTGCTGCTCGTCGCACGCGAGACCGTGTCACCGTCGCCCAGCCGGGTCCACGGCATCGCGGATGCCCGCCTCGTCGAACGTCCGCATCTCCGAAAGCGTTCGACAGCCCGCCTCGACGAGGCCGAGCGCGAGCGCCGCCCCCGACCCCTCCCCCAGCCGCATCGCCAGGTCCAACAAGGGCAACAACCCGAGCGCGTCCAGCACCGCGCCGTGCCCGGCCTCAGCAGAACGGTGCCCGGCGATGAGGCACTCGCGAACCGCTGGTCGACGAGCGACCGCCACGATCGCGGCGGCGCCCGTGATGAACCCGTCGAGCACCACCGGCACGCCCCGCAAGGTCGCCTCGTCGATCAACCCGACCAACGCGGCGATCTCGTAGCCCCCGAGCGCTGCGAGCGGGTCGAGGCCCGCGTGCAGCAGCAACGCCCGCCGCACCACATCCACCTTCCGTGCCCAGGCCAGATCGCCCACGCCTGTGCCCCGCCCGACGACCGCCTCAGGATCGAGGCCCAACGTCGCACAGACCAGCGCCGCGGCAGAAGTGCTGTTCCCAATCCCCATCTCCCCGACCCCGAGCAGGTCGCACTCCGGGAGCAGACTCCGCCCGGCCGCGATCGCGCTGGCACACTCCGCGCTCGTCATCGCCGGCTCACGGGCGAAATTCCTCGTCCCTCGCCGGATCTTCGCGTGAACCAGGCCGGTCGCGGGCTTGCCCGTGGCGTCGTGGAAGTCGTGGTCCACGCCAAGATCCGCGACCGTCAGCAAGACGTTGTTCTGCCGCGCAAAGGCGTTCACCGCCGCGGCCTTCGCGATGAACTGGACCACCATGCGCGCGGTCACCTCGCGCCGGTAGGCGCTCACGCCCTCCTCCGTCACCCCGTGATCGCCCGCGCACAACACCAGCGCCTTTCGCTGCCACCGCGGCATCGCCACGCCCTGCACCCGCGCGACCTGCAGCGCCACGGCCTCCAGCCGACCGAGGCTACCCGGAGGCTTTGTCAGGTTCAAGTTCCGTTCCGCGGCGGTGACCCGAACCCCGGCTACTTCAGCAGACGCCGCGCTGTTCAGCCCTGTGTGACGATCCTCCTCCTGCATTTCGTATCCCTCGGATGCGAAATGCGGGAGGAGCATTGTCCCTTCGGGCGAGCCTGCCGGAGCAGTTGGCCAGTGGTCAACGGAGACGACGTCGGTCAGCGGCAGGCGCGAACGCCAGCCAACCGCCTGCAACATCGGCTCGGTCGGATTCTCGACCGGCCAGCCGAGCGTGAGCCACGCGATGATGCGCACGTGGTCGGGAATGCCAAGCAACGAGCGGACGAAGGGGGGCTCCAGGATGCTCACCCAGCCAGCGCCGAGGCCCTCTGCGCGCGCCGCGAGCCACAGGTTCTGGATCGCGAGGCAGGTGCTGTAGCTGTCCGTCTCGGGCATCGTGTGCCGGCCGAGGACGTTGCCCGCACGCGTCGGATCGCAGGTCACCACGACTGAGAGCGGCGCGTCGAGGATCCCCTGGAGCTTGAGCGTGCCGTAGCTCGCAGCACGATCCCCTTCATACGTCGCCTTCGCGCGCTCAGAGACGGCCACGACGTGCGCCCATGCCTGTCGGCGGAGCTCCGGGTCTCGGACGACCACGAAGTTCCAGGGCTGCATGAACCCGACGGACGGGGCATGATGTGCAGCCTCAAGGATCCGCCACAAAAGCGCGTCGGGGACGGGATCAGGGAGGTATGCCCGGATGTCCCGCCGCGTGTGGATCGCGCGGTAGACGGCGTCGCGCTCCCGCTCGTCGAACGGCAATCTGGCTACAGGACGCCGAGCGCTGCGTGGGCCGCCGCCAGCCGGGCGACGGGCACCCGGAACGGCGAGCAGCTCACGTAGTCAAGCCCGATCCGATGGAAGAACGCCACCCCGGTCGGGTCACCGCCGTGCTCACCGCAAACACCGAGCTTGAGCTGCGGCCGGGTCGCCCGGCCCTTCTGCGCCGCCATCTGCACCAGCGCGCCAACCCCCTCCGTGTCGAACACGGACAACGGCGAGTCCTTGATGACGCCTCGAGCCTGGTACTCGCTGAAGAACTTGCCCATGTCGTCACGCGAGAAGCCGTAGGTCATCTGCGTGAGATCGTTCGTCCCAAAGCTGAAGAAGTCGGCGTGAACCGCGATCTGGTCTGCGAGCACGCAGGCGCGGGGCAGCTCGATCATCGTGCCGATCTTGTAGAGGATGCGGACGTTGTTCTCGGCCAGCACCTGCTCGGCGGTGTCCTCGACCTGCTTGCGGCACCGTTCAAGCTCCATGGGCATCGACACCAACGGGATCATCACCTCGGGGATGACCTCGATCCCCTCCTTCGCGACGGCAACCGCGGCCTCGAAGATCGCGCGCACCTGCGTGTTGTAGATCTCCGGCGTCGTGACGCCGATGCGACAGCCGCGGTGGCCCATCATCGGGTTGGACTCGTGGAGCTGCTTCAGGCGTTCGCCGAGCGCTTCTGTCCGCACGCCGAGGTCCTTGGCGACGGTCGAGATCTCCTCGGGGCGCGAAGGGAGGAACTCGTGCAGCGGCGGGTCAAGGAGGCGGATGGTGACGGGCAGGCCGTCCATCGCCCGGAAGATCTCCATGAAGTCCTGCCGCTGGATCGGCAGCACGGCGTTGAGCGCGCGCTGACGCGACCGCTCGTCGTCGGCGAGGATCATCTGCCGCATCGCCCGCAACGCGGTGGGCTCGAAAAACATGTGCTCCGTGCGGCACAAGCCAATGCCGACGGCGCCGAGCCGACGCGCGTTCGCCGCATCGCCACCCGTGTCGGCGTTCGCGCGCACCTTCAGCCTGGCGCGCTTGTCCGCCCATGACAGCAGCTTGCCCATCGCGCCAGCGTCCGTCGGCGGCGCGAGCGTGGGGATCTCACCCTCGAACACCTCGCCCGTCCCGCCGTCGATGGTGATGAAGTCGCCGCGCTTGACCACGGTGTCGCCCGCGTAGAACAATTGACGGCCGTAATCCACGAGGATCTCGGTGCAGCCGACGACGCAGGGCTTCCCCATGCCTCGGGCGACCACCGCTGCGTGGCTCGTCTGCCCACCGCGCGCCGTCAGGATTCCGCGCGCCATGTTCATCCCCTGGATGTCCTCGGGGCTCGTCTCCAGTCGGACGAGGATGACAGCCTCGCCCTTGTCGGCCATCTCCTGGGCTTCTTCCGAGTGAAAAACGACCTTCCCAGTCGCAGCACCGGGGCTCGCGTCCAGCCCGCGCGCGATGCGCTTCTTGCGCGCATCCGGGTCCAGGACCGGTCGCAGGACCAGCTCCAGCTCCGCCGGCTTGACCCGCTTGATCGCCTCTTCCTCGGTGATCAGCCCCTCCGCCACGAGGTCGACGACGATCTGGACGGCCGCCGCGGGCGTGCGCTTCCCGTTCCGGGTCTGGAGCAGGTAGAGCTTCCCCTCCTCGATCGTGAACTCGATGTCCTGCATGTCGCGGTAGTGGAGCTCCAACTTGCGTTGCAGGCCGTGCAGCTCCTCGTACACCGCGGGCATGGCCTCCTGTAGCGTGACCCCGGCAGTCTCCCCCGCATCCCGGTTGATGGGGTTCGGCGTGTGCGTACCGGCGACGACGTCCTCGCCTTGCGCGTTCGCCAGCCACTCACCGAAGAACACGCGCGCGCCGGACTTCGGGTTGCGCGTAAAGCACACGCCCGTCGCTGAATTCTCGCCCATGTTGCCAAACACCATCGACTGGACGTTCACGGCCGTGCCGCAATTGTCCGGGATGTTGTTCATCTTGCGGTAGTAGCGCGCACGTTGCCCGTTGAAGCTGCGGAACACCGCCTCGACCGCCAGCTTGAGCTGCACCTGCGGGTCCTGCGGGAACGGCCCCCACGCGTCTGCCACGACCGCCTTGAGCCTCTCGACGAGGCCCTGCAGCGTCGCAAGCTCCAGATCCCGCGGCTCCTTCCCCTGCCCGACCTCGTCGATCACGCGTTGAAAGCGGGTGTACGGGATCTCCAGCACCACGTCGCCGAACATCATGACGAAACGCCGGTAACTGTCCCACGCGAACATCGGGCGACGGGTGCGGGCGGCCAGCCCCTCGGCCGTCGCGTCGTTCAGGCCAAGGTTCAGCACCGTGTCCATCATGCCCGGCATGGACTGCGCTGCGCCCGACCGGACCGAGCAGAGCAGCGGATTCTCGGGGTCGCCAAAGCGCTTGCCCGCCCGCGACTCCACAAGCTTCAACGCGGCGTTCGCCTCGTCCCACAGGCCCTCCGGGTAGCCCGAATTCTGGAACCAGTGGTTGCAGGCGGCGGTGGTGATGGTGAAGCCGGGGGGCACCGGCAGGCCGATGCGCGTCATCTCGGCGAGACCGGCACCCTTGCCGCCAAGCAGCGCCTTCATCGACGCGTCGCCATCGGAAATGCCGCTTCCGAACGAATAGACCCAGGTAGCCAAAGTGACCTCGCGGGGGGACAGAGTCCGCGCTCAACTGCCGGGGGGCAGGCGCCCGGCGCTCGTATCAAGAAACGAGGCCACTGGCCGGGGCTGGACGCGTTGGCGGACCCGTAGGGAGGCGGAGGGGAGCGGGGCGGCTCGCCCGGTCCGGCGCCGATCAAGGCCCTACGCGGAACGCCGCGTCGATCCAACGCCGCTCGCCGCACAACCGGCTATTTCGCGCTTGTAAAGTCCGTGATCGCCGCGTCTCCCGCCGCCTCACACGCGGCAGCCGCGGCCGACGCGAGGTTCGTGCCGCGCGCCTCTCGCTGCCCGCCGACCGCATCCGCGCCGTACCGGATCGTGACCTCGCACTGGAACGCAGGCGTGCGCTCCTTGCCGATGGCCGCGGGGAGGACCGAGAGCCGCATGCGGCCTGAAATGGTCCCATCGGCGGTGCAGGGCGGGCTTGCAGGCTCCGTAGCAGCAGATCCCGCCGTCGCCAGCGCCGCCTGCCCCGCGGCAAGCGCGGCGACCGCGCAGGCACGTTCGGAGCCCGCGTCCGCCTGGGACGTGCGAAAGTTCACGATCGTCGAGGCGATCTTCGGAATGACCGCAGCGTGCGGCACGACGGGCTCGCCCGTATGCGAGAGCGCGAGCGCGGCGATGGCGTTGGGCGCGTTCGGGTCGTGCGGGGTGAAGCCAGGCGGCGTTGCCGGGACCCCAGCGGCTACTGGCGAAAGGGCGGCAGCGGGCGGTGCCGCCGGCCGCCGCGCCATCAAATACCCGCCTGCAACACCAGCAGTCGCGGCGAAGGTGGCGACGAGTGCCGCAACGGCGATCCAGGCGGCGCGGGTCAACGGAGCGACTGGGCCATGCGGCGCTGGCGGGTGGATTGACACAACACGTTGGCTCCGATCGGTCGCCTCCTTCGCACCGAAAGAACTCCGTGTCAAGGTACGCGGTCGCCGGACTCTGGGCGTAGACAGACGTTGACCGGCCGGACCGCGGGCGCCAGGCAGCATCGCGATATGGCAACGCCGTGCTGCCGACGCTCCTGTTCCTCCTGGCGTGTGGGTCGCCCCCTCCGCCGCAAAAGCCGCCGGATGCCTGCGAGGTGATGGCGACGCCCGCGCCCGGCCCGCTCGAGCCGGATCGGAAGAAAGCCGGGAACGACGCGCTGAAGCTCGCGCGTGTGCGCGTGCGCGAGGCTCGGCTCTCGGGCGACCCTGGGTTCTACACCCTCGCCGAGACCGCGCTGGACTGCGCGCTGCTCCGATCGCCCGCGGACATTGAAGCCAGGCGGCTCAAGGTCCACCTGCTCATCCAATTCCACCGCTTCGCCGAGGCAGAGACCGCCGCCCGCGCGCTTGAATCCGGCCCGGTCGCGGACGCGAACTTCCTCGACTACGCGCTGCTCGGCGACGCGCTCATGGAGCAGGGAAAGCTGGACGCCGCCGGGGACGCCTACCAGACCGCCGTGAACATCCGCCCGGGCCTCGAGATGTACGACCGCATCGCGTGGCTACGCTGGCTGTGGGGCGACGTCGACGGGGCCCTCGCGATGCAACAATTGGCCGTGGACGCCGGGAGTCGCAGCGATCCCGAGCCCCTCGCCTGGGTGCTCACGCGGATGGGTTGGCTCCACGCGTTGACCGGAAAGCCTGCGCCGGAGATCGACGAAGCCCTCGCGCTCCTGCCGGACTACCCGGCGGCCCGGTTCGCGCGTGGGCGAACTCGCCTCGCCTCGGGCGACCTTGCCGGCGCGATGGCCGACTTCAAGGCCGTCGGGCCCACGGTCGAGGCGACCCGCGCGCGTGCGGAAGCGGGCGACCCGACCGCGAACGTGGACGCCGTCGGCGCGCAGGACCCGCGGGGCTACGCGATCTGGCTGGCCACCCGCGCAGATCCCGGGGGCCGCAGCAGGTCCGTATCGCTCCTCTCCGACGAGTTGAAGAACCGGCAGGACGCCGTCACCCGCATGGCGCTCGCCTACGCGCGGTTCACCACGGCAGGCCCGGCCCAGGACGCCGAAGTCAACGCGATCCTGGCCACGGGCATCGTGGAGCCGAGAGCGCTGTTGCAAGCCGGCCTCGTCCTGCGCCAGTCCTCGCCTGCTGCCGCCAAAACCCTGCTCGACCGTGCGCTAAAGTCCGGTCCCGGCCTCCTCCCCAGCGAGCAGGCGCAGGCCCGCGCGAGCCAGGCCGCGCCGTGATCCTCTGGTTCGTCCCGCTCGCCGAGGCCCACCGCCCCGGCTTGTCCTACGCCCGCATCGACGGCCACACGCTCACAATCACCATCGCCCGCCCCGAGCTCGCTGCCAAATTCCCCGTCACCGACCTGCAGGAATCCCGCCTGCTCATCGCGGACCTGACCGTCGACCACGCCCGCGTGAACATCGGCGGCCCCTGCACCATCGACGCGCCCGAGATCTCCGCGGCTGAGGGCGACGGCGTCCAGATCCAGTCCGCGCTCCATTGCCCCGGCGGTGAATCCGGAACCTACGACGCCGACTTCCTCGCCCAGATGGAGCAAGGCCATCGCCACTATGTCGAGGCGTTCGGCCAATCCGTCGCCGTACTGGACGCCGGCCACACAGAGGTCGCGTTCACCGGCGCGACCGACCGGACGGACGTGGCCCTGCGCTTCGGAAAGCTCGGCGTGGAGCACATCTGGACCGGGTACGACCACCTGTTGTTCCTGTTTGGGCTCCTCATCGCCGCGCCGAGCCTCCGCGCGATGTTCTTCATCATCACGGGCTTCACCGTCGCCCACTCCATCACGCTCACGCTCGCCGCGCTCGGCATCGTCCACCTGTCGCCGGGCCTCGTGGAGCCAGCGATCGCGGCGTCCATCGCGTTCGTCGGCGTCGAGAACTTCTGGCGTCCACCGCCCAGAAGGCGCGTGGTCATCACGTTTCTGCTCGGGCTTATCCACGGCTTTGGCTTCGCCGGTCTGCTCATCGAGCTGGGCCTGCCGCGGGACGCGCTGGCGCTCGCGCTGGTGTCGTTCAACGGCGGCGTCGAAGTCGGGCAGGCCACGGTCGTCGCGCTGGCGATGCCGATCCTGCTCTTCCTTCGCCGCTACGCCTGGTACGAGCGACGGGTCGTGCCCATCGCCTCGATCGGGGTGGCCCTCGCGGGCCTCACCTGGTTCGTCCAGCGTGTGTGGTTCTAAACCCTACGGCAGCGTGTGGCCGCCCGTCGGGTGGTCGTCGCCGGCCCAGGGGTCGCCCAGGAAGGGGAACGTCGACAGGTAGTTGAGCCCGGTTGAGTCCACGCCGTCGCTGACGGCGCTGCCGTCGACGAGCAAGCCGCAGACCGCCGAGAGGGCCGTGTCGACGACGTCGTCCTGCACGTTGCGCCCGTCCGGCCACTGGCCGAAGCCGCTGCCGTCCAGGTTCATGCGTAGCGCCTCGAACGCGCCGAAGGTCTTGCCGGACTCGTTCGGGATGGCGCCGCCGAGCGCGTAGTCGTCTGGCATGGTGCCGAGCGAGGGGTGCCCGGTCAGGAACGCGAGGATGAGGTCTTCACGGCCGCCGAGGCCAAGTCCCGCGTCGTACGTCGCCGGGCAGGAGGTGCCGAGCACGACGTTCATGTACGCGCCGAGGAGCGAGGTCTGCACGTAGGGCAGGAACTGCAGGTCGTCGCGCGGGTGGCTCGCGTTGAACACGTCCTTGTAGGGGTTCGGGATCACCACCTCGTTGACGAGCGGGTTGCCGAGGCGCGAGACCTGGACCCACCCACCGCGGCTGGCGGTGTCCGTCCCGGTTGAGCGGCGCACGGTCACGGCCCGGCGCGAGGTCGTCGCCCAGCTCGCGATCACGCGGTTCTTGTTCCCGGCGGTCGCGGCCAACCCGTCCTTCGTGACCATCGTGATCGGCAGCTCGATCGCGATGGAGTGCACGTTGTAGCCGAGCAAGGTGTTCTGGTTCGGCGTGCCGTCCGCCCCGGCGAGGTTCAGCAGGTCGAACGTGCGCTCGAGGTCCACGTAGAAGCCGTCCTGGCGGGGACCAGCGAAGAACTTGTACGCGCCCGAGGTCTGCACGTTCGCCGCGGTGATGCTGCCCGGGGTCGAGCCGGTGGGGTCGTAGCCGCCGGAGCCGCTCTGGGTGCCGACGTTGATCGGCGCGACCTTGCCGTCCGAGAGGATGGTGCTCTCAACGCCGTCATCCACGCGGGTGACGCTGTAGGTCTGCTGCTGGTAGACGTTGGCGGGCGTGGCCACGTCGCCGATGTTGTAGATGAACGTGTCGTACCCGAAGGCGTCCTTGGAGTACGTCGTGTGGAACTGGAAGTTGAAGTCGATGTCCTCTTCGCCATCGCCCTCGTTGTCGACGTGGATGCTGTACATCACGTTGTCGTCGAAGCGATTGAAGTTCGGGCCGCCACCGGGGGCTTCGAGCGGGTTCACGTTGAGGATGAACACGACCTTGGAGGAGTCGTTCGGGTCGATGAACGCGTAGTAGTCGCTAAGATCGGCCGAAGGATCGAGCGCGATCGCGGGCGCCTCACGGTGGGACGACGCAAACGCGAGGGTGACGAGGGAAAGGAGCATGGAAACCTCAGATTCGGGTGGGGTTCAGCAGGTCGTAGGAGTCAAAAGGGGGGAAACGTTAGAAGGAGAGGGAGTAGATGTCCGCGCCGGCAAGGCTGGAGCTGTCCACGACGTACACGGCGGTCGCGTCCGAGCAGACACCGGCGGGGAGTTCAAGCAAGCCGAGGGTGTCGAACTCCTGAACCGCCGCACCATCGGCCGAGACGCCGTAGAGGCTCGGGTCGAGGATCGTCGAGAAGTAGACCGTCGCGTCGTCCGCGGAGACCGCGAGGCCGCCAGGGAAGTTCGTGCTGAACCCGTCGTACAGCGTGACCTCGGAGAAGTCCGAGGTGTCATACGCCAGAACCGACGCCTTCCCGCCGCCAGCGCCGAGCGAGTCGAGCACGTAGAGCATGGAACCATCGGACGACGCCTGTAGCTGCATCGGATCGACGAGGACGCCGCCCGAAACCGCGACCGTAGCCGCGCCGTTCCCGAGGTTCACCGAGAAGATCGCCGCGGTACCATCGGCCGTGAACCCACTGACGTAGCCCGTGCTCGCGCCCGTGACCGTCACGTCGCCCGGAAGGTCGATGACCCCGGCCGTGCCGATCTCGGCGGGCGTGCCGCCGCCAACGGGGATGGCGTACACGCCGCCGTTCGTAGCGCCCGAGCCCGAAGCGACGTCTGACACATAAAGCATCGATCCATCGTCCGAGATCGCGATCCCGGACGGTTGGACGAGCGGGCTGCCAGAAGCGAGCACGGTGAGGGCCCCGCCAGAGACTGGCACGCTGACCACCTCGGCGTTCCCGGCATCGTCGAAGCCGGCCGCGTAGAGGGTGGTCCCGCTGACCGCGACGTCGACGGCATCGCGGAACGTCGCGTCCGTGACTGCGGCCGCGAAGGTGGCCCCGGTGTCCGTGTCGGTGTCCGTGTCGGTATCCGTGTCCGAGTCCGTGTCGGTATCCGTGTCCCCGGAGCCCGTGTCCTGCGTGATCGTGGGCGTGGTGTTGCCGCTGTACACTGGCGCGGGGGCAGCGCCTGTGCAGCCCCCAAGCACGACGGACAGCGGGAGGAGGGCAACGAGCAGGGGCGTGACAGCGAGGCGCATGGAGGCTCCGGGGACGGAGTTGAAGGCGGTAGCGATACGACGCGCTTGGCTAACCGGATCGCAGAGCGCGCGCACGAGCCGCGCGAAGATCCCCCGTCAATTCCGGCCGGCCGTGGCCCGCTCCAGCAGGTCCAGCAACGCCTCGATGGTCGCGTCAAAATCCGGCGCCGGCATGACGACGCCCGCGGCCTTTGCGTGGCCCCCGCCGCCCTCATGGAGCTGCTGCGCGAGATCAGCCACGTTCACGCGTCCGCGTGACCGCAGCGAGACCTTCGCCTTTCCCTGCCGCTCCGTCACCAGCGCCGCGACCTCCACCCCTTCGATGTGCTGCAGCACGTCAACAACGCCGTCCAGATCCGCCTCGACCGCCCCCGCGCGCTCCAGCGTCTCCCGCGTCACCGTTCCGACAACGCTCAAGCCCCCCGGGCCAAACCGCGCCGACGAGTACACCGCGCCCATCAGCCGCAAAGAGGCGGCCCGGCGCTCCACAAGCGTGCGCAGGACGATGTTCGCGTGGTCGATGCCGGTCTCGAGCAGCGCCGCCGCGAGCCGATGCGTAGACGGCTGGGTGTTGGAGTACCGGAAAGCACCGGTGTCGAACACGAGGCCTGCGTAGATCAGCTCGGCCAGGGGCTTGTCGAGCGGAACACGCCACTCCCCCGCCAGGGTCGCCACCATGCCGCACGTGCTCTCGGCGACGGGGTCGACGAGCGCGACGGAGTAGCCCGTGGGTTCGGTAGAGCGGTGATGGTCGATGATCCCCGTCCAACGCGCGGAAGCGAACGCGGGCCGCACGTCGACCGGCAGCCGCTTGCGGTCGCCGTCCAAGACGATCACGCCGTCTGCCCCCGCCGCTGCGCGATTCGGCAGGACCAGGGCGACGTCGTCGAGGAACCGGTAGCGGGGGCTGATGTCCCCCACGACCTCCACAACGACGCCCGGCGCTGCGACAAGCAAGACCCGGCGCAGGGCGAGACATGCGCCGATGCTGTCGCCGTCAGGGCCCTCCGGCCCCGTCAGCACGACGCGTCGGCTGCCCCGGATCGCCTCCAGGAGCGCCGCCATGGGCTCACGCAACGCCGACATGGCGACCGGCGCCGCAGCAGGACGGACGGGCGGCGGAACACTGGCCATTTCGGACACCGAGGGGAAGCGTTGAATTGTAGAGGGTGGACGGGCCTTGCGCAAGGGGCACAATCGTCGCCGCAGCTACAGTTTCGCCGACCCGACGCCGAGGGCGTTGCCCTTTCGGCCCAAAGCAGATAGGAACCCGCCCTTTTCGCCGAGCGCATCCCTTGTCTGACACTGACCTCTCCCCCGACACCGCCCCCGACGCATCCCCCGCCGAGCCCGTCCCCACGCCGCCCGCCGCCCGCACCGACCACGTGTCGGACCGGATGTTCGCCGATTTTCCCATCTCCCCCGTGGTGCTCCAGGGCCTGACGGCGATGGGCTACCAGAACGCCACGCCCGTGCAGGCGCAGACCATCGATCCGGCCCTCGCCGGCCGCGATCTCATCGTCCGCGCCAAGACCGGCACGGGCAAGACAGCGGCGTTCTGCGTGCCGATCGTGGAGCGCATCGCCGACGGCGACCGCCACTCGCGCGCCCTTGTCCTCTCCCCCACGCGCGAGCTTGCGATCCAAATCGCGCAAGAGTGCGCCGCCATCGCCAAGTTCAAGGATCTGCGCATCTGCGCGATCTACGGCGGCGTCGGCTTTGAGGGGCAGGTCGCCGCGCTCAAGGAAGGCAGCGAGATCGTCGTCGGCACGCCCGGGCGCATTCTCGACCACCTCCGTCGTGGCAACCTCGATCTCTCCGGGGTCGAGTTCGCGGTCCTGGACGAAGCGGACGAGATGCTCTCCATGGGCTTTCTCGAAGACGTCCGGAAGATCCTGGACAAGTGCAAGCCCACCCGGCAGACGCTGCTGTTCTCCGCGACCGTCAACGAGTCGATCCGCGGCTTGATCGGGCGCTATACGAAGGACGCCGTCGACATCATGCTGTCCTACGACGGCGACAACGTGCAGCAGGTCACGCACATCCTGTACGAGTCGAGCCCGGACTACCACAAGGCGCGCGCGCTGCTGGACCTCATCGAGAAGGAGCGGCCGAAGTCGGCGATCATCTTCTGCAATACGAAGGAGGACGTCGGGACGGTGTGCAGCTACCTCGAACGCCAGGGGATGAACGCCGAGATGATCTCGGGTGACCTGCCCCAGAAGCAGCGCGAGCGCGTGATGGCGCGCGTGAAGGCGGGCGCGACGCAGTTCCTCGTCGCGACGGACGTAGCCGCGCGGGGAATCGACATCTCGGACCTCTCGCACGTCATCAACTACGCGCTCCCCGATGATCCGGCGGTGTACCTGCATCGTTCGGGCCGCACCGGGCGGATCGGCAAGACCGGCGTGGTGCTGAACCTCGCTGGCGGAGCGGACTTCTCGAGCCGCATCTCGCTCGAGCGCATCCACAAGATCCAGTTTGATGTCCGGCAGATGCCGACTCCCGAGGAGTCCGCCACGCTGCGCGCCGAGCGCGTCTCAGGCGTCATCAACCAGGCCTCCGGGTCGACCGCGTATGAGTCCTGGCTGGACGCCGCGCGCCGCATGAAAGAGCGGCCGGACGCCGACAAGCTCATCGCCGTCATGATCCGCGCGTTCATGCAGTTCGACGCTGCGCGCCGCGCCGAGCTCATCGACCGCGACAACGGCAGCGGTGGCGTGGACGAGATGGCCGAGCGCCCCTCCCGCGAGCCCCGGCGCGAAGACCGACCACGCGAGGACCGCCCGCGTGATGATCGGCCGCGCGAGGCCCGAAACGACCGCCCGCGCGACGACCGTCCCCGTCAGGACGACCGCCCGCGCGACGACCGTCCCCGTCAAGACGACCGCCCCCGCGACGACCGTCCCCGTCAGGACGACCGTCCCCGCCGCGACGACCGCCCCGCCGCCGGCCCAGCCCGTGACGACCGTCCCCGCCGCGATGACCGCCCCCGCGACGATCGCCCGCGCGAGGACCGCCCCCGCCGCGAGGAACATCGCCCGCCGCCCGCCGCGGCCGTCGCCCCTGCCGCCTCCCCTGCCCCGCAGGATGCTGATGCAGTCGGTGTCGACGAGCTGGAAGACGGACCGGAGGAGCCTGGAGAGGCTGGGGAGTCGCCGATCGGCGCGGACGGACTTCGCAAGAAGCGTCGTCGTCGTCGTCGTCGCCCGGCCGGTGGCGCGCCTGGCGCTCCCGAGGCTGCTGCAGCCGCTCCCGAAGCCGAGTAACAAACGCGACTCGCCGCGGGTTCCTTGATACCTCCCGCCCGAGGTATCGATGGCATCAGCCCGCACCGTGTCCCCGCTCCGCCCCGCAACCCTCGCCTCGCTGGCGGTCATGGCCGCCGTCGGCGCGCTCCTGCCGCTCGCCCGCGCACACGCCGGTGATGCACCTGCGGACGAAAGCACCTACGAAGGCGGCAATACCGCCAACGCCACCGGGTACGTGAAGGGCAAGCCCGTCTCGATCACCCACTCCTCCGGGAACCTGTCCGTGCACTGCATGGACACGGAGACGCTGTCCACGCGCATGCAGTACGTGGTCTCGGGCACGGCGCAGGACCCGATGGAGGCTACGGGCAAGGGCATCGGGCTCGCGGCCTACGGCGACAGCAACGGCGGGCGCATCTCCACGCGCGTACCGGGGAAGCAGGGCGGTGTGTCGGACATCGAGGTCACGCTGTCCGTGAGCATCCCGCGCGCCCCGCTGACGCTGAACATCACCAATTCGGGGAGCGGTTGGGTGCAGGTCCAGGACTGCGACGGCACCGTGAACGTCCACGCCGGTGCTGGCGGTGCCTTCGCTTCCGGGGCGATGAACGCGGCGAACGTGACCGCGAGCGGCGGGGACGTGAAGGTCGTCGAACAGTCGGACGCCGTGTTCAAGTCCCCGACGACGGTCTCGGCGCCGGGCGGCAACGCAACGCTGCTGCTAGGAACGGCGCAAGGCGGAAAGATCACGGTCAAAGGCGCGACAGTTTCGGTCGGGCCGACGGTCATGGGCACCAACACCGCGACCCTGGTCTCCGGGGACCTCGGCCTCGGCGGGACGACGATCAGCGTCTCGGCGAAAGAGACCGCGACCGTGAACAACAACCAGTAGTTCGCCAACGCGGGCGCCGCCCATCTTCACTTATCAGCCGGCCAACTCCGCGAGCGCCGCCGTCACCGCCGCCGGAAAACTCGTCCCGTTGCCGTGGCCCATGTCGTCGAGCACGCGGAGCTGGGCGGTCGTCCACGCTTTGGAGAGGCGGAACGCCGTTTCCAGCGGCCCGGAGACGTCGTAGCGGCCGTGGATGAGCACGCCGGGGATGCCGTTGAGGCGGTGGGCGTCGCGGAGGAGGACGCCGCCGGCGAGGAACGCGGCGTGGCGCCAGTAGTGGGTGACCAGGCGGGCGAAGCACAGGCAAAACGCCGGGTCTTCGAACGCCGCGCTGGGGACGTGGCCGGGCGAGAGCGAGACGTGTGCGTCCTCCCAGGCGCACCATGCGCGAGCGGCGGCGGCGTGTTCCGCGGGGTCTGGCTCGGCCAGCCACTCGGCGTATGCGTCGACGAGGCGCGGCCGACGAAAGCGCGCAGGGACGGCCTCGGCGAACTTCTCCCATTGTTCCTGGAAGATCCGTCCGGCGCCCTCGGTGATCCAATCCACCTCCCGCCGCGACGTCGTCGTCACCAGCGCGAGCACCAGCCCCCGGACGCGGTCCCGATGCGCGTGCGCGTACGCCAGCGCGAGCGTCGTCCCCCACGAAACCCCGAGGACCGTCCACGCTTCCACCCCAAAATGGCGCCGCAGGGCCTCGATGTCCGCAAGCAGATGGGCCGTGGTGTTCGTCGTCAGATCGGCGTCCGGCGCCGAGGCGAGCGGCCGACTGCGTCCACACCCCCGCTGATCAAAGGCGATGATCCGCCATTTTTCGGGGTCAAAATAACGCCGGTAGCCCGGACCGCAGCCACCGCCCGGACCGCCGTGGAGGTAGAGCGCGGGTTGACCGCCGGGGTTGCCGGAGCACTCGTAGTAGAGCGCGTGACCATCGCTCACGGGGAGGACCCCGGATTCGTAAGGTTCGATGGGGGGGTAGCGCGTGGGCATCGCGGGCTCGTGGGGTCTATGCCGAGCGCCCGCATCGCGAACGCCTCACCGGCCGCCTCACGCGTTGCCGCCCTCGCCGATCTGGTCCGCCACCTCGCGCGCCAGGAACCGGGCGAGCGCCCGGGCCCACACCCCCTGCACCCCGCCCGCACGCCATCGCCATCGCCCGGCGATAGCTGTCAAGGATGTCGCCGACCGCCGCCGCGTCCCCTCCCCTGACCGCTGAGACGCTGACAGGCAGACCTCCCGCCGTCATCTGGCGCGACCTCGTCGCCCTCTCGCGGACCGAGCAGGTCTGGGAGCTGACGTTGAGCCTGCCGTGGCTGGTGGCCAGCCTTGCCTGCTACGCCGCCGGCTGGTGGATGATCGGGCTTGCCTGCTCGTTCTTCTTCTTCCTGACGGGCCTTCGCCAGTCGCACAACGCGCAGCACTCGGCGCTCGGCGTCGGACGGCCTGGCCACGATCTGCTGCTGTTCGCGCTCAGCGTGCTGATGCTCTCGAGCATGCACGCCGTGCGCGTGACCCACCTCCATCACCACAAACACTGCCTGGACGCCGATGATCACGAAGCCAGGCACGCTGGTTGGCCGTGGTGGCGGGCGATTGCCCTCGGACCCGCGTTCCCCATCTCGCTCCACGTACAGGCCTGGCGTCTCGGCGGGACCCGGGACCGGGCGTGGATCGCCGCGGAATTGGCAGCGAGCGTCGGGAGCGTAGCGCTCGCGCTTGGCCTCACGGCGATCGGCGCCCCGGTGCCCGCGCTGAGCTGGCACCTCGGGGCGATGGCGACGGGCGAGTGCTTCACGGGGTTCTTCGCCGTGTGGATCGTGCATCGCGGCTGCAGCGCGGATGGCCCGGTCGCGCGTACACAGCGCGGGTGGCTGAAAAACGTGGTGAGCTACAGCATGTTCTACCACCTCGAGCACCACCTCTGGCCGGCAGTGCCGACCTGTCACCTGGGGCGTCTCGCCGAGCGTCTGGACCCGGTGGACGCAGGCGCCGCGGCCCTGCAGGTGTTCTGATGCTGTGGCTCCTCGCCTGCGTCGCCCCTGCCACCCATCCCGGGGACGCACCGCCGGCTGACAGCGCGACGACGTGGTCGGATAGCGGACAACACGCCTCCGACAGCGCTGAGTCCGGACTACCGGCGTCCTACCCCGTGTTTACCCCGCCCTCAGACGCGTCGGACCAGCTTGGCGTCTACCACTGGGACCCCGATCTTGGCGCCTGGCCGGGCACCCCGGACGTGCTCACCTGGGGCGCCGACTCCGCCGCTGCCATGGGCGCCCGCACGCTCCGCCTCACCCTCTCCGCGCGCGACGACTATGACGGCGCCAACCTCGGCAACGTCGCGCTCGTCGACATCGCTGCCTCAGAGAACTGGGCCCCGGTCCTCGCGAACCCCTCCTTCGACACGGTGCTCCTCACGACCTACACCGAGGCCGACATCGAGAGCGTCTGGTCCGACGGCTACTGGGCCGACGAGGCCACCGCCGAGCGCGACGCCATCGCCGCTCTCGGCACCTGGCTGCTCACGAACGCGCCCGGGCGGACGTTCATCCTGCTGAATTGGGAGGGCGACAACGCCATGGCCTCGTGGAAGGGCGATGCCGTGGCCTGGCAGGGGTACCGGGATTGGGTCGAAGCGCGCGTGGAAGGCGTCGAAGCGGCGCGCGCCGCTGTGCCGGACAGCACGGCGCGGCTCTACAGCGGGCTCGAGTTCAACGCCGTCGATGACCTGCAGACCGGGGAGGCCTGCGGCAGCGCGCCCCTGGACTGCGTGCTCTCCGAGGTCGCGCCCACTGCTCGCGTAGACGTGTACAGCTACTCCTCCTGGCAGACGGCAGCGTTTGACGTGCCCGACGACCAGCTTGCCGCGCACGTCTCCGACGCCCTCGACCGCATCGACGCTGCGCTCGCAGCCTCCCACCCCGATCTGGCGCGCCAGGACATCCTGATCGGCGAGTACGGCGCTGGCCGCGACATCTACGACGAGTGCCGCGACGCGACCCGCAGCGCCGCGATCGGGACTGCCGCGCTGGACTGGGGCGCCGGCCTCGCGATCCACTGGCAGCTCTACGACAACCCGGGCGTGCAGACCGTCTACGGTTTCGGCCTGATGGACCGCGACGGCCGCCGGACGCTGAGCGGCGACTGGCTCGCCAACTGGTGGGCCACGGGCCTCGCCGTCGACATTCCGGACAGCTGCGGGTCGATCAACGACGGCGGCATCTGCGACGGCACGACCTGGGACGACCAGATCATTCCCGGTGACGCCATCTCCATCTTCGGGAGCGGATTTTCGACGACGGGCAACACCGTCCACTTCGACGCCGACGGCGCGCTCTCGACCGCAGGCGCCGGCACGCCGTGGTGGTACGAGTCGGAGGGGCAGATCAACGTGACCCTGCCGACGAGCATTGGCCCGGCGACCGGCCTCCGCGTCTGGGTGAGCAGCCCGCAAGGCTACGAATCCAACACCGGGCGCATCAACGTGCTCGCCCCGTGACGCCGTCGGCGGGAACCCGCCCACCGCCGCCACTGTCAGGAGTGTTCATGTCCACCCCCCACCGCTTCCCCGCCGCGTGCATCGCGCTCGCCACCTTTGCCTGTGTCCACCCTGGAACCGGCCCGACCGGCGCCTCCGAGGGCTCATCGCCAACCCCCGCGTCGCCTACGACCGCGTCGCCGTCGACCTCGTCGGCGCCAGCGACCTCGTCGGCCCCCGCGGCGGCCCCTCCCCCGGCCGACGTCATCGCAGCGCCCGTGTTCCCCTGGCCAGCGCCCGCCGCAAGCGCCGCGCAGATCGCTGAGGCGCGGGCCTGCGCGGTCGACGCGACCGCAGCCTCCCGCTACCCCAAGGCCACCGCGCTGAACGCCCTGGTCGCGGCGTTCGACGCCCAGACCGCCTGCGACCACGCCGTTCTCGCGGACGCTTGCGCACTCCGCCTCGGCCGGGGCGACGACGCGCCGGCCTGGTGCCAGGAGGCCTACCGCGCGGCGGTCCACGGGAACCCCGCGCTGGCGTTCGCCGGCGCCCTGCCCTTCGCGTACGGCCACACCGTGCCGATCAGCGGTCCACCACCGTTCGCGACCGCGCCGATCACGGCGATCGACGTGGACTACTCCTGGGGCGGGCTCGGAACCTCCGTGAAGTGGAAGCTCTCCGTGGTCGTGAAGGACGGCGTCACCACCGTGAACACCGGCAGCGCGAAACACGGCCCCGTTCCCGATCACTTCGCGGCAGACGTGCAGAACGTCGCAAGCGACTTTGGCGACTTTGCGCACGTCGAAGGGCCCGGGGGACTGGTGAACTGCACGGACAACTACCCGAATTGGGCAGCGACAGTGACGTTCGAGGGAGGAGCCAGGGTGGCGACGGCGACGAAGGGCGCAAACATCATCGACGTCGGCGGGCCGTGGCAGATGACGTTGGACGGGCAGAATTACCTGCAGATGGACGGCGGCCTGGTGCGCGGGCTTGGAGGCCTGGCGAACGAGCTCGGCCTGCCGTTCGGGGAGCCGGAGGGGATGTACTGTGGCGCGTTTGACTTGTTCGAGGCGGTCTACCCGACGGGCGGGCCTCGACAGGCGCCCTGACTGGCCCCAAAAGTCGCGCTTGGCGGCGAGACAGGGGTCAAAAGTCGCACACCCTGTCGTCGCGAGGCCCCCGGACCGTTCGCCGTGCGGATCCGGCGCCAGACCCGCGGGCACACCGGCCCGGCCGAACGAATGAACCTCTGCTTTTGGCCAGGGCAGCAGTATGCCGGCCCACCCCCGCCCGCGGCAGGCAACGGGCAGCCATCACCGGCCCCTTCGGTCCGGTGATGGCTGTTTGTTGCCCGTCGCGCCATGTTTTCCGGCTGGGACCTGTGTTCGTGACCTCCCTTGACGAGTCCACACCTGCGCAGGTTCCGGCGAGCGCGACCGCTGCTGACCGCGTCGAAGGCACGCTTCGTGCAGGGCTCGAAGTCGCGCCTTCTCCTTGGCCATCCAACACCGGACCCTTCGGTCCGGTGTTGGCTGTTTATTCTCGTGGCGCCTTGGCTTTCGAGCAACTGCGC
>CAIMSU010000343.1 GCA_903844155.1 uncultured Pseudomonadota bacterium | reverse complement strand
TCTCCTCCGCCCCGCGTCCGAAACCCGGCCCGTGAAGGCTGGATCCCATCTGCGTGATGGAAGAGTCAGTACGTCAAAGAAGGTCTTTCGACCCGCCTTTCGGCTTCGACCGTTCGGCTTTCGCCGGTGTCGTGGGGGACCAAAGCAAGGACCGTGCCAACCGTCGCGAACGGCCGAAGCGGCGTTTTGGAGGGGGCTCGTGGGAAAAGGGTTTCTCGCGCCGAACGAGGTCCACCGCTTGTGGAGAACTCGCGGGCGGCAAATCAACCGAATTCGCGGGATCAGGATTGCTCGTGCGACGGGAATCGGGAGGCGGGCCCGCCCCGAGTCGCGCGGCCGACATCCATGTCGCGGTCTCCGCCAACCCGGACACCGCGAGTCATGTAATTCCAACAACTTGGATGCTTGGCACGGAACTTGAGATGGATGGCTGCACCCCTCAACCGGAGCCTCCCATGATCCTCATCCTCGCCCTCGTCGTCGTCATCGCCCTCTCCGCCGAGAACTGCAACCCCTCCCCGGAGCCCTGTTGCGTCACCCAGCCTGCGCCGGACGCCGGTCCGTTGCTGGCTTCTGGCGAGTACCGGGTGAAGGTCGTCAGCGTCCAGACCGTCGACTGCCGGGGCGCGCAGCCCGCCGAGTTCGAAGGCCAGGTCGCCTGGGGCTTCCTCGACGCGGACCGCGCCCAGCGCCATGGTGGCCCGATCGCCTTCTCGCTCGATGGCATCGAGCTCGACGGCCAGATGAAGCCCGGCTCGCTCAGCGCCAAGGGCAGCCTCGACCAGCCGGTTTACGCCAACGCCGAGACCACCACCGTTGACACCGGCGGCCCGGTGGACGACACCGGCGGAGGCTCGTCCGACAGCGGTGGCGGCTCCACCGGCGGCGGACACGGTGGCGGACACGGTGGCGGACACGGCGGCGGACACGGCGGACACGGCGGCGGACAGCCCCCGCAGGGCGCCGACTGGGCGACGCTGAACGCGAGCATCATGAGCATCTCGCACGCCGAAGGCACGATGGCGGTGACCAGCGGCGACTGCAGCTACACGGTCGCCGTCGTGCTCGACCTCTCCAACGAGCAGCCCCCCACCGACACCGCCGTCGAGCCCGACACCGGCCCCGTTGTCTACGACACTGGCGCCGCCCCAACGGGCGACGACACCGGCGAGGCGAACGGCGGTAGCTCGGGTGGAAGCTCCGGAAGCGGCTCCGGCTCCAGTGGCTCCGGGGGCAGCAGCTCCGGTGGCGGCAGCTCCGAGGACACCGGCGACGACACCGCCGGCCCAGGCGCCGGCGGGTCTTCGGGCTCGAACGGCTGCGGCTGAGCGTCGCGCACCGCGTCTCCCAGAACGGATCGGAGCCTGGCTCCGGTCCGTTCGTCGTTTTCCCTCGGTTATTCCTCGCCGGGCTGCGCGGGCACGATGAGCTGGATGGCGTGCTTGACCACCTCCACGCGCCAACCGGTGCCCGCGGGGTGCTCCTCGCCATCCAACTGCGCCTCGACCCGTGCGCCGTGCTCCAAAAACGTCAGATTGAACCACGGAGCGCGAAGGATGCCGGTCAGGGTGAGGCCGGCGTCGCGCGCGTCTTCGGCGAAGATGGGGGTCTGCTCGTGGGCGAGGACGGCCCGGGCGACGAGCTCGTTCCGCCCGCGTAGGGGGATCAGCTCCATCAGGCCATCCTCGGGCGAGGCTGTCTCGTCGAACACCCAGGCACCGGCGTAGTACCGGGTGTTCTTGACGACGAGGTCGGTGATGGAGGTCAAGCGCGCGCGGGCGACGCCGCCGGCGCCATCGGGCGTCTCCACGTCGCAATCAAAGTCCTGTTCCTCGATATAGCTGGCGAGGAACGCCTGTAGTACCGCCCCCGCGTAGACGAACTTGTCCCGGTAGAGCTCGCGCAGGATGGGGACGTGGCCCACGAGCGCCCGATCCTCGTTCCGCCACCGCAAGACGCGCGCCGACATGCCAAAGCCCGCGCTGTCGAAGAACCAGGCCGCGTCGACCACGGCACCCTCCGCCCCCAGCCGCATCAACTTCCCCGCGTCCAACGGGACGATGTGACGCTCCGCGAGCGTCACCACGTTCCGGTCGAGCGCGTCCGGCGCAGCGCTCATCCCGAAGCTACGGCCCTGATCGTTCGCGGTGCCCGTTGGCAGCATCCCCAGGACCACGTTCGCACCGCTGTCCAGAATACCCGCACCAACCTCTCGAAAAGTCCCGTCGCCTCCCATGGCCACCACCGTGTCGTACCGCCCCGACCGCAACGCGGTCTCAACTGCCAGAACCGTCGCGCCCCCGGGCAACGTCGGCAGAAAGTCATGCTTCAGACTATGAATGTCGAGGAGCTCGCGCGCCCGGGCGATGCGCTCGCGGTTGCGCCCGGACTGCGCGGTGGGGTTCGCGACGAGCAGGTGCATACCGCGAAGGTATCACCCGCCGCCGATGCCGCGCGGCGACCGTCGTTCCTTGATATCCGCCGCCCCGAGTACCCGTCTTGACCCGTCTGCGCGCGCTCGCGTCCACCTTCCTGCGGTTCCTGCCCGGGCTGCCGGAGCTGGTTCCGACGCAGCTCACGATCCTCCTGGTGCTCATCCCGCTTTGTGGCTACCGCGCGACGGTCGGCCGCTTCTACGACCCGAAGGCCGGGAGCTTTGAGCTGGCGCAAGGCGAGCTGCAGTTCTGGCTGCCGACCGGGCTCATCGTCGCGGTGATCCTGGGGCTGGCAAAGGGGAGGCTGAAGGTCGCGCTGCAGTTCGTGTTTCACGGCCTTTGCTGGATCTTCCTGCTGCTCAGCGGCGCCGAGCTGGCGTTCTACGCGGTGACCGGGACGCGCGTGGACTGGGACGCGCTCGGCTTTCTGCTTGGGGACATCCAGAACGTGGCGCCCGTGGCGCTCAGCGAGCTGCGACCGCAGCACGTCGTGGCCGGAATTGCCGGATTGATCGCGTGTTTTGCGCCGATGACAATACGCCTTCGATCGCGTCCGCGCTGGGAGCTGCTGGTGGCGATGCCGGCGCTGCTGATGACGATCTGGCTGGCCACGGGCGGCAGAAAGGGCCTGCGCCCGCCGTTGAAGGAGTTCCAACCGTCGCTCTCCGAGCAGCTCTTCTGGGACGGCCTGGACCGCTACGGCGACGTCACGACGCCCCCGACGCCTGCCGACGTCGTCCCGCGCGTGGTCACCGCGGTCGCCGGGGTCGACCGGCCCAATGTCGTGCTGATCCTGCTCGAGTCCGTGGGCTGGCAATCCACCAGCTTCGGCGGGCAGTTTGACACGACGCCGAACCTCGCACGCTTCGGCCAGGGCGGGCTGGTCGCCGACCACATGTACTCGGTCATCCCGCACACCTCCAAGGCGCTGGTGACGACGATGTGCGGCGATTGGCCGATGCTACGCACGGATATCGGCGAGTCGCGCCCTGGCGGTGTGCCCGACCGCTGCCTGCCGAACCTGCTGCGCGACCTTGGCTACTCGACCGGCTTTTTCCAGCCGGCGAACGAGCGTTTTGAGAGCCGCACCGAGCTCATCCACCAGTTCGGCTTCCAATTCTTTCGCGGGCGCAGCACGCTTGTCGACGCGCCGGACGCAAAACAGTTCGCGATCGCCAACTATTTTGGGCTGGAGGACCGGGCGATGCTCAAGCCGAGCGTCGACTGGGCCAGCCGCCAGACCAAACCCTGGTTCGCGGCCTATCTTACGCTGGCGACGCACCACGACTACGCCGTGCTCCCCGACTGGGACTATCCGCCGATGGGCGACAAGACCGGGAACGAGCTCCACTATCTCAACGACATCCGGTACAGCGACGACTTCGTCAACCGGCTGTATGACGCCTACGACGCCCTCGGGCTCGCAAAAAACACCGTGTTCATCGTGCTCGGCGACCACGGCGAGGCGTTCGGACAGCACGGCCGTTCGATCCACGACATGGTGATCTACGACGAGGGGCTGCACATCCCGTTTGTCATGTGGGGGCCGGGCGTTCCGGTCGGCCGGGTGTCCGGGGATCGACAGCAGATCGACATCCTGCCGACGGTCGTGGGGCTCACCGGCGGGACACTGTCCGGCAGCGTCCGCGGCGCCAGCCTCCTCGGCCCGGTCCCCGACCGCGTCCTCCACCACTCCTGCTGGCGCTCCCACCGCTGCCTCGCCGAGCGCACGCCCGCGGGCATGAAGACCATCGACCTCTACGAAGACGGCCCCATGCAGCTCTTCGACATCCTTCACGACCCGCTGGAGCTGACCGCGCTGCGCCTCCCGAGCGTGACCGAGGCCCGCACCCGCCTGCGCGCCTGGCGTGACGCCGTGAATGGCCGCTACGACGAAGTCCTCGCGCGCTGGCGGGCGTCCATGCAGCGCCCCGACGACACGCCCGCCACGCACCACTGGCCGCTGGTCGACGGGATGGGCTGCCAGGCTGCACAGGACTACGCCGTCCCCGGCCAGACCTTCTGGCTCCAATGCCGGTGGCGCGCGACGAGCCCGATCAAGCAGTCGCTGCGCGTGTCTGTGCGGTTCGACGACGAGACCGCCAGCGTGCGGCCCTTCCAGGGCTCCTGGCCGACGTGGAAGTGGAACCCCGGCTGGACCGTCGACGACAGCGTGCCGGTGCACGTTCCCGACAACGCGACCGCCGGGACCTGGCCCATCGACGTGAGCTGGGACGACAGCGACTGGGCGTCGGTCGCGCAGATGCGTGTACTGCCAGACCCGGCGTCGATCCTACCGGATGCGCCGTCAGCCCCGTAGCCACCGAACGTTGGGCAGCTCCGTCGCGAGCACCTTCAGATGGTCGACGCCGACGGGCCAGCTCGACGCCTTGCGGATCCCGCCGATGCGCGAGCCCTCGATCGTCGGCACCTCGTCGACGCGCCAGCCGCGTGAGAGGCTGCGGATCGTGATCTGGTACTCGATGGGAAACCGCTTGACGGTCGTTTGCAACTCCAGCAGATCCGCTCGACGCAACGCCCGAAAGCCGTTGATGGTGTCGTACACGCGCGGCTGACCCGAATGGAAGAGGCCCATGGCGATGCGGGAGAGGGTGTCGTTCACGCGAGCGCGCAGCCGGATGGTCTCGCCGTCCTCCTCGTTCACAGCACCCGGGCCAAAGCGCCGGGCGATGGCCACGCGCGCACCGTCCAGCAGCCGATCGTCGAGGCGGACGATGTCGGCCGGGTCCTCGTTGCCGTCCGGGCTGAAGAAGATCAGGCGCTCGGCATGGCTGGCCTCCGCGGCGCACCGGAACGCCACGCCACGCCCGCGGATGGGCTGGGTCACAACGGGGATGCCCTTCTCGGCGAGGAATTCAACCGTTCCATCCTTGCTTCCACCGTCCACCGCGAAGCACTCGCGGAACAGCGAGACCGGGATCCGGTCCCAGAGCGCGCGCAGGCCCTGGATCTCATTCAGGGTCAGGAGGACGATGGCGGCGTCGCGCGGTGCGGTCATGGGGCCCGCTTATCTCCCGGTCAGCTGCGCGGCATGAACCCGCTCTACTCCCGGTCGTAACGAATCTCGACCTGCGGCACGGGTATGTCGCCCTCGGGCAGCAGGCAGCGCAAGACCACGTACCCGGCGAGATGCCCGGTCGTAGCGATGAAGTTCGGGTGACCCGGATCGGCGTGGCCGACGCAGACCTCGTAGCGACCGGCCTCCGTCGTGATCTGCGCGTGGTTCCGATGCACCCGATGATGCCGGTACTCCAGCGACTCCATCCAGGTGTTGTAGAGCACAAAGCTCCAGTATCGTGCAACAGGCGCCTCGCCCCGGATGAAGAGCCGCTGGTCGCGCCCCATGCGGTACCACATGACGAGGTAGCTGTTGTCCGGCGTCGGGAACAGCGCCTCACCGCCGATGGGAATGAACCGGTTCAACGCCGCGGACTGCGCCATCTTGCGGGCCTCTGCGGTGCGCGTGAACACGCCGTCGAGGTTGCGGCGAGCCAACGTGTAGCGCTTGGCGAGGCCAGCGGGGTCGAGGCGGTCCTCGGCGACCGGGCCGTGCCGCTCGATGTGCAGCTCAACTGGCGGTTGAACGCCGCGATCCGTGTAGTACTGCCGCGCGAAGATGGCGGTCTCGTCGCCATCGGCCTTGAGCCAGCTTCCGTCGGCCACGCCCTCGGGCTTTGCGGCTGAGATCCAGACCTCAAAGCTGCCGTCTGCGCGTGCGAAGTGCCGATCAGCCAGCCGTGCGGCCGTCCGCCCGCCCTTCCCGTAGAGCAACATGCCAACGTAGACGGTCCCTGGGGCCAGCTTGCCCCAGACCCGGTACCGGTCCGTCGACGGCGCTGCGTCGGCCCCCGGCGCGAAGCGGAGAGGCGCGCGGAAGTAGTCGGCATCGGGGTTGTCTGCGAACATCTTGCGCGTCGGGCTCTCGGCGTGCGCGAACGCGGGCCGGTCGGCGTCGGACTCCTCCACGAAGAGATCGAGCGACTGCGCGACCATGCGGGAGAGGAACCGGCGGCCCTCCAGCGCGTCGAGATCGTCAGGGACAACGAGGTTCTGCTCGATCTCGATGGCCCGCTGGAAGAGGTTGCGCATGGCTTCAGAGACGGCCGAGATCGGCGGCGGAGGCAGGCTGGAGAGGTCGTAGCCAAGGGCGCGTGCGAGCCCGTGAGTCTCGGGGCTCACGCTGGCGGGGTCGAAGCCCTCCAGCCACTTCGTCGCCAGCTCGGGCTCGAGCTTTCCTCGGCCGGCAAGGTTCGGATCCCCGACCGCTCGCGCGCCCGGCGGCCCGTCGCGCATGCGGTCGCCCTCGTAGGGCTGGGCCATGGCGGGAACATAGGCCAGACCGAGCAGATCGGTGATCGACCGGAGCGGGGTCTCTGGCGACTGGACCAGGTCCTCGTAGGTGACCCGAACCTGTCGCTCGGCGGGAATTCCAGCGAGGAACGCCTGGATCGTCCGGTTCGCGTGGTACCAGATGCCGCGCGCGTCCGGCGCGTAGCCCTGCAGGATCACCTCGGCCATCGGCATGTTCTCGATGCTCCGCGTCACGCTGCCGGGGTGGCGGACGATCCAGATCCAGCGGGCGTCCGGGAACCAGCGGGCGAGGCGCGCGAGCGCCGGCGGGTCGGCCGAGAGGTGCGGGCACTTGTCGACGAGGATGCGCCCCCCGTCGACGCCATCGTCGAGAGAGGCGGTGAGGAGCTGGTAGACCTCCGGCACCGTCAGCGCCTCCCAGGAGGCCTCCATCGCCTTCGCAGCGTCCACGTCGATGCCGTGCAGCTCCATCAACGTTCGTCGCAACCCCCCTTTTTCCCAGAAGCGCTCATCCAGCTTCGCGCGACGCTCCGCCATGGTCGCAAATGGCGCGATCACCATCTCCGGCGGCGAAAACAGGCGCGGGTGGCCCGCAAGCATGACGCGGAGAAGCGTGGTCCCCGAACGAGGAGCGCCGAGGACGAAGACGGGGGTGGCCATCCGGGCCGGGTAACGTGCCGGTAAGGCCCCGCCGGGCCGGCGGTGATAGGCACCGCGCCCCGTGCAGTGCCCTGTCTGCGATCACCCCGACAGCCGCGTCGTGGACTCGCGATCGGTCGAGAGCCCGGCCGAGCCGGCGGTTCGGCGACGGCGCGAGTGTGAGGCGTGTGGACACCGGTTCACCACGTTTGAGCGCATCGAGTTCCGCCTGCCGACGATCCTGAAGCGCGATGGCCGGCGCCAGGCGTTTTCGCGTGACAAGCTGCTGGCGGGCTTGCGCCTCGCATGCCGAAAGCGACCGGTGACGGAGGATCAGCTTGAGGACGTCGTAGTCCGCGTCGAAAAGGAGCTTTCGCGCCGGGCAGATCGCGAGGTCCCAACGCGGGAGGTGGGCGACATCGCGCTCGCCGCACTCCGCGGTCTGGACGCTGTCGCGTACCTGCGCTTTGCCAGTGTCTACCGGGCATTTGAAGGTCCGCTGGACTTCCTCAACGTCGTCGGCCCGCTCCTGGACGGTCTCGCGGACCCCAAGCCGCGATCGGACGGTTGATCGTGGCGACCGGCTCGGAAGGCGTGGACCAGGAGCAGATGGGCCTGGCGCTGACGGTCGCCCGGAACGCGCTTGGGCGAACAGGGAGCAACCCGGCTGTCGGCACGGTGATCTATCGGCCGGGGACCGGGGTTATCGCGACCGGCTGGACCCAACCGCCCGGCCAGCACCACGCGGAACCGCACGCCCTGCACCAACTGGGACCCGACGAGGCGCGCGGCGCGACGCTCTACGTCACCCTGGAGCCCTGCTGCCACCACGGTCGAACACCGCCTTGCACCGATGCAATCCTCCGAGCGGGGATCGCGCGCGTGGTGGTCGGGACCGTGGACCCCTTTCCGCTCGTGAGCGGGCGGGGCATCGCGCAGCTCCGAGCGGCGGGGTTGCAGGTGGACGTCGGCGTCCGCGAAGCCGAATGCCGTCGGATGAACCTTGGCTTCATTCGTGTGGTCGCGGGCGGCTTGCCCGAGGTGACCCTCAAGGCGGCGGTGACCCTGGACGGGCGGATCGCGAGTGAAACGGGTGAGTCCAAGTGGATCACCGGGCCGGAGAGCCGCGCCGCTGCTCACCGCTTGCGCTCCGAGCATGACGCGGTCCTGGTCGGCGTCGGCACGGTGCTCGCCGACGATCCCGAGCTGACCGTCCGACTCGGCGGTAGAGCCGGAGATCCGCTCCGCGTCGTGCTCGACACCCACGGGCGGACGCCCTCGGGCGCGAAGGTGCTTGGCGCCGGCTGCCTGATATTCAGCCGAGAAGGCGGGAACATCAGCGGCGCAGCGCGTGTGGCGACCGCGGTCGGCCCGGGCGGCGTCGACGTGGTAGCGGTCCTGGAGCAACTCGCGAATCGTGGCGTTCGACGGGTGCTCGTCGAGGGCGGAGGCAGGGTGCACAGGAGCTTTCTGGAGGCGGGCGCTGTCGACCGCCTGGAGCTTTTCACGGCTGGGAAGATTCTGGCGGGTGGACCTGGGTTTGTAGCCGGTCCTGGGTTCACGCTGGCCGGGGCTCCGCGCCTCGCGCTCGTGAGCGTCGAGCAGGTCGGGGATGACGTCTGGACGAGCTGGGAGCCGGTGCGAGAGGGCTGAGGGCCGACCCCATCGTCACCGAATATCACGGGTGCGCGGTGGACATGTGGCTACCCGGCGGCGGGTGAATATCTCTCCCGTGCGCGCGTCCCACGCGCGATGGAGCCGAAGATGTCCAACCCGATTCGCACGATCCTGCGCGCCCGAGCCGCCATCCTGCTCGGGGTGCTCTGCCTCATGCTCGCCGCCCCGTCGGCCTTCGCCCGTCCCTGGCGCGGTCGTCCGCCGCGCTACCGCGGGCCGCGCGTGGTTGTGGCTGTCTCGCCCTGGGCTTTTGGCTACGCCGTCGCCCCGCGACCCGGTGTGGTCTGGGTCCCGGCCCACTACGACGCTGCTGGGTACTGGGTTCCCGGCCATTGGGAGGCGGTCGCGCCACAACCCCCGGACGCGGCGCTGAACGCCGAGACCCCGCCTGCGCCGCCGGCCACGGACGCCACGCCGACCGGGACAGCGCCCCCTCAGGACAGCGCACCCCTCGCCATTCCCGTCGACTCACCGACGGATGCACCCGTTGCGCCGCCCCCGGGCGACGTGCATCACGACTACTGATTCGGACCTGTTCGACCCTGAGTAGATTTGATTCTACAAATCCCTAGGGCGTGAAGACGGTCGCGTCGATGGTCGAGGTCGACCCGTCCGCAGCGGCCGACGCCTCGTTCGCGCTCGCGAAGATCGCGCCGGCGATCATCCACGCCAGGGTGACGAGGAGGAACGAGTTGAGGAGGCTGGAAGTTCCAAGCTTTTCTTCGTGCTTGACGGTGAGCGAGCGGGCCATGGTGGGGAGACTCCGGGGGATTTCAGCGGGGAGGATGTCGCCTGCGAGCGCGGACGACGGGGCAGCAGCGTCAATAGCTGAAGCAAGAGTCGTGCCACCGACAGCGGGCGCACGCGGCGCACGGGCCGTTACAGTCGGAGGGTGGGCTGTCTCCTCCTCTGGTCCCTGGTCCCAGGATGCGCGTTCGCGCCGGACACTACCCCTGCCCTCGACGAGGCGGTCGGTGACCCGACCTTGGTCAGCGCGGCCCGCAACTACCTCGGTCGCCTCTACACCTTCGGCGCGCGAGGCCCCGATCTCGACTGCATGGGGCTCGTGTTCCTCGCCTGGACGGACGCCGGCCGGGGGCCCTGGCAATCGTTGTCCGTGAACCCGACCGAGATCGTCGCGAAACGCCAACTTGGCACGCCAATCCCCGGCTTGTCGCCCGCCGCCTCCCGCACGCTCGATCTGTCGCTCTTCCAGCCCGGCGACGTCATCTTTTTTCTCTCCGACGCCGAAAACCCCCGCGAACCCGCCCTCGTCACGCTCCAGGACGTGCCCCTTTGGGTCGCGCACATGGGCATGTACAGCGGCGGCCCCGACCACGACTTCATCGTCGGCGATCACTACGCGGGGCAGGTCGTCGAAGAGCCGCTGGCACCCTATCTGGCGTTGCACGACATCTATCTGGCCGTCTACGCGGTACGGCCCCCGGCGCGTTGATCCGCGTCCTCCACGTCCTCTGTGACCTCTCCGGCGGCGGCGCGGAGCGGCTCGTCCTCGGCCTGTGCCGGGAGGGACTCGTGCACCAGGAGGTGGCTACGGTGCACGCGCAACCAGACGATCTCGCCGAAGACTACCGCCGCGCGGGAGTGCGGGTGCACCGGGGCGCGCGCGCCCGCGGAACATCCGGATTCGCCGCGATCCTTGAACTCACGCGCCTGGCGCACGGCTTCGACATCGTCCACACCCACCTGTTCGCGGGCGACACCTGGGGGCGACCGGCCGCCCGCATCGCCCGAAAACCCGTCGTGACCACCGAGCACAACCTCAACCGCGACGAAAACGCGACGCGCACCTGGATCAAGCGCGGCATGGCGTCGTCATCCGACCGGCTCGTCTACGTCTCCGAAGCGGCCCGCCGCTACGCCGAGGCGCACGAGCACATCCATCACCCGCACGCCGTCGTCATCCCCAACGGCATCGACCTCGCCCGCTTTTCCCGCCCGTCGACCGGCCCCGCGACGCGCCTGCTCGCCATCGGTCGCGATGTCCCCCAGAAGGGGTTCGACGTCCTGGTTCGGGCCCTGCCCGCGGGCACCCACCTGCGCATCGCGGGGCGGTCGACCCATCGCGGCGTCCGGACCGTCGCCGTTCCCGGCGGAACCGCCACGGTCGACTGGCTGGGCCCGCGCGACGACATCCCCGACCTCCTCGCCGATTCCGACATTCTGGTGGTTCCAAGCCGGTGGGAGGGCTTCGGGCTGGCGGCGCTGGAAGGGATGACGGCCGGCGTTCCAGTGGTCGCCTCCAACGTGGACGGCCTGGCGGAGCTGATCGGAGACGCCGGGGTCCTCGTCCCGAAGGACGACCCCGATGCGCTACGCGATGCCCTCGTCCGCCTCCTCGCGGACGCGCCAGAGCGGGCCCGCCTCGCCGACGCCGGACGCGCGCGCGCAGCACTTTTTTCGCTGGCCGCATGCGCGAGGCGGTATGCCGCGTTGTACGCGGAGCTGGCCCCGACTGCGACGCCGTGGTGAACGCGATCCTTGCGGATTCTTGACGGAATGCTGTTTCCTTCCCGTCACCGCAAACCCATAATTCCGGCACACGGCCGGGCACCTCGCTCGGGCCAGCCTGCCCGGAGACGATTCACGGATGGACACGCACGCTCCACACGGGCCCGGCTCCCCATCCCATGGCGCCACGCGGCAGGCAGACCTCCACGTCCGGCTCCTGCATGAGGGCGACCCGATCAAACGGGCGACCCTGCACCTGGAGCTCGCCGGCCTGTGCATGTCAAACGGACAATTCGAGCAGGCGGGACGCCACTTTCGGGAAGCGCTGCACCTGGATCAAACGCTGGACATCGCCCGCGTGCGGCTCCGCGAGCTCGGCGTTGGTGTGCCGCGCGGACGAACCGGCTTGCGCGCGTGGTTTTCTCGCAAGTCGGGATAACGGGGGGCGATGTCGACGCCGTTGCCGTCCCCCGCTGATCGTCTCCAACGGGCGATCCCGGGCGAGAACATCGGTGTTGAGCGCCCCGGAATGGCAAAACGGCTGGAGCGTGATCGTCCCCTCGACCGCCCGTCCCCAGTGCCCGCGCGCGACTCCAAGGAGCTCCGCAGCCCCACCGTGCGGATGACGACGCGCACCGCGGAGCCAAAGCCGAACGCGCCGCTGCTGATTCGCCTCGTCCGTCACCCCTACGCGCTCGACCTCGCGCGCGGCAAGAAGGTCAATTACCGAGGGGAGGATGCCACTCCCGGCGTCCGCGCGGCGCGGGTGGACTGGCATGGCGATGTTCGGGCTGCCCTTGCAGAACGGCGGATAGTGCGGTCTACTTCGGCGGTCGAGTCGCGCCCCTTGCCCTTCACCGTCCGCCCGTCCCGCTGGGACCTGATCCCGTCCGAGCCCGGTGCGGCCGAGCCTCGCGCTCGCGTCGCCCCGTCCGGTGACCCCGAATGAACCCAAGGGAGGAGGCGAACCTCAACGGACAGGCTGGCCCGATGTCGGGCCGCAGCGTGATCGGGGAGACGACCGAGGCGCTCCACCGCTTCCTGCTCGACGGCTACAACATCGGCGAAATGCGGCCGCGCATCGAGGAGGAGATGAAATTCGTCCCGAAGGACCGAGAGGAGATCCTCTACATCTACATGTACCGGGTCGGGCAGAACCCGAACCTCATCAACGTGAAGCGGTTCCGTCAGGCGCCCGTGTTCGTGAAGGACGACCCCGAGAAGGGGGGCGAGGTCTACTACCATCGGCCGCCGATCCTCGTTGATCTCTTCTACATGCTCGCCGTCCACTCCAAGTTCCGCTCCGACGCCGAACGTCTGCTCGGCTGGATGATGCTGCGGCTGAACGAGGCCACCCACCTGATCTACCGTCCGCGCCGCTTCATGCTGCCGGACGGGCGCGAGGTCGACAGCCTCGGCCGCCCCTGGTCGCCCACGAACATGAACGCCGCGCGCGCCCCGAACGGCGAGGGCGAGATCATCGAAGAGGACGAAGACGGGCTACAGATCGAGAAGGTGTCGCTCTCGCTGGTCGACGACCTGACCGTTGGTGATGCCATCAACCTTTTTACACTTCATGAGGCCCCCTACCGCCCCTTCTTGACGTACCGCGCCCGAGTGGCGTTAGATGGTTCGCTCTTCAAGAGTCATGGCGGCACATCCATCAAGATGGGCCGAATCCAATCCACTGAACCCCGTCCCGAGTCCCCAACCAACCAGTCCCCGAACGGTCGCGTCCGCGCCGGTCGGCCCCTTCCCAGTCCCACAACGGCCCCCGGCCCCAAACAGTACCTGGTCCGCAAGCTTGCGGATTCAGAGAATGAATCTGAGGAATGAGCAAAAATGGAATACCATACCCCAGGCGTATACATCCGTGAAGTGGACTCGGGCCCGAAGCCGATCTCTTCCGTCTCCACCAGCACTCCCGGCTTCATCGGCCTGTTTGAGTTCCGCCCACCCAACGACGCGATCGCGATCACCGGCTCGGACGGCAAGCGCCAGCTCCGCGGCAAGGTCGTCCCGCAGCTTGTCGACGAGAAGGGCGGCATCAAGGGCGACGCCGTGGAGGCGACCACCGCGCTCACGCAGGCCTTCAAGCTCGGCGCCAAGAATGTCAAGGACGTCAAGAAGTACATGGAGCTGTACGGCGCACCGAAGGCCGGCGCCGCCGCCCCGAAGTTCGAGGCCGGCACCAAGGGCCGCGTCAAGATCACCTACGCCGAGAAGTCGCTCGAGCTGCCGGAAGTGAACATCTCGCTTGAAGGCAAGATCGTCACCGACTCGGACCAGGCGGTCGAGGATCTCCTCAACAAGCTGCACGAGACCTTCCCGCTCACCAAGGCCAACCCCAAGACCGCGGCGGACGTGCTCGCGGCCTACGGATACGAGGTCAAGTCGACGGAAGGCACCGCGCTGCGCTCCGAGTACTCGGTGCCGCCGGTCGCGATCACCAACAAGGCGGAATTCTTCCGCTGGCTCCAGAGCTACTTCGCGCAGTACCTCATCGAGACGCGCCCGGTCGAGGAGCTGGTCGGCAAGGCCATCGCCGATCCGGACGATGCGGCAGACGCCGTGTACGAGGCCCTCGGCTCGGACGACGCGCTGAAGAAGGAGTTCCGCGACTGGCTCTCCACCCCTTCGGTCTTCAACTTCGTGGCGGGCGTCAACGGCTTCTACGACAACGGCGGCGGCAAGTCCTACGTCTACCTCATGGGCACGCAGGACCTCGCGTCCTCCATCCGTGAGAACCAGGCGGACAAGCTCGGCCTCTACGCGTTCGACGACGTCGACGACATGGCCCTCATGGTCGCCCCCGGCCTGATGACCCACCAGCAGCGCGAGATGCTCGAGCTCTGCGAGGTCCGCAAGGACCGCTTCGCGATCCTGGACGGTCCGATCGTCTCCGATGGCAACATGGACATCCCGGCGTCCAACAAGGGCTACGGCGCGTTGTACGTACCGTGGGTCAAGGTCACCAAGCCGAGCTGGTTCACCGGCGACCACACGCAGGCGCACCTGCGCGTCACCGGGCCGAATCGCCGCAAGCTCATCAAGACCGAGAAGAACGAGCTGTTCGTGCCGCCCTCCGGTCACGTCGCGGGCATCTACGCGCGCGTCGACACCGAGCGCGGTGTGCACAAGGCGCCCGCGAACGAGATCTGCATGGGCATCACCGGCCTCTCGCAGAACATCAACCGGCTGGAGCAGGGCCAGTACAACGACCGCGGTATCAACGCGATCCGCATCTTCAAGGATCGCGGCATCCGCGTCTGGGGCGCGCGCACGCTCGGCACGATGTCCGACCCCTCGTGGAAGTACATCAACGTCCGCCGGCTCTTCATCATGGTCGAGCAGTCCATCATGATCGGCAGCCAGTGGGCGGTGTTCGAGCCCAACGATCACTCGCTCTGGAAGAAGCTCACGCGCGACGTGCGCGCCTACCTCATGCGCGTCTGGCGCTCGGGCGCGCTCTTCGGCACGACCGCCGAGGAAGCCTTCTACGTGAAGTGCGACGACGAGACCAACCCCCGCTACCTCATCGACGCGGGCCAGGTCAACGTCCAGATCGGAATCTGCCCAGTCAAGCCGGCGGAGTTCGTGATCTTCTCGATCGGCCAGTGGGATGGCGGCGCCCTCATCGAGGACTAGCCCCTCGCGTTTTCCGGGTCGGAGCGCAGGCCACCGCGCTTCGGCCCTTCTCCCCCTACGCCCGGCCGTTTTCGCGGTCGGGCGGCTTTCGCGCCGCTCGGCGCCCTGACCCGCGGAGTCCGCCATGGAACTGAAGACCGAATACGAATTCATCCTCCCCCGCGGCTACGTGGACAAGGACGGCACGCTCCACCGCGAAGGCATCATGCGCCTCGCGAACGCGAAGGACGAGATCGTCCCGCTCAACGACATGCGCGTCCAGCGCAATCGCGCCTACCTCATCATCGTGCTGCTCTCGCGCGTCATGACGCGCCTCGGCACCCTGCCCGAGATCAACACGGGCGTCATCGAGAACTTGTTCGCGGGCGACCTGCGCTTTCTCGAAGAAATGTACAACCGCATCAACGAAGACGAAGCGGTCATCCAGGTCACATGCCCGGAGTGCGGCGCCAAGTTCGACAAGGAGTTCGGCCGCCTGGGGGAATCGTAAGCTACCCCTTGGAAAATGTGTTCAAGGAGGTAGCGTTCATCGCCTACCACTTTCACTGGAGCCGCGACGCCTGCCTCGACCTCACCCACAAGGAGCGCCACGCCTGGGTCAAGGAGATTTCCTCGATCAATGAGAAGATCAACGCGCCGAAATAGGCCCCTGCGCGGGTCGTCCCGGATCCCTTGGGCGGCTGCTACCCGCTTGCGGCCGGCCTCGCGCTCGTGCAAGGCGCATGCGGAACGCCGCGCCAACCCCACGCAGGCGCGCTGATGTCCAGGCCCGGCGTCAGCGTTGAGCACCGCAGCCTTCCAGCCCGGCAATCCGGACATGTGCGCTGCGACGTTGGCGGCATCATCGGGTTCATGCGGCGCATGGAGTGGCCAGAAGGGGCAAGCGCAGGCGACTTTGTCGAGGTCACGCTCCGCCGCTACGCCGAGCTGATCGAGCACCCGCAGGAGCTGTTGTTCGACGGGCCGAGCCGCCGCGCCGCGAAGTGCTTCTTCGAGAATGGCGGCGACGAGGTGCACCTCTTCGCCGTCTGCATCGACGACGACTCGGATCTGAAGGCGCCAAACCCGGATGATGGACCGCTCAAGCCGATTTTTGACAGATTGCGCGCGGAGGACGACATCGCGATCATCGCCTGCCCCGCCGCGGCCTACCTGAGGTGCGAGGTGCTGCGCTCCGGGGCCGTCCGCAGCGACGCGGACGAGCTCTACGAGGTCCTGCTGGAGCATTGCCAGCACATGACGAACCGCTTCCTGATCCTGGACGCGCCACGCGGCCTGCACGGCGACCTGCTGCTGCGCTGGTGCCGGGATTTTCAGCAGCGCAAGCCCGAGCACAAGGCCTTCGGCGCGGTCTACTACCCCTGGTTACGCGCTGGGGACGCGCTTTTTCCGCCATCCGGCGCCGTCATGGGCGCCTACGCGCGCAACGAGCTCACGCGACCGCCCTGGGGCGTCGGCTGGCCGCCCGCGAACCTTCCCCTCCTCGGCATCACCCACACCGAGGTGGAGCTGGACTGGACCGAATCCGGCATCATCGGCGAGTCGGGGATCAACCCGTTCGTCATCCAGCCGGGCCGAGGCGTGGTGATCTGGGGCGCGAGAACGCTCTCGCTCGAGCCGCGCTGGCTCTTCATCAACGCGCGCCGAACGGTTTCCGCGGTGACCGAACAGCTCCGTCGCGACACCGAGTGGGCAGTCTTTGAGGTCAACAGCCAGGGATTATGGAAGTTGATCGAGCGCGATTGCCTTGTTCGCCTCGAAGAGTTCTGGACGGCGGGTTTGTTGGCTGGAGATCGACCGGGACTCGAATATTCTGTAGAATGCAGTCAGGTCAACAACCCGATGGTCGCCCGCGACAGCGGACAACTAAACGTGTATGTTCGACTCCGACCCGTCGGAACGACGGAGCGGATCTTCATCGACCTACGCCTCGGTGCTCCGGGGTCCTGAAAAAAGCGAGGTAGACCATGGCAGACTGGAAAGGTCGCGGCGGCGGTCGCGGTGGACAAGGGACGCCGAGCTTTTCGGGCGGCGCGGGAAAGGGCGGCGGCGTGCCCGCTTCCCACAACAAGAGCACCAAGGGCGAGGGCGGTCCCGGCAAGGGCGGCGGTGTGCCGTCGTCCCACCACAAGACCACCGCCGGGGTCGGTGGCGCGGGCGCGGGCCAGGGGCGTGCGGGCAGCCAGCCGTCGCTGGGTGCCAACAATTCCCCGGCCGAGTCGCCTCGCACCTTCTCGCTGAAGTCCCCAAGCTCCGTGGATTTCGGCGATCCAACCCAGAAGTACAAGCTCGGCACCTCCGCGGGAGACGGCCTTCATCGCGCCAGCTCGTCGATCAAGTCCACCGCCGGGGAGAACAGCCCGCGCGTCGCCGATCCTGAGGGCGGTTTCCTGTTCGGACTTCTGCTGAACACCGGGGGCACCGGTACGCCGACGGTCGAAGTTGCACAGTTCCGGGAGTGTTCCGGGCTGAAGTCCACCACGACCGTCGTCGAGATCGAAGAAGGCGGGCAGAACTTCCGCGTCCACAAGTTCCCCGGGCAGTCGCGCTGGGAAAACATCACGTTGAAGTACGGCACCACGTCCGATACCACGCTTCTTGAGTGGCGCAACGAGATCCTGCAGGACGAGTTCAGCAAGGATCAGCGCCGAAATGGGGCCATCGTGATGTACAATATGGAAATGGAAGAAGTGCGCCGGTTCGACTTCATCAACGCGTGGCCGGTGAGCTGGGAGGGTCCGTCGCTGAACGCGAACGGGGCCGACCTCGCGATCGAGAGCATCACCATCGCGCACCACGGCATCACGATCTCGTAGACGGCAGCAGGAGGAGCGAGAAATGAGCCAGGACCGCCCCACACTCGGAGAACGCCTCGCCAGCCGGCTGTGTAGCCGGAGTCGCCGTCGCCCGAGCATGGCGATGGACGCGTCCTTCTACGCCCGTTTTGGGCTGGCGGATCCGTGGACCAGCCCCGAGATCGAGGCTGAGGCGGAGTCCGGCGACGGCATGGTTTTCCTCTCCGGCAAGCCGTTCTACGCGATGATGCGACGTCTCGCGGCGTCCCGGCGGCGGCGCGAGCGGCGGCAGGAGCGGTTCTTCAAGCGCCGCGCAGGCACGACGATGCGCGCAGCGTCGCGTCGTTGGGCGGGCGAGGCCGAGGGGGTCGTCCCCACGTTCCGCATCCCTGCACCGTCGGCAGACGGCTTCATTCTCCCCGCGCCCGTCGGCGTGGCCACGGAGACTGTGGAGGCCGAGTCCGCCCCGCTCGCGCGCGCCCCCTACCAGGCGATGCGCCCGGTAAAGTCGGCCTGGTACACCACGCCGTTCGTCCCCGCACGCGTCAACCGTGGCGGCCCTCGCGCTGAAGGACCCGCGGCACTCAGCACTCGCCCCGCGCCCGCTGGCTCTCGCGCCGTCGCGAGTGCCCGTCCCGTGGAACGCGTCGCGGACCGCATGCGCGCGGCGACGGTCGAGACGGCCACGCAAGTCCGCGTCGCCGCGCAGCTCCCGGCCCGCGTTCGCCGCGCGATCGCCACGGTCTTCGTCGACGAACTGCCTGCGGATCTGCCGATCATCGAGGTTGTGCGCCTGTTGCGTCGTGCCGGCGCGCCCGCGTCGGTCATCCGCGAGGTGATCGAGGTCGCCCCGGAGGTCGCAGCCACCGCCGTCGCCGCCCGGCGCATGCCCGCGAACCCCGCTGTCACCCGCGGCGCTGGCCTTCGCCCCACCCTCGCCCGTTCACCTGCGATGGCGCTGGCAAGCTCCGCAGACGCGGACCACGCCGCCTCCGGCACCCTCGCCGAGGCCGAGCGCAGCGACGTTCGCACCGGATCCGAGCGTCCCCGTCGCACGCTCTCCCGGCCCGCAGCCCGCGCATCTGCCCGAGGCGCCATGCCGGCGGCATCCGCGGCGTTGTCTGCCTCTCCAGTCGCGCGCGTCTCCGCGGGTCGCCCCGCCGCGCTCCGCGCCGCGCCCGTCCAGATCGCCTCCGAAGGCCCCGGCCCCTCCGAACCCAGCCGCCGTCCCGCCCGCGTCACGCGTCTCGTCGGCCAGACGTTCCTTCCGCGGACCCGCGCGGTCGACGCGCTCGCGACCGAAGCGCACGAGGCCCCAGCCGAAGCCGCGCCCGTCCGCCGCGCCAGCGCCCACGCGATGAACCGCACGGTCACCACCGCCGCCCCTGCGCCGGCCCGCTCCATCGCCCGGTCCGACGGTGCTGCCTGGGCGTTTGTGCGCCACGAAGCATCGGAGATCGCCGAGACGCGCTCGGTGATCCCGTCAGCCGTCCCTGCCCTTCGGCGCCCAAGCGGCGCCCGCACCTCGGCAGCGCGGCCCGTCCTCGCGACGCCCCAGCGCTTCGTCACCGCGCGCCTCGCCGCCGCCACGGGCACGCTCACCGCTACCGGCGCCCCCAGCGCCGCACCCACCGCCCGGCCCGTACGCCGCCGGGTCACCCGCGCGACCGCACCCGCCCAGGATCGCGCAGCTACCGGCCTCATCCTCCCCGCGGCCGGCGCCACGCCCGTCCAGCAGGCCCTCGGCCGCATGGCCGTCGAGGATGCCCCCGCGACCGGCCCCACCGGCTCCGTCGTGCGCCACGCCACCCCTCGCCTCGACCGTCCGGTCCGCCGCGCCCAGGTCGTGGCTGAAGACGGCCTCGTCGCCGTACAGCCCGAATCCGCGCCAGCCGCAACCGTCGCCGCACCACAACGCCGGATCGCCGCCGCGAAGCCCGCGCCCCGCACCACCGAGATCGCCGGCCGCCAATCGCCGTCGCGCACCGCGCTACGCCGCATCGACAGCCCCCGGGTCAGCACCACCCGCATCGCGCTGGAGTCCGCGCCCAGCTTCGCCGCCGAAGGCACCCCCGCCGCAACCGGCCCGATGGCGTGGGCCCCCATGGCCCGGCACGCCCGCAGCGTCGTCCAGCGAGCGCCAGTCGCACGTCGGACAACCCGGTCCGCGCCCGCGCTGATCGGCATCGATCGCGCCGAATTGCCGGCGTCCACGCCCGTGCGTGAGCCCGCCGGCCGCTACGTCGCCGCCCGGAACGTCCGTGCGGAGGGCCCTGTCTCCGCGCCCGCACAGCGCGGCGTCGCCCGCACGGCGCAACCCGGCGTCGCCCGGTTCGTCATCGGCGCGGGTGGGCGCGTCAACGTCGTCTACGTGCTCGCTGAAACGGCGGGGACAACCCCGGCAGTTGACACCGCTTCCGTCGCCGGTGCACCCGCACCGGCCCGGATTTCCGCCGTCCGCTCGCTCACCTGGGCCAGCGCCCGCACGAACGTCTCAGCCGCGACCGCCTACCGCGGCGCCATCGCCGACGGCGGGCTTCCCACCCCGCAGCGCATGACGATTGATGGGTTTGACCCTGGTATTCGCGCGAACCGCACCGTCAGCACCGTCGCCGGGATCGCCTCCCTCGCCCTCCCCGGCGCCCCCGACCGCACCGAGGCCCAGCCTACCGCCACGGCCCGCCCCGGCCAGCGCGCGCCCGTGCGGACCACGACCGAGCGCCCGACCCGCCCGGCCCGAACCGCGTCCGCGTCGCCCGCCCGCCGCGCCCCTGCCCTCCCTGCCGACGCCTTCGTCGCCCCGACGACCTTCGGCTTTGACGGCCCCGATCTCGTTGCCCCGGCCGCATCGACCGGTCCGACCGCCGACGCCGCACCGATCCGCCCGGCCTCCCGTCGCACCCCCCTCGACCGTCGCCTCCACGGCATGGCGACCGGCGGCGCCGCATCGGACACGCCCTCCGCCACCGGCAGCTCTCCCGTCTGGACCACCCGCTCGGACGGCGCCCCGCGCGTCCGCTCCGTCCACGGCCTGTTTGAGTCGCTCGCCCGCGCCACCACCGCTGAGCAGGTCGTGCACGTGCTCTTCGCCCGTGCGGATGGTCTGCTTGGCGCGCCCGCCGCCATCGCGGCGCCCATCCAGCAGGTCATCTCCGAGATCCGCCAGGAGGTCTCGCGCGCGCCAACGGAGGCCGCCTCCTCCGACGACGCTGCGCTGCCGACCCGCCCCAGCCGTCTCTCAGCACCCCAGGCCCGGCCCCTGCGCCCACAAGGTGGCGGTTCCAGGCCGGTTTCCTCGACCCGCGTCTCACGCGGGACCGTGCGCCCGGTCGTCAGCCGGGCACGCTCGGTCGGCTCGGGCAGCGAGGACCGCATCATGGGACTCGTCAAGAAGCTCCAGGGCCTCATCCACCTGGCCGAGCAGGAGCACCGCCTCGCGGAGGCCCAGCGGCAGGTCCGGATGGCCGAGGACAGCCACGAAGCCCGCGGCGAAGGCGGACAAGGCACCCGCGGCCCCGGTCAGGCAGGAAACGGTCAGGACGGTTCGAAGATGGATATCGAGCAACTTGGGCGCGAAGTGCTCGACGTAGTTTCGCGCGAACTTGAATTCCGGCGGGAACGCCGGATGGAGGATCACGATGAGTCAATCTGGTGGTAAGGCAACCCTCTCGAGCAGCGACGACGAAGCGATCTTCAGCTTCCAGTTCAACCCAAAGGAATTCAGCATCGCGAAGGGGCTGACCTGGGAAGAATCAAAGGAGCAGGGCCAGGACAAGAACTCGGTGCAGTTCCAGAAGGGCGCACCGATGACCGCTTCGTTCGACGCCTACTTCGACACGACGGGCACCGACGGCAACGTGCAGGACGAGTGGGTCAACCCCCTGCTCGCGCTCACGAAGGCCGAAATCCAGCCAAAGACGGGCGAGGCCAAGGAGCTGAAGAAGCAGCGGCCGCGCGCGTTCACCTTCACCTGGGGCACCTTCGATTTTGAGTGCGTGATCGAGAGCATCTCGGTGACGTACTTGATGTTCGCCTCGGACGGGACGGCCGTGCGCGCGCGCGCACAGATCAAGCTGAAGGAGTGGAAACCGCCCGACTTCGCCGGCTCGCAGGGTACGTCCTGCTGGGACACCAACCCGGTGGAGCTCGTCACGGTCTCCGGCAGCCCGTCGATCAACCAGATCGCGGACGAGAACAACTGCGATTGGCGCGACGTCGCCGACGCAAACCCGGACGCCGGGGATCTGATGAACCTCGAACCGGGCACCACGCTCGTCCTGCCGGCGTAGGCCTGGCGGGCTGAACTCAATCGACGACGGAGAGACGACATGGCCAGCGTTCGAAGCGCAACCAGCTACGAGGTCAAGATCGGCGACACGACCTTTCGCCAGGCCGATTCGGACGCCGTGGAGTCGATCGTGCTCGAAGATCACGTCGACATGGTCGAGGCCCTGACCGTCAAGGTCGCCGGGCACGAGCAGGCGGCCGAGTGGAACTTCGAGATCGGCATGGCCGTCGAAGCGAAGCTCGGCGCCGGCGCGGTGCTGCTGTTCAAGGGCGAGGTGACCGCGCTGGAGCCGAGCTGGTCGGTCGAGGGCATGATGACGATGACGATCCGGGCGTACGACCACACGCATCGCCTCGCGCGCGGCCGAAAGACGCGTTGGTTCAACGACAAGACGGACACAGACATCGCCCAGTCCGTCGGCTCCGAGTGCCAGCTCGACGTCGACGCCGACCCGTCCGGCGACGCGCGCGCCTACGAGCTGCAGCGCAACGAGTCGAACCTCACCTTCCTCAAGCGCCTGGCCGCCCGCAACAATTTCCGCCTCGCGGTCGATGAAGGCAAGCTCATCTTCAAGAAGGCGGACACGTCGTCCACCCCCACGACGATCACGATGGGCTCGAACTTGCGCTCGCTGCGCATGTCGTTCAACTCCGTCGAGCAGGCCACCAAGGTCATCGCGCGCGGCTGGGACATCCGGACCAAGCAGGAGATCGTCGGCATCGCCACGACGGGAGACGTTGAGACGATCGGTGGCGGCGATCTCGGCGCGAGCACCGCCCAGACCAAGTTCGGCGACGCCGTTGCCTACATCACGGACGTGCCCATCACCTCGCAAAGCCAGGCGGACACCCTCGCGAAGTCCGAGATGAATCGTCTCGCGCGCCAGTACGCGAAGGGCTCCTGCACCGTCGACGGCAACGACGCCCTGCGCGCCGGCTGCGTCGTCGAATTCGCTGGCTTGAACCAGCCACACAACGGCAAATACTACATCCTCGCCAGCCGCCACATCATCAACCACACCGGCGGCTACCTCACCGAGTTCACGTTCTGCTCCAACACGTCGGGAACCTGAACTGACGGCGATGTTCGGGGTCTTTTTGGGGCGGCTCGCGCAACCCCGAGCCCGTTCCGGCCATGCTGTGGAACGCCGCTTCGCCCCCACGCGCGACCCCCACCCCCCGGCGCGCCGGTGAAGGTCCACGGTGCTGTCTCCGACGCCCGGGTCGGCGAACTCACGGCGTTCACCGCGGCACACACCACGACCTCGCGCCTGCTCCGCGATCACCTCGCCAACGGCTGCGCCATCACGGACATCCACGCGATGGACGAGTACACGCTGGACCTCGTCGTGCCGTTGCCCGACGGCCTGGTGCTCATCTACGGCACGACCTGAAACGCTGGTGTGACGGCGGTCGCCGTCTGGGATCACGAGCCATCGCCTGACGAATTGCTCGACGACCGCCTCGCGGAGGGGTGGCGACCAACGCCCTCGCAGCTCGTGGAAGGGCCGACCGTGATGGGGTTCGCAGCGAAGCTCGCCGAGGATCTCTGGACGGGGAGTGGGTGTAAACTGCCGCGGCGCGAGTAGCCCTAGCAGCGTTCGGCGTTTCTCCCTCCACGGTTCGCGCGGGCGGGCTCGGCCCCCGGGAACGGCGGCCCTTCACCGATCCTTGGTCCCGAGGGGGGAAGGAAGACGGTGCTCGCAAAGGCGCAAAGACGCAAAGCCGGACCCAGGTCACTCGGGAAGCGCGTTGACCACGCGCGTGACGCCGTCCTTCAGGAGCGGCAGGCCAAAGTTGACGAGCAACCCAAGCCTTTTTCCGGTGAGCCGAAGATACGTGAGGAGCTGCTTTTTGTGGACCGGATGGGTCGTCTCCGTGGACTTCACTTCGACGATGAGCAGGTCGGCGACGATGAGGTCCGCACGGAACTCCTCCTCGAAGAGTAGCCCATCGTAGCGGACCTGCACGGGCACCTGCCGGAGGACAGGCAAGCCGCGTTTCTGAACCTCGTGGGCCAGACCGGCGACGTAGACCGACTCCAGCAACCCAGGGCCAAGCGCCGTGTGCACCCGGTAGGCCGCGTCCACCACCAAGGTCGCAACCTCATTTTCCGTCATGGCAGCGTCTCCTTTGCGGCTTTGCGGCTTTGCGTGAACCTTCCGGCTCTATCCCGGGCGGCTGAGGCGCGGGCCGTGGTGTCAGGCGGCGCAGGCCTCTGCAGCGGCGAGGTGCTCGGCCAACAATTGGAGGTTGCAGCGCATCGCGATCACGTGAGCCTGTAGGTTCGCGGCGGATAGTCCCCAAGCCCGGGCCTGCCGTGCGCCGTGTCGGACGAGCAGATGGTTCACGCGCTCGAACTGCGCGCGCGGGCACGGCTACAGCGGGCGAACGGTGCGCCGGTGACCAGCGTTGAACCGGTCTTTGCGCGGGGGTGGGCGTTGAGGCTCGTCCATTTCCCGCCTGTGTCGATTGCGGAGCTCCTTGGCGCTTGCGGCCGGGACGCGAGGCCTGCGCTCGCCCAGGCGACACCCTCCGAATTCCGCGGTCACGCAGAGCTCCGAGGGCTGCTTCGGCACACTCCCAGCCTCCCGACCTTCGGACCCGCCTGGCTCGGCCCACCCGGGCTGCTTGAACGCGCCGCGGACGCCGCGGGCGAAGGGCTTGTGCTGGTCGGCGGGGACAACGCCGACGACCTCGCGCAGCGCGTGCAGGAGTGGCGCGCCCGGAAGGGCGAATCGCACGCTGGGTGGCGGTACTATTGGATCGAGAGCGTCTGCCGCGCCGGTCCGGAGCGCGAATTCCCACGGGTGAGGCGCGATTCTTCGCTGCTCCGGCTGTCCCACGACCCGGGTCGCCGCGTCCACACCACCTTCGGACGGGATGTCGCAGAAATCATTTTCGAAACCGGAGAATCGGGGGTCGCCGTCGTCGGCCCGCGTGACGTCGACGAGCTGTTCCGCTGGGTACCCGCCGCCTCTGGCTGGCAGCGCATCGACGTCCCGACCCCGCCTCGACGGCATCGCCTCCTGCGAGCGATCTGCGTGTACGCGGCCCCCGGGAGGGACGAGTGGCTTGACGAGGTCATCGGCCGATTTCTCGCCGATCCGTCCTCCGGTGCCGCCCCGCGCGAGCGCTACAATTCGAGCACGCACTTTGCGGCCACTGCACGCGGCGAACAGGAGCTGTCCGCATTCGACGCCGCGATCCTGGAGGACTTCGGGGTCACGATGGAAGCGGTTCGTGCCGTGGTCCTCTACATGGAGGCGCTGCCGGGACCAGAGTTACCGGACGCAGAACGCGCGCGTCGTGCGCGGCGGGCGGCGAGCCTCGCGCGGCGGGACGCGAACCTTGCGGCGCGGAATCCGGAGCGCGCGGACGAGCAGCCGACGCCTGATAGCCCTCAAAAGTCGCCGGATCGATCCTGACGGGGGTCAAATGTCGCCGGACCACGCAGTTGATCGCGGATCGCCTCGTCCGGGTCGCTGCACGCCCAGGCGCGCCGCGATTCCTCGGCGTTCGCTCGTCGGGGGGCGGGCGGGCGTGGGCCCACACCGGCCGGACTCCCAGATCCAGCGGTCGGCGGCGACATTTGACCCCGGTCAGATCCCGCGCAGCGACATTTGACCTACGTCAGGCCCGCGGTCCCCTTACCCCCCAACAGCCCCAGCTTCCCCCAGAGCGCCTCGACTGACACTTCCACGCCCACGTGAAGCGGCGCGGCTCCCGTCCGCCGGGTCACACGATCCCAGCCTTCACCCTTGCGAAACCAGTGCTCGACAGACCGGGCCTCGATGTCGATGAGCAGGATGTCCTTCAGGTGTGCGTTGGCCCGGTAGGCGTCCAGCTTCTCGCCGCGGTCGTAGTCGGCGGTTGACGGGGACAACACTTCGACGACCACCACCGGGTTCGCACACGCGAGCTCGTCATGCGCGTCGTAAGCGATGGGCGCGCACGCAACGAAAGCGTCGGCGTAGAAATACTGGCCGTCGGCGAGCACAGCGACCCGGGCGTCGGATTGGAAGGCGGCGCAGGGGCGGTCGCGAAGCGCCTGCTCAAGCTGAGAGCCCACCTGCTGCGCAACGAGGCTGTGCTCCAAAGACCCGCCGGCCATGGCGTAGATCTTCCCGAACCAGAACTCGTGCCGCTCGGTAGACACGGCCTCGATCGCCACGTATTCGGCGACGGTGAAGTGGTTGACTGGCGTGCGACCTCGGATCATCGCTCCGCCGCCGCCGCCAGCACCCGCTCCACCCCGACGATCACCGCGTCCTTCACCTGCGCCTCGGGCGCCCCGGCCGCGATCTTCTCGGAGCGCCAGCGGGCGAATGTGCCCGCCGGCAGCGCCACGACCCGCGCCGGTGCCAACCGGCCAGACTCCCGCTTGCTCGCATATTCGAGGTTCTCGGTCTGTAGCTCGCGATCGAAGGCTCCCCCGTCGCCGCCAGCACCCGCCTCCGGCCCTCCGTGCCACCTCCCCCCGGAACGCGGAGGGACGGCGCATTCCAGCCCCACCACCACGCGCGGCGGATCCGTCCACTCGGTGGCAGCGCAGACGGCCGTCGCCCCCGGAAAAGCCCGCTTCGCGGCGGCGAGCACCTGATCCTCCGTCAACTTCTCGCCCGTCGCGTTCAGGAACGCCCCGGCCTTGCGCACGAACACGAGGCGCGGGACGCGCCCGAGCCAGCCCGTGCAACGCACCACATCGCCCATCGCGTAGCGCCAAAGCCCAGCTTCCGTCGTAACAATCAGCTCGTACTCCCGCCCCGTCTCCAGCTCCCAGGCGAGCCGGATGCCATGCTCCGGCTCGGAACCCCAGAGGGTCGAGACGGGGCCACGCGGGTCATGCTCCGGCGCGTCCAACTCACGGAATTCCAGAAAATGACCGGCCAACCAGGCGACCGGGTCGCCATCGTCGACGGAGATGGCGAAGACGCCTTCGCTGGCGTGGATGCCGACCTCGCGAACGGGGATGTCCGCGCCGAGGGCTTCAGGGAGCTTGTCGAGGAAAAACCTAGCGGAACCGCCGGTCCAGCAGTTGATGCGGCGAAGCGGCCACACGCGGGCTGGATGCGGGTCGTCGCCGAGGAGCCGGGAAGGAACCCGGCGTAGACCCTGCGCGAGCGCCGACCGCTCGGCTGGGGAGAGCGCCGCGGCGGGACCGCGTCGCAGGGTCCCGTCGACGGCGTCGGCGCGCAGGTCCTCCCACCAGGTTTGCAGGCGGCGCGAATACAGCAGGATCGTGGATGGGTTTGCCGTCGTCCAGGAACGGATGTCCTTGCCGAGCGCGTGCCGCAGAAGCGTGTAGGCCCGGAGCTCGGGGTCGGCGATCTGGCAGACGGGGTACGGCACGGCGGTCTTCAGTCGGGTCCACCATGGCTGGGCCAGGAACATCCGCCCCGTGTTGCTGCCGATGGGAATTCCGCTGGGAGATCGGGCGTGTTCGGCCGCCGAGATGATGGACAGGGCCTTCCCGCCAGCGAGCGGCTCGTCGTCGCGGAGCAGGCCGAGCATCCACAGCCGTTGTGCGAGGTTGCAGGAGGCGATCCACGGGTCGGTCACGGGCAGGTGCTTGGGCCGTCCCGTCGTGCCGCTGGTCTCGACGAGGTGCCGGACCGGGCCGCGCGTCAGGACGTCGGGCTCACCGGCCTCCATCCGGTCGAGCCAGGGGAGGAGGTCTGCGTGCGTTCGGATCGGCAGGGCGCGCAGGTTGACGAGCCGTACTTCCCTCGGACCCTTGCAGTGCTCGATGCCGTGCTCGCGGGAGAAGGCCGAGCCCACGCCGTTGTCGAGGATGGCGGCGAGCCGGGCGATCTGCGCGTCCTCGGGGTCGCGGAGCATGCCGTCGAAGGCCCGCAACGCTGCGCCCTGGAACAGTCGGAGGATGCGGTACGCGCCGTTGCCGTGCCCGGGAAGGGGCGACGACGTCGTTGTCAGCGCGGTCGACAGGCTCACCGGCGACTCCGGCTCACAAGAAAGCCCACACCAGCAGCTCGCGGATCTGCACGGCTGCGCCGACGACGTCGCCGTTGATGCCGCCGAGCTTTTTCAGCCATGCGCGGTGCCAGAACGCCGGCACGACGACCACGAGCAGCACGGCCAGCGCGCCTCGGGCTGGGTCGGCCTTCACCATCCAAGCCGCAGCGAGCACGCCCGCCGCACCGGCGATGGCGGCGTCTACCGTGCTGACGCCACCGCGCAGGGATGCGTAGAGGCCCCGCTCGGACGCAGCGGGAAACTGGCGTACATCGGTGGCGATCAGCGCCCGGGAGAGCACCGCACCGCCGAGGAGGGCGGGAACCACGGCCGCATGAGCAACAGCGGCCTGCACCGCCGCCACCCGAAGCAACACCCAGATCGCCACGCCCGCCGCGCCGAGCCCGCCAACGTGCGGATCCTTCATCACCGCAAGCGTCCGGGCGCGCGCGGCGACAGGGTCGGGGCCGCCGTTGACCAGCAGCCCGTCGAGGCAATCGGCGAACCCGTCCAGGTGCAGCCCGCGGGTGAACCACTCGCCCGCCGCGACACAGAGCACGGCGCCAAAAAAAGGCGACACGGTCCAACTCCCAACGGTCAACGCGGCGATCTGCACACCCCCGACCGCCAGGCCGACGAGCGGGTACCACCGCGTCGCGCGCCCCAGGTCCGCCGGCGTGACCGGGTCGACCAGCGGCGTCGGCACGCGCGTGAGGAAGCTCCACGCGAGCAAAAAGCCGTTCATCCGCCGCCCTTCACGGCAACGGGAATGCCGGCGACCACCAACGTCACCCGCTCGGCGCGCGCGGCGATCCGCTGGTTCAGGCGCCCCAGCCAATCCCGGTACGTCCGAGACAACGGGTCCGCCGGTACGATCCCGTATCCGACTTCGTTGGTGACAAGCAGGATCGGGCGGTTGCAGGTAGATAGTTGGCCGAGCAACGCGCCGACCGTGCGGTCAAACGGCGCGACGTCCGGGGTGGGCGTCAGGTCGTTCCAGTCGGGCTGGATGGAAAAAAGCAGGTTCGCGCACCAGACCGTCAGGCAGTCGACGACGAAGCCAGCAGGGCGCGGGTCGGCGAGGGCCGCGCCGAGGTCCAAGGGCGCCTCGAACGTCAGGAACCGCTCGTCCCGCTCGGCGCGATGCCGGGCAATGCGCTCGGCCATGTCGGCGTCGTTGGCCTGGGCCGTGGCGATGAAGCCGACCGGCCCCTCGGGCGCGAGCCTGAGCGCTTGTTGCAATGCAAAGGTGCTTTTTCCCGAGCGCGCGCCGCCGGTGATCAGGTGGATCACGGCGTGGCGACCGGCCGAACCCGCACCATCGACAGCACCCGGGCCCCAAGCCACATATGCCGGGCCTCAAAGCGGAAAGGCCCCTCGCCCGGGCGCAGGAAGGGCTCGACGCGATCGTTGCCGTCCGGCTCCGGCCACACGGCCACCTCGCCAAACCCGATGTAGCGCAAAAGAAAGGGATGAAGCGCCTTGTACACGGACTCCTTGACGGAGAATCGGACGACGGTGTCCACCCATTGCCGACTCTCGGCGAGCCCCTGAACAACGGCGAACTCCTCCGCGCGCAGCACCCGCGACGCGACGCCCGGCCGGTTGCGGTCGGTGTCCTCAAGGTCCACGCCGATGCCAACGCCATGGCCGCGGGCGACGAGCGCCACCGCAAGGTCCTGCTTGTGCGAGACGCTGGCAACGAAGCCGGGCGGAAGCTCGGGCGCGCCATGCACGTTTGGGACGACGGCGGCCCGTCTCAAGCCAAGCTCGTTGAGAAGTTCCCCGAGCGCCAGCCTTCCACCAACGAACTGGACCTGTCGAAAACCACCCAACGAACGCGCATAGTCGCGCTCATCCGGGTGCAGCCGGGCGAGGACGGGCGGGGCGACGGGATCGGATGTGGACGGCAGGTGGATACCGGCGATCAGGCCATACGGCAGCGCGACCCGGAAGGCGGGCGCGAACGGCTGGAACGGCAGGACATCGATCACGGCGCAGGCTTATCGCCGCGCCGCCGCTCCCGGCGCTCGAACCCGCCGCCGTGGGGCTACGTTCCGGCGATGCACTCGCCCGCAACGGAACGCCCTCGTCGCCTGCTCCCCTGGCTCGCCCTCGTCGCGCTGGCACTCTCCGGCGTGAGCTGCGCTCCCGACCCGCTGCCACTTCCGACAGTCACGGCGGTGGAGGACCAGCACGATCGATCGCTCGACCCGCCGCTCTACCGCGCACTGTACGACTACGCCTTCCTTCCCGAAACGCAGGAGAAGGAGCAACGTGTTCGCCTGTTGATCTGGCTCCATTACATGGAGTTCAACCGGTTGCAGCTCGGGTTGTTGACGGAGCTCTCCGCCCAGGTGGCGCGGGAGCGAACGGACGTGATCACAGCCCAGGACGCCATCATCCAGAAGTACGAGCCCCAGCTCGACGCCACTTACGACAAGATCTGGGCCGGCCTCCTCGCCAACGCGCCAGCCGCCCAGCTCGATGCGATGGCCCCCGACCTGACAACCGTGCACCAGCGCGAACAGGAGCTCCTGACGCTACGGAGCCAGTCGGTGCGAACGCTCTTCGACGCGCAGGCGCCGTTCCTGCACACACTCACGCCCACGCAGGAGATCCGGTTCACAGACGCGACGTTTCTGCTCCGCCAGCGCCTCGACCCCTACGCAAACCCCGGCGACTTCAACGCGCTGGTCGGCCCGGTGTACGTGGCGGGTCAGTTTGGCGCGCTGTCCAAGGCCACCTTCGATCCCAACGAGGACCACCTGAACATCGGCGGCTTGTGGTCGCCCGAGCCCGAGAAGCTGACCGGCCCGCAGTACCCCGACGCACGCCGAGAAGTCCTGCTCTACATGGTGCTCCTTGAGCCCAGCCTGCCCGAAGCGGTCGCCGCCGAGACCGCACGCCGGCCGAAAAGCGAGATCGTGACGCCCCCTGCGCCGGCCCCGCCCGCCGGAAATGGGGTGCCCGTCGGGCCCACTCCCGCACCGGCTGCTGGGGACGGTCAGCCGACCGGCCCGGTCCCGGCGGCGGGCGTTCCGACCCCGGTCCCCGGCGCCCCCATTTCCGCGGGCACGCCAGCCGCGCCGACACCGGGCGTGCCCATCGCGCCGCTCCCCGGCAAGGCCGACCCCACCCCGCCGCCACCGCCGAAGTGATCGAAGCGCGGCTGATCGCGGACCGACTCGCGGCACAGACGACGTTTGAGGCCGCTTTCGATGAGCTGCGCCGGCTCGGAGACCGGGGCTTGTACGCCGAGCTGCTGAGCGGCACGACCTGGACCGGGGGCGACGGGGCTGGGACCCACATCCTGGGCCACTTCCAGCCGGGAAGGCCGTTTCGGGCAAGGAAGATGCTGAGGGCGTCGCTGGACGTGCTCCTGCTCTTCCTGGTCGTCAACGCCGAAGGCCCTCTCGCTGCCGCTCTCCGGGAAGACGCCGTCTCCCTGCGTTTTGACCGGACGGACGCGATGGGCGAGCTTGACCTCGCACCCCTCGCGGCGCTGCCGAACCTGCGGGCCCTGGGTCTCCGCCGCGCAACCATCGCCGCACACCCCCCAACCCTGCCCCTGGACCGCCTGGAGATCGACGCGACCGATGGCATCGACGCGGCCTGGATCGCGGCCTGCGCGCCCGCCGAGCTGATCCTGCGTTTCCCCCGCTCGAACGGTCGACGGGGCGACGAGCTCCCGCCCTCGCTGGTGCGGCTCCATCTGCAGCGCCTGGGCGGTCCCGCGCGCATCGAGCGCATGCCGCTCCTCGAGGTCCTGACCACCGAGGAGACCCCCGACGTCCTGATCACCGACTGCCCCCAGCTCCGCGAAGTGCGGATCGCTGGCGAATCCGTGCTGGAGCGGATCTCAGGGTGGTCCGGGCTCCCTGCCCTCGCCGAACTCCGCGTCGGCGGCGCCGTCGGGCTCACGACCACCCCGTCGACCGTCCACCTCCCGCCCCTACCCTCGCTGCACACCCTCTCGATCGGCAGCCCCGTCGCGCTCTCGGCGGTGCCCTCGTCCGTCCGACGATTTCGTGCCTGTCTCGCCGACGACGCCGCGATCGCCGCGCTGGAACGTCCGGTCGACCTTCGCGCGATGGCCCTGCCCGCGCACCTCGGTCTCCCGCCGTCCCGCGGCCTGCCCCCGATCCGCGACGGGTCCGAGCTGGAGGTCCTGGCCCTCACCGGGCGCGCCGTGGACGACGCCGACCTCGGGCGCCTCCTGACCTTTCCAAGGCTCAAACGCCTGTATCTCTACGGAACGCCGATCACCAGCTTGTCTGCCATCGCCGGTCACCCCACCGTGGAGCTGGTCGACTTGCGCGAGTGCACACAACTCCGCAACGCGAGCGCGCTGGCGACCCTCCCACGCCTGCGCGTGACGTTGATGGGCGGCGCGTGTGCCCTACGCCCGGGCGACCTCGAGAGTGAGATCGCGTGGACCGCCAACTGCCAGCCGTCGCCCGACATCGACGCCCTGCTCCAACGCGAGCCACCGCGGCCGACGGTCAAGCGGATGCCCCGGGCGTTGCCTGCAGACGCCGAAGCCTTGTATCGCGAGGTTTTTCCCCTGCTCCTACGCCGGGACTACGACAGCATCGACATCGCCGTCGACGAATTCGCCCGCGCCGACATCGACGCGGTGTGGGCGTGGTGGCTCGACGGCGTCGCCCTCCCCGACGCGCGATCCCTGATTGCCCGCCTCTGCCCTCGCAGAATGTCCCAGGCCGAGGCGGACCAGCCCTACGCCCGCCACGCCGCGCTGCGGCTGATCGGGGCGGCACCCGCCACCTGCGCCGTCGCCGAACAATTCCGCCGCGAAACTGGGCTCAAGAGCGTTTTTGCCTCCGGGCCGGGCGGCTGCTTCGATTTGTCCCTGCTCGCCGGCCTTCCAGCGCTGGAGAGCGCGATCATCGGCTGCGCCACGCTACGGCTCCCGAGTTCGCCACGACCGGACTGGCTTCCGCGCCTGACCAGCCTGCACATCCGGGCCTCGTGGCGCGATGTCCCCGAGCGGCTCGCCATCGAACACCAGGTGAGGACCGTCCTGCCCCACGTGCCGGACATCGTGATCCGGTAGCTGCCTGCTGAACTATCGGCGGTCGAGACGGTCGACGTCCCGAAGCGCCGGCGCGAGCACCCACCCCGCAGCGACCACCGCCAGCGTCCCCAGGCCGCCCACCACGACCGCTGGAACGGTCCCGATCGCCGCCGCCGCGAGCCCGCTCTCCAGCTCCCCAACCTCGTTGGAGATGCCGATGAACACGAAGTTCACCGCGCTCACCCGCCCGCGCATGGCGTCGGGCGTGTTGATCTGGATGAGCGTCTGCCGGACGACCACGGAGAGCTCGTCTGCCGCGCCGGAGATCGCCAAAGCTATTATTGAAAGCCAGATATTCGTCGATAGCCCGAAGGCGATGGTCGCCACGCCGAACACCGCCACTGCGGCGTACATCTTGCGGCCAGCGCGCGCACCAACGGGGTTGAACGCCAGGAAGATCGCCATCGCCGTGGCACCGAACGCGGGGGACGCGCGAAGAACGCCGAAGAGCACGGCGCGGGCACCGTCGCCAACGTCGCCGACCTGGATGATGTCGCGGGCGTAGACCGGGAGCAGGGCGACGGCGCCCCCGAGCAGGACTGCGAAGAGATCAAGGGTGATCGCGCCAAGGACGACAGGTTGGCTGCGGACGAACCGCACCCCCGCGAGCATCTCGTCGCGGAGGGGTCCGCGGACGCCTGGCGTGGCGCTGGGGCGGGCCTGAACGGTCTGCGCGACGACGGCCGCGAGCGTGCAAAGCACGGCTGTGGAGAGGTACACGCCGCGCACGCCGACAAACCCGAGCATCAGCCCGCCGATCGCCGGTCCGACGATAGTGCCGAGCTGGAACAGGCTGGACGTCCAGGTCACCGCGTTGGTGAAGTCCTCCGGCGGCACCAGGTGCGGCAGGAGCGCCTGGCTCGCGGGCTGCCCAAAAGCCCGGGCCGCGGCGACGATCGCGAGCGTGATGAACAGCGGCGTCACAGTCGTTGGCTGCATGACCGCGAGCGCCGCGGCCGCCAACGCGTACACAACGATGCCGACGCTGACGACGGTGCGGCGGTCGAACCGGTCGACGACGATGCCCGTGATCGGCCAGAGCGCAAGCACCGGCAGGAACTGGACCAGGCCGAGATAACCAAGGTCCAACGGCCGTCGCGTGAGGTCGTAGACCTGCCAGGCCACGGCGACGGACTGCATCTGCAAGCCGAGTATCGTGGCGATGCGGACGAACTGGTAGCGACGGTAGGCCGGGTGGCGCCACGCGGCCGTGGGGCCCGTGTTGGGCCTGGGGTCATTGCCGGCGAGCGAGGGGATCACGGGCGGACGCTGGGGTAACCGGCCGACAGCCCGGGGACGTCGGCGCTCATCCGCGGTCGTATCGGCGCTCACGGCGTCGGACCGCGGGTCGCCACCTCCGTCGACGGCACGGGCGCAGGAACGGCCGGGAGCCATGCGGGCGCGGCCTTGATGCCCTCGCCGGTTCCGGTGGGGGTGCAGGCCCCGGCGGCGCAAACAAAGGCACTGCTGGTACCGTCAGCGTACTCAACGTCCAGCCGCACCTGTCCGCGGGTCCGCGCCTGCTCGGCCGGGCCCACGTCGAGATCATAGACGCAAACCCGCTCGCCATCGCAGGTGTAGCTGTGGTCGCCCCAATCGAGCTTCGCGCCGTCGACGAGCACGGCCTCGGCGGCCTCAACCGTCGGGGGGCTGGCGAGGGAGGGTTGGGAGAGGGCGACGAGCGCGAGGAGGAGGGTGGGCATCGGGACTCCGGGTCGCTGCCCCGGAGAGCAAAGGACGTGCCCCCGCGATCACCACGTCAGGGACGACATCGTCGTCCGAGCGCCTTCCCGCGTGCGCGCGGATTCGTAGATCCCGCGCTCGTCGGGGTGTACGCCGCTACGCGCGAGTCCCGCGACGCCGAAGCGCCAGCGCCCCGATCAACAGCGCCGCGCCAAGGCCGGAGGTGGACCCGCCCTCGGACGCACACCCGCAGCTCCCCGTCGCCTTCACGCCCGTGTCGCCGGGCACCGTGCCCGTGTCGCCGCCCGTCCCGGTGTCGCTGTTGGTGTCCGTATCGGTGTCGGTATCCGTGTCCGTGTCGGAATCCGTGTCCGTGTCCGTGTCCCCGCTGTCCCCGGTGTCGCCCGTGTGCCCGGTGTCGCCGGTGTCGATGGGGTTGCAGTTCATGTCGAGGCCCGGCGAACCTGGGTAGACGGTCGGGTCGTTGTCGTTGCAGTCCGTGGAGACGGGCCAGCCGTCGCCATCGACGTCGTTCAGGTCGGAGCCGTTGCAGTCCTGGTCGATGCCGTCGTAGGGGATCTCGGTCGCGCCAGGGTGGATGGACGCGTCGGTGTCGTCGCAGTCGGTGCCGCCGTCGGAGCTCGCCGAGTAGCCGTCGCCGTCAACGTCCGTGAGGTCCGAGCCGTTGCAGTCCTGGTCGATGCCGTCGTAGGCGACCTCGGTGGCACCGGGGTGGATGGACGCGTCGTTGTCGTTGCAGTCGACGTCGTTGGTGTAGCCGTCGCCGTCCACGTCGCGCGTGGGGGCCACGCCACCGTCGCCGCCGTAGCGACCGATGTCGCAGTACGAGCCGTCCGCGTCGAGGAGGAGGGGGTCACCGGCGTCCACGAGCGAGGAGCCGTCGACGAGGTGCAGGTCGTCGTTCGTGCAGTCGCCATCGGCGCTGTAGGTCGTGAACGAGGGCGCATCCGTCATGTTGCCCTCGCCGGCGATGTCGCTGGCGGTGAAGTAGCCGCCCACGTCGTCCGCGAGGTTGTCGTACCAATCGTCGTAGGTGAGTGTGCTGTTCGCCTGCGACTCGGGCTCGCCGGCGTACAGCGCATAGCCGGTGTTGTAGGCGCTGATGTTGTTCCGCCAGTCTGCGTATGCGTAGTAGAGGTAGCCGGCGCCCCCGGCGGTCGCACGATTGTCGAGAAAGTCGTTGTTGACGACGGTGGAGGCGTAGTCGTAGTAGAGGTAGAGCCCGCCACCATAGCTCGCTGTGTTGGAACAGAAGATGTTGTGGTCCCAACTGTCACTCGTGCTGGTGTAGTAGCTGTAGGCCCCGCCGCCCGCGTAGGCCGTGTTTCCGCAAAAGGAGTCGTCGCTGACGGCGCTGTTCACGGCCGTGCTCGAGTAGATGGCGCCGCCGTACTCGCCGGGCGCGCTGTTGTCCGAGAAGTCCGAGTTGGTGATGGAGAGGTTGTTCACGGTGGAGACGTCGACGGCGCCGCCGTAGTAGAGCGCGCTGTTGTCCGAGAAGGTGCAGGAGTCGATGCTGAGATCGAAGCTGGCGGCTGTGTAGGGGTAGTCGTAGATGGCGCCCCCGTAGCCGCCCGACCCCGAGTTCTCGGTGAACGTGTCCCCGCTGAAGCTGGCGTTGAGATTGTAGTATCCGTAGGCAGCGCCGCCGTATGCCGCGCTGTTGTTGGTCCATGTGTTGTCGGTCGAGACGATGTCTGAGTAGTAATAGGCGTAGAGCCCGCCGCCGCCGTCCCCCGTCGAGGTGTTGTCTTCGAACGTGTTCGAGTCGACGGTGACGGTGTCGTAGAGCGAATTCGTGTACACCGCGCCGCCGCCGTAGCCGCTGGTGTTGCCCGAAAACGTGTTCCCCGTGAGCGTCAGTGACCCGTCAAAGTAGGCGTAGACGGCGCCGCCGTAGTAGCCAGTGCTGTTCCCCGAGAACGTGCTACCGGAGATCGAGGCGTCAAAACCATCATAAAGGTAGATGGATCCCCCGTAGTAGGTCGACACTTCGTCCGTGAACGTGGAGTCCGTCACTGTCAGCGTCCCCGAGAGGTACCCATAGATGTCGGGCGCGGAGTAGCCGGCCGTGTTGTCCTTGAAGGTGCAGGCGTCCACCGTGATCGCGTACCCGCTCTCGCCATAGATGACGCCCGCGTAGTACCCGTCGATGTTCTTGAACGTGACGCCCGACACGGTCAAGCTCGACTTGTTGTAGAGGTAGATCGAGCCGGAATAGCCGGACGTCTCGTAGATCGACTCGCTGTTGTCGTCCGTGCCGCCGGTCCATTCGACGCTGGCGTGGTCGTTCGCCGCGATGGCCGCGCCATAGCCATAGTCGTCGTAGACATCGGTGAAATCGGTGTCCGTCAGCGTTGCGCTGGACTTGTTGTCGAGGCTGATGCCACCGCCGTTGTAGTAGCTGCCGTCGGCGTCGAAGGTGCCGTTCGAGACGGTCAGATCGCCGTCGTCGACGTAGACGCCGCCGCCGTAGTAAGCGGTGCAGGCGTCCAACGTCGCGTTGGACAGCGTGACACTCGCACCGCCGGTGATGTACACGCCCCCGCCATGGTCCGCGAGATCGGTGTCAAAAGAGCAGCTCGCGCAGGTGGTCGAACCGCCGTCGATGTCGATGCCACCGCCGTCGTAGGAGTAGGAGCCGAGGCCCGAGAAGACGATGTCCGAGAGCGTCGGGTCCGAGTCCTTGATGTAGACGCCTCGCGTGGCACCGCTCTCGATCGTGAAGCCCTCGAGCTTCGCCGAGGCGGATTCGCCGCTCTTGAAGGTGACCGTGTTGCGCCCCGAGCCGGTCAGGAACGTCGTCGCCGAACCGTCATCCGAGGCGACGGTCACGTCCTTGCCGCCAAAGTCCAGGGTCTCGCTGTAGCTTCCGGCGGCCACCGCGATGCTGTCCCCGTCGGCTGCAGCGTCGATAGCGTCCTGGATCGAGGTGTAGTCCGCGGCGCCTGACGTGCTGACGGTCAGCGTGGCGGCGAGGGTGCGGGTCGAAAAGAGGGAGAAAGTGAGGGCGAGGAGCGTCATGCCCGCGATTGTACCGGAAATCCGGCGCGCTGGCGCACGCGCTCAAAGAGCAGGACGCCTGCGGTGACGCTCACGTTCAGGCTCTCGAGCCCGCCGGCGAGCGGAACGCCTGCGATGGCGTCGCACCGCTTGCGGACCGGGTCGGTCAGCCCCTTGTCCTCCCCGCCGAGCACAAACGCCACCGCCCCCGAAAGTGGCAGCTCCCACGGGGGCTTTCCGTCCATGTCCGCCCCGACGATGTACACGCCCGCGCGCTGGAGCTGCGCGAGCGCCGAGCTGATCCCCTCGCGCACGACGGGGACGGCCTCGGCCCCGCCCATGCTCACCCGGTGCACAACCGGGGTGATGCCTTTCCCACGTTGCACCGGTATTATCACCGCGTCGACGTCGGCGCCCAACGCGGAACGCAGCACGGCGCCGAGGTTGTGCTCGTACTGAACCTCGTCGATCAACACAAAACACGGACTCCGGGCGTTCCCCGCCGCATCCTCAAAGGCGGTGCGAAGCACGTCCCCCATCGTCAGCTCTAAAAACGGCTCCGCCTCGGCGATGACACCATTGTGCACCCCCGTAACGCTCATCCGGTCGAGGATCTGGCGGTCGACGCGCTGAATTCGCGTGCCACCCAGCTCCAGGATCCGCGTCACCTTTGAATCGGGCTTCGCCGCGGCGTCGAGCCAGATCCGTAGGACCTTTCGGCGCTTTCGCGTCAACGCCTCCAGGACCACGTTGCGCCCTTCGAGCCGGTCGCCGGCAGGCTCGTTTCGGGAGGGCTGCTCGCGCGTGGGTTCGCGCGCAGGAGCAGGCGGGCGACGGGGCGGGTCGGGGTGCTTGGGCTTCGAGTTCACGGATGCCGGTTAACGTCGGCGTTGCCGGTCGGGGACGCGCGCACGAACGCCGCGATGTCGTCCCAGGTCGCGGAGGAGCGAATCGTGCTGTGGTCCCCATCGCGGAGGATGAGGCGGGCGTTCGGGAAGGTCACCGCGAGCTTTTCGCCCATCGCCGGATCGATGAGGCCGTCCTGTAGTCCGTGGATGACGAGCACTGGGACGTGGACAGACGGCGCGAGCGCGAGGGAGTCCAGGTTGTCCCGTAACAAGTAGCGCGCGGGGACGTACCAGTAGCGCTGCTGGGCCATATCCGCGAGCGACGTGTAGGGAGCGATGAGTACGAGCCGGGAACAGAGGCCGTTCGCGGACATTTGCGTGGCGATGCCCGTTCCCAGCGAGTACCCGACGCAAGTCGGGCGGGCGTAGCCGAGCGCCGCGAGCGCGCTCATGGACGCTTCAACAGCGGTGAGGAGGCTGACCCGCGTCGCGCCGACCCCGGTCGCCAGCCCGTAGCCCGGGTACTCGACCGCCGCGAAGCCGAGGTTGCGCGCGAGAAAAGCAGCCTCGATCGGCGCCATGGACGCGAGCTGTTCACCCTGCCCGTGAAACCACACCACGAGAGGGCGGCCGTCGACCGGATGAACGCGCATCGGCACGACGCCGCCATCGAAGGGCACCGAGAGGTCCTGTGTTCCAGCTTCGGGCCGGAGCGACTCTGGCGGACGGTACGGGAACAGGAGCGAGCGTTGACCCAGGAACAACGCCACGATGAGGACGGCGTAGGCGTAGAGGGCCGTGCCGAGCGCTCGGCGAACGAAGGGCCTGAGCACCGTCAACGCAGGGCGCTCACAGCCCGCCCGCGATCGTGGAATACCCCGCCGTCAACGCGTCAAAGTCGTCGTGGAACACGCGATCCATGCCGTACGTGCGGTCCCCGTCCCCATCGTCGGCCGCCGTCGCCATCAACCCCCACTGCATGTACCCGTCCGCGCCGGCACCCAACGTCGCGACGGCGTGAGCCGCGATCTCCGACGCCCGGTCACCGGACGAAAACCCGCTCTCTTCGACGATGATCGGCATTCCGACCGCCTCGGCCGTCGCCAGGTCGTCGCTCGTCGCCCCGTCGTAGAGGTGCACGGTCAGCACATCAACGACCCCCACCAGCTCCGCGGGATCAGGGATCGCCGTGGAGGCGATGTCGATCGTCCCGGCGATGATGGGCGTGCCCGGGTCGTCCGCCCGGATCTGCTCGGACACCTGCGTCAACCAGTAGAGCCAGGTGTTCGGGTCGCTCGGCTGCTTCGTCTCGTTTCCAGGCTCCCAACCTAATAAAACGGGGTTTCCGGCGTTTCGGGTGACGACCGTGTCCACCCACGGCCGGTAGCTGTCCTTCCAACCGCTCGCGTACCACGAGGGCGTGAGCGTGTCGTACCCGTTGTCGTCGACGCCGTAGCTCCGGTCGTCCCCCTGCGGCGAAAACCCAGTTGCATACTCGTCCGTCAGCACGACGATGACGTGCAGCCCGCGGGCCTGAGCGGCGTCGAGCAGGGTGGCGAGACGCTCGGCGGCGACGTCGTTGGAGACGTCATGGTTTGCGGCGAACACACGGATGACGGTGCCACCGGCGGCCTGGACGGCGTCGAGGGTGGTCGCGACGTCGTCGGTCGAGGTGTAGGGGAGGATGTCACCACCGCCGTAGTGGACGATTCCGCGAGTATTGAAACCGACAAAGCGGAAGGGCACGCCGTCGAAGGTGATGGAACTGCCGGAGACGGCGATGCCTGCGCCGGTCGAGCCGGTGCCGTAGACGGGGACGGAACCGGTGCAGATGGCGGTGGCGCCGTTGTCCGCGGTGAACGTCGCCGTCCAACTGCCGGCGGACAACCCCGTGACCCCGTACTGCCAGGTGTACGGGCGGCTGCCCGTCACCCCCTGCCATTCGACGTTCGCGGTTCCGGGCCCGGTGAACGCCAACCCGACGTAGACGTAGCCGGTGGTGCCCGTGATCGAGACCGTGAGCGGTACGGCGGCGTCGACGGGCGCGGGGTCGAACGTCATCGTCTCGCCGTTGCTGCACATCCAGACGGGGACGGGGTGGGTGACGGCGGTGTCCCCCGCGGTGTGGGCGGATGTATCGGGTGAAGCGTCGGAATCCGTGGAATCGCAGGCGCGTGCGTGGCACGGCGGCTTCGTCAAGCATTCCCCGCACGAATCGATGCAGCCCAACAGCGCGAGGATGGCCATTCAGCGTGCTAACCCGCCACCAAATCCGTCAGATCCGCCCTCCGCGGATCAGACGGGCTTCGTCGGCAGCCCGATGAGGTAGCAGGCGTTCCCCGGATACCCTTTCTTCGTCGTCAGCCCGATCTCCCAGGTGTAATCAGGCGATTGCAGGTCGGTCGTCAGCTCCCGCAGGTCGTCGGGCGTGTACGTGCGCGCGTTGGACACGGCCCCGTCCCAGGCGATCGTGAACGGCAGGATGGGGATGACGTAGGTGAACACAAGCCCAACGAGTGAAAACGGGCGGACAAACGGCGTGGCGAGGAGCGCGACGACGGCGTTGAAAGGCACTGCCAACCACCACAAGGCGATCGGCGCGGCGTTGTCGGACAGCTCGTAGACGACGATCGGTCGGCGACTCTTGAGGGCGTCCGCGAGGATTGCGTGGGCGACCACCGGGGCCATGTGGTGAAAGCTCCCGATCATCATGCGCAAGCCGACGAGGTCACCCGGGACGGCGGTGGCGTCGACGGAGGCTTCGAGGTATCGAATCGCGGTGTACCCGGCGTTGATCGCCCGTGCGGCCGTGAGGTTCGGGTAGCGGTCGGTGAGCGTGACCGACATGACGCCACCCCCGGGTCCGAGCAGCTCACCCGCGATCGTCGGCAGTGGCCCGCCGCCGCCCGAGCAGAGGTCGACGATTGCGTGGCTGTCGGACTCCGCGAGCGCTCGCGCGAGGAGCGGCCGGAGCAGCTCGCTCGTCCCCACGAACCGATGGACCCCCGCGAGGTAGTTGGTCATGCATTCCCGAAGCGCCCCGGGAAACCAGGGTAGATCCTCAAACTCGAACAATTGGAGGCGTTTCATCCGTCGCCGCCCACCACCGGGAGCAAGGCCACAAAGGCTGCGGGCAGCGGTGCAGCGCGCCGCGTGTCCAGGTTCATCATCACGAACGTCAGCTCGGCGTCCGCGACCAGCTCGCCATCGGCGCCATCGGGCCCCACCGCGTAGATGCGCTGTGCCACGCGGCCGATCTGCCGCCGCGCCGAGATCGCCTCGGCCGTCACCCGCAGGGTGTCGCCATACCGGCACTCCCGCCGGTACTGGATCTGCACGCGCAGAACGGCCGGCGCGACCCGGTCCCGCGCGATCATCTCGGGGATCGGAAACCCGTGGTGGGCGGCGTACCCGAAACGGGACCACTCCATGAATTCCAGGTAGCAGGTGTGGTTCAGGTGGCCGAACATGTCCACATGGGATGACTGGACGACCACAACGAGGCCCGGGTAGCCACTCATGCCCGCCCCGTAACCCTGTCGGCGCAGTCGCCCCGACGCCGGGCCGGGCGCAGGTGCGTAAGCGCCTACGCATGTGTGTATTGTATTGCACGCTCGGCCAGGGAATCATCCAAACGAAGTGACTGACCAGTCGGTCCATCCAAACTGACCGGACTGACGAAAGATAAGCGCAAATCGGCACTTGGCTGGATCGCGCTGGTGTGCTAGGTTCCCGGATACAGCCTTGCCCGGGCCCGCCACGGAGTCGTTGATGTCGCAGGTTTCCAACTCTTCCGCCGTCGCGTTTGATGCCTCCTACTGCCCGGCCACCATCGTCGAGGCGCTGCACCGCAACGCCGTCTACGACCAGTTCGGCTACACCTTCCTCGACAACGCGCTGAAGCCCACCCGCTACAGCTACCGGCAGCTCTGGGCCGCGAGCGAGGACCGCGCACGCCGGCTGATGGCACGCGGCTTCCAGCGTGGCGATCGCGTGGCGATGGTGCTCGCCGGGCCCGAGGACTTCGTCATCACCTTCTACGGCTGCCTGATCGCCGGCCTCGTCCCGGTCCCCATGTTCCCGCCCTTGTCCTTTGGCAAGCTGGACTCCTGGGCCGAGAGCGCAGTGAGCATCATGCAGGTCGCCGGGGCCAGCCTGCTCATCACCGACAAGCAGCTCTCCAACGTGCTCTGGCAGGTCATGCCGAAGGTCAAGACGCTCCGCGATCTTCTGACCGTCGAGAAGCTCGCCGACGGCGCCGCAAGCACCGCCCCATTGCCCACGGTCACCGCCTCGGACCTGGCTTTCCTCCAGTTCACCTCCGGTTCGACCTCTGCGCCGAAGGGTGTCATGGTCACACAGGCCTCGCTGATGGCCAACTGCTTTGCCATCTCCAGCGAGGGGATGGGCCTCGCGCCGGGCACAGACGTCGCGATCTCGTGGCTGCCGCTCTACCACGACATGGGGCTCATCGGCTTTGTCATCACCCCGCTGATCGGGGCGGTGGACGTGGTCTTCATCCCGACGCTGGCCTTTGTGAAGCGCCCGAACGTCTGGATGCAGGTGATGCACGACTACAAGGGCACGCTGTCGTTCGGCCCGAACTTCGCCTACGCGCTGGCGGGCAAGCGCGCCAGCCCGAAGGAATTGGCGACCTGGGACCTGTCGAACATCCGGATGCTGGGCTGTGGTGCGGAGCCCATCAACGCCTCGGTGATGGCCGAATTCGTCAGCACCTTCGCCGAATGTGGCATGCATCCAGGCGCGATCATGCCCGCGTACGGCATGGCCGAGGCCACGCTGGCGATGAGCTTCCGCAAGCCGCTCACACAGCTCCAGGTCCTGACGGTCGACGCCGAGACGTTCCGCGCGGAGGGACGTGTCACGGCAGCGCGACCTGACCACGTCGCGCTCTCGTTCGTGAGCTGCGGCAAGGCCTTTGAGGACCACGCGCTCGCGATCATCGATGCGGATGGCGCGATGCTCGGCGAGGGCCGTGAGGGCGAGATCGTCTTCCGCGGCCCCTCGGTGACGGCCGGCTACTACAAGAACCCGGACGCCACCGCCGCTTGCTTCAAGGACGGCTGGTTGCGGACGGGCGACCTCGGCTTTTTGCAAGGCGGCGAGGTCTACATCACGGGGCGCTGCAAGGACCTCATCATCCTGAACGGCCGGAACCATCACCCGCAGACGATCGAGTGGGCCGTCGCGGAGTTGGACGGGGTGCGCCGTGGCAACGTCGTGGCGTTCTCCCGGCCCGGGCGCGAGAGCGAGGAGCTCGTCGTGGTGTGCGAGACCAAGAGCGACTGCTCGGACGACGTCGGCGAGCGGGTCAAGCGTGCGGTCAGTGACCAGCTCTCGCTCAAGGTGACCGAGGTCGTGACCCTCAAGGCCGGCCAGCTCCCCAAGACGAGCTCCGGCAAGCTTCAACGCCGAAAGACGCGGGAGATGTTCCTCGCGGGCGAGCTCGGAGGTCAGGGTGACCGAACCCTTGGCGCGAGCGGCGAGAAGCTCACCGTCGCCCGGCATGTCGTCCGCAGCCTGTTCGGGCGCGTCTCGCACCTGACCACGCGGGCGCTCGGGGCGCGTCCGCACGACGACGCGAGCGCCGTCGCCAAGTAGATCCGGCCCAGGGGGCGCCCCCAGCGCCCCCGAAAGCGCAGGGTGCCGTTTCCACCTGAACCCGCACGAAGCCCGAGCCGCACCCCGAGGTTTCATGATAGTCACGCCCCCCGCCAACCGCCCAGAAACCGAAAAAGGCACCCCATGAACGCTCTCGATCTCATCAAGAAGGCCATCCTCGAAGTCGACCCCTCCAAAGCGTCGAAGCTGGCATCTGTCACCCCCACGCAGGAGATCCGCGAGATCGGTATGGACTCCGTCGCGACGATGGAGATGGTCGGCTACCTCGAGGAGCACCTGGAGACGCAGTTCAGCGACGAGGTGATGGTGCGCATCAACACCTTCGGCGACCTCATCACGTTGATCGAAAAAACGATGGCGGGCTAGGCCCCCCGACGGGTGCCGAGCAGCATGAATTCCCATCGCCCCATCGCGATCATCGGCATGGCGTGCCGATTTCCCGACGCGTCGAACCTCGCCCGCTACTGGCAGCTGATCCGGGACGGGCGACACGCCTTCCGTCAGCCGCCGGCGGACCGGTGGGACCACGCGGCGTTCTATTCGGACAGCCACCGCAACCCGGACCGGTACTACGCCCCCAACGGCGCGTTCATCGACAATGTGCGCAGCTTCGCCGCGCTGGAATTCGGGATCCCACCGCGCCGGTTGGAGGTCATGGACCCCCAGCAGCGAATCACGCTGGAGGCGGCGTGGAACGCGGTTGTTGACGCCGGGTATGGGCCAGCGCTCGACGCGAAGGGGACCTACGGTGGTGGCAGCACCACGCCGCTGCGAACGCTCGATCGGCGACGGGTCGGCACGTTCGTTGGGGTGACGGGAACGGAGTACCGGACGCTCCTGGTCTCGCGCGCCGTCGCGGGATTGATGGCGGCGGGCACGTTGGGCAGCGGATCGCAGGACCCCGCGACGCTCGCTGCGATCGCCGCGACGGTCAACCGCGTCGTCCCCACCCGCGCCTTCTCGGCGGCCGGACTGCTCGCGAACATGGTCGCGGCTTGCGTTGCCCAGGAGCTCGACTTCGGCGGCCCCGCCTACACACTCGACGCCGCCTGCGCCTCCGCGATGTGCGCGCTCCACGACGCCTGCACGTGGCTCCGTGACGGCCAGATCGACTCCGCGGTCGCCGGCGGCGTCTACCTGAACCTCTCGCCGGAAAACCTCATCGCATTCTCGCGCATCGGCGCGATCAGCGCATCGGGCGTTTGCCGGCCGTTCGACGCCGCTTCCGACGGTTTTGTGCAGGGCGAGGGCGTCGGCATGGTGATGCTGAAGCGCCTTGACGATGCCGTTCGGGACAACGACCGCATCTACGCGGTGATCGCCGGTTCGAGCTGCAACAACGACGGCAGGGGCGACGGCCCGATGAGCCCCCGCGCCGACGGGCAGGTGGAGGTCATGACCGAGGCCTGGCGGGATGCTGGCATCACCGCGGACGCCATCGGGTACGTCGAGGCCCACGGCACCGGCACGTCCGTCGGCGATCGGACGGAGCTGACGGCGCTGCGGGCGATGCTGGCGCCGCGCCAGGGTTCGGGGGTCGGGCCCGTCGCCCTCGGCTCGGCCAAGGCGAACATCGGTCACACGATGAGCGCGGCCGGGATCGCGGGCTTGATCAAGGCGACCCTCGCGATCCACCACCGCGAAATTCCACCGCTCGCAAACTGGACAACTCCGCACCCCGACCATGCGCTTGACGATGGCATGTTCGCGCTCGACACCGCCCAGCGCGCCTGGCACTCCCGCACGCCGCGGCACGCCACGGTCTCCAGCTTCGGTTTCGGCGGCACCAACGGGCACATCGTCCTTCGCGAGGGCCCGACCGGCCGCGCGACACGCCTGTTCGGCTACGCCCCGGGGACCGCCCCAAGGCCCTTCCCAGCCTCGATGCCGCAGCTCGTGGTCCTCAGCGCGGAGACCGGCGAGCTGCTCGGCCGCTACCTCTCCGAGCTGGTGAGCAGCCTGGGCGAGCCGCATCGTCCGCCGTTCTCGGCGGTCGTCCACACGCTCAACCTCGCGCGACGCCGGCGGGGCGTGACCTGCGCCGTGGTCGCTTCGACGGTGGAGGAGCTGGTCGGGCGATTCCAGAACGCAGCCGCAGCCCTGGCCAGGTCGCCTGAGACCCGCGGAACCATCGACCGCGACACGGTGATCGGCCCCGTGGCAGGGGCCGGTGGCGCGAGCCCCATCGCTTTCCTGTGCCCCGGCCAGGGCATGCAGAAGGTCGGACTCCTGCGCGATTGGCTCGAGTTCCCGACGTTCGCCGCAGCACTGTCGGAGATGCAAGAGGCCGTGCGGGACATCACCCCCCGCCCGCTGCTGGACTACCTCTACGGCCCCGACGCGACGGAAGAAGCGTTGACGGACACCGCGATCGCCCAGCCGGCGATGTTCGCGATCGGCGTTGCAGTGGCCCGGGTGCTCGGCGGCTTTGGCATCGAGCCGGCGGTCGTCCTCGGCCACTCCCTGGGGGAATTCACGGCTGCCGCGCTGTCCGGCGGGGCCGGTGCCGTCGACACGATCCGCTTCGTCGCCCGGCGCGGGGCCGCGATGACCGCGCTGGCAGGGGACCACGGTGCGATGGCCGCGGTGATGGCCGCGCCGGAGGAGATCGAGCCGCACCTGCAGGCCGGCGTGGTGATCGCCAACCGCAATCACCCGCGCCAGAACGTGATCTCCGGGGGCACGGTGGCCGTCGAACAGGCAATCCAACGCCTCACCGAAGCGCGCCTCAAGGCTCGGCGCATCCCCGTCTCGCACGCCTTCCACTCGCCGATGCTCGAGAGCGTGCAGGGCGACGTCGATGCGGGGCTCGCCGACGTCTCGTTCTCCAAACCGGCCATCCAGATGGCGAGCTGCATCGCCGAGAAGCCCGCGGCCACCCCCGAAGATGTTCGCGCGATCTTCCGTCGCCATGCCGTGAGCCCCGTCGACTACGTGCGGGGGCTCGGGCACTGCAAGGACGCTGGCGCGCGGCTCTACATCCAGCTCTGCGGCGGCGCGACGCTCACCGCATTCGCTCGGGGCGTGCTCGAGAATGGGGAGGCGATCGTCTCGGTCGCCGCGGAGGGGACGACGAAGAACGCGGCCGAGAGCATCGTCCCGTTCGCCACCGCGCGCCAGACGCTCGTTCCCGGCGACGGCGGCGACAACGGCCTCGGCCTGATGCGCGTCCTGGCGCTGTGCGCTGCGCATGGCCACGCCGTCGACCTGAGCACGTTCGGCGAGGGCCTTGCCAGCCTGCCGCCGGTGCCGTTGCTGACTCAGGAATACTGGGGCGTGACGGCCGCCGGTCAGGGCGCTGGCGCAGCGGTTCAACTCGCGGGAAGCGCGACGACGGCGCCAGGCCTGCCGACCGGCCCAACGAACGCCAACCCCACCGCCGCCGCATCGAACAGCGCCGAGGATGACGTCCGCGCGCGGGTCCTGCGCGTGGTGGCCAAGGTCTCCGCGTTCCCGGCGGACGCCCTGAAGTCCGAGCAGCGCCTGCTGGACGATCTGGGCTTCGACTCGCTGATGGTGAACGAGCTGGCCCAGAAGCTCGCCGAGGACTTCCCGGGCTTTGCGGGCATTCCCCGCTCGTTGTTCGCGAAGAACCCCACCGTGCTGGACCTCGTCACGCACGTCGAGAAGTCCACTGCCGAGAAGGACGTGCCGCTGACGGATCCGTCGCGGGCGATGGGGGCGTGGACGACGGGGTCCACACTGGCGCCGTTGTCGGGTTTGCTCGCGGTGAAGCCGGCGAAAGTGTTGGACCAGCCGACGTTGGCGACGCTGCGGGGGCTCAAACCAGGGGATGTGGTGGTCCGCGTTGCGCCGCCGGACCCAATCGAGACCACCGAGACAGACGCCGTCATCGGCTTCGTTCGCGCGCTCGCTCGCGAGTGGCCGCAGCACAAGTTGCAGGTCGTTTGCGGGACGATGGAAGACGCGAACCGGGAGGCAGCTGCCGCCGAGCGAGATCCGTTCGTGTTGGGTGGCGGGGACGGGTTCCGGCACGTGGCAGCTCTGCAACCCGCAGCGGTTCACGGGCCGGTCGACCTCAAGGGCGAACGAGTCCTGCTGACCGGTGGAACTGGTTGGCTTGGTCGGGTGCTCGCGCGCGCGCTGATTGCAGCAGGGGCTGACGAGGTCATCCTCCTCGGATCGCGTAAAGACCCCGGGGACGCGCCGGCGGAGCTCGGTGCACGCGCGCGCTACCTGTGCGTCGACCTCCTGACGGACACCACGCTGGACGCCGTCAAGAACCTCGGGGTGACACGCCTCGTTCATGCGGCCGGGTCCCTCGCTGACGGACCCGTCGGCACGGTCCCACCCGCCGTCCGGGAGCGGGCCTGGGGGATCAAGGTGGACGCGCTGCGAAACCTGGTTCGTGCGCTGAGCGCCGAGCGTGAGGCCGCGAACCTCCCGAAGCTCCGCGTCACCGCGATCGGCAGCTACGCCGGCTACTTCGGCAATGCCTACCAGACTGAGTACGCCGCTGCCAACGCCGCGATGTCGGGCATCATCCGCGAATCTGGCGTGCCGGGCGGCGTCCAGATCTGGGGCCCCTGGGACGGCAGCGACATGGTCGAGACCATCCCCGCCGCGATGAAGCGCGAGATGCGCGAGCAGGGCGTCTGGTTCGTCGACCGGGACCGCGGCGCTGAGGCGTTCCTGGCCAACCTGAACGCGAACGGCGACGTCGTCCTCGGCCTCGATCTGCCCGCTGTCCGGCGCGTGATCGAGGTGTCGGAGGCCCTGTCGCCGGAGATGCCCTGGCTTCGCGACCATGCGCTCTACGGCCGGCCCACCGTGCCAATGGCCGCGATCGCCGATCGAGCCCTCGCGCTCGGGCGCGCGCTGCTCGGCAACGACGTCGCGCTGGCCGACCTCACCCTCTACGACGGCGTCACCGTCGAGAAGCCCGTCACCCTCCGCCTTCGGGTCGAGGGCGAGACGTTCACCGCGCACACCGGCGATCGCCTCGCGTGGCAGGCCCGCCTCACCACCGCCGGGAACCCGCCGTCCCCGCCCGCCGCGCTGGGTCCGGACGCCCCCTCGGGGTTCGACATCCCCACGTTCTACAAGGATCATACCTTTCACGGCCCACTGCTCCAGGGCATCGTCGCAATCGACGCGATCGCTGAAAACGGCGTCCGCGGGCGGGTCCGGATCGGGTCGCCCGAGGCATGGGGCCTGAAGGTGGACGCCTGGCACCTCTCGCCGCTCGCGGTCGACTCCGCCTTCCAGCTCGCGGCGGTCTGGGCGATCCAGAAGAAGGGCCGGGCCGGGTTCCCTGTACGCGTGGCGCGCTGGACCGAAAAGCCGCGAGCGGAGGTCGTCTCGGCCGACGGCACCCTCTCGGTCATCGGGATCTTCCGGGATTCCGAGGCGGATCGCTTCTCGGGCGACGTCTGGCTCGTCGACGATACTGGCGCCGTCGTGGCGTACGGCGAGGGCGTCGAAGCCGAGCTTCGGCAGGTCGCCTCCGAGGCCGGTGCCGAGCCTGTGGCGGCCCCCATCGCCGAGAAGTTCTGGAACTTCGCGAAGTTTCCCGAATACGACGACCTCGATCAGCGCCTCTCCGCAGCCCTCGCGCTTGGCATCGACAACCCGTACTTCAAGACCCTCGACGGCTGCGCGCGCGACACCGTCACCATTGGCGGTCGCGAGCTGATCCACTTCTCCGGGTACAACTACCTCGGCTTTTCGGGTCACCCCTACGTCGAAAGACGAGTCATCAACGCGGTGCACAAGTACGGCACGAGCGTCAGCGCATCCCGCGTCGCAAGCGGCGAACGGCCCATCCACGCGGAGCTTGAGGGCCACATCGCCCGCGCGTTGGAGGTCGAAGCCGCCCTCGTCTTCACAGCGGGGCACGCCACCAACGTCACCACCATCGGCCACCTTTTCGGGCCGAAGGACCTGCTCCTCCACGACGAGCTGATCCACGACTCCGTCTTCCAGGGCATGCGGCTCTCCGGGGCCACCCGTCGACCATTCCCGCACGGCGACAGCGCCGCGCTCGGGCGCATCCTGACGCAGCTTCGGGCGCACTACGAGAAGGTCTGCATCATCGTCGAAGGCGTGTACTCGATGGACGGGGACATCTGCGATCTGCCCGCGTTCATCGCCCTGAAGAAGCAACACCAGTGCTTCCTGATGGTGGACGAGGCGCACTCGTTCGGCGTCGTCGGGAAGACCGGAAAGGGCGTGCGCGAACACTTTGACGTGCCCGGGCCCGACGTCGACATCTGGATGGGCACGCTGTCCAAGACGCTCTCCTCGTGCGGCGGCTACATCGCCGGGACGCAGGTGCTCATCACGCTGCTGAAGTACACAGCACCTGGGTTCATCTTCTCGGCCGGCCTGACGCCTGCGAACACCGCTGCGGCGATCGCGGCGTTGGAGCTGATGGAGCGCGAGCCGGAGACCGTGAAGAAGCTGCAGGACAACGCCGCGTACTTCTACGCCGAGTGCCAGAAGCAAGGCCTGGACAACGGTCCGGCAGCGGGCGAGAGCGCGGTCATCCCCGTCATCGTCGGGAACTCGTTCCACGCGCTGCTGCTCTCGGACGCCTTGAAGAAAGCCGGGATCAACGTCCAACCCATCCTCTACCCGGCGGTGGCGGACAACGCCTCGCGGCTCCGCTTCTTCCTCTCGAGCCTTCACAGCGAGGCCCAGCTCAGCCACACCGCCGAGACCGTCGCGCGTGAATTGATGAGGATCCGCACCGAAAACGCGATCTGAGGCGCCGTCATGCCGGGAGGCCCGGCGCGGTGTGCGTGTACCAGACGGTGACCGGACTGGAAGGGCGAACCTCCAGCAACCCCCGCTGCGCCATCGAGACCCAGCGGCCACCTCCCACCACCAGGTGGTCGAGCAGGACGACGCCGACAACGTCCGCCGCGGCGCTGACGGCTCGCGTGGCACCAAGATCGTCGCGGCTGGGCTCCGGGTCGCCTGAGGGGTGGTTGTGCGCGAGGACGAAGGCCGTGGCACCCACCTCGATCGCCGGGCGCAGGATCTGCCGAGCGTCGACGATGGTCGTGCCGTCGTTGCCGACGGTCAGGCGGCGGCGGCAGAGCGGTCGAAGTCGGCGGTCGAGGTAGAGCGCGTGCAGCTCCTCGTGGCGCAGGCCCCTCAAGGGGGGTGCGAGCCAGCCAGCAGCATCCTCGCAGCTCCGAATGGACGGCGGCCCCGGCGCACGCTCGCGGGCGCGGAGGCCGAGGTGGAGGGCCGCATGAACCCGAAGCGCACCAGCCGGGCCCACACCTGGGAATCTGACCAGGGCGTTGGGCGAGGCCCTGGCGAGATCGTGAAGGTCCGGCCATGCGTCAAGGACATCGGCGGCGACACGCGCCGCCTCAAATCGGCCGCCGCCGAGGGCGAGGGCCAGCAGGTCACTGTCGCCGAGGCAGGCCGGACCGTCGCGGAGGTAGCGTTCGTGGAGCATGCGGCGCCCAGCAGCAAGCCCCGTGCCGTCGCTTCGGCACACGCCAACGCCGAATATCGCGGATGGGGTCGGAGCTGGGCTGTCAGACGTCCGTCACTGACGGACGTCCGTCACCGTCAAGCCCCTCCCGTAAATAAATTGGGCGACCGGAAGGATCGCCCGTTCAGTCCGCCCAGATCTTCAGCGTCTGCCCGATGTAGTCCAGGATCTTCCGGCACTCGTCGTAGTCCGGGTGCCGGACGTGGAGCCAGCCGTGGCCCATGTACCCAGCCCCGACGTCCGGCACGCGCGCGCCGATCGCGGGCAGGTGGACCTCGCCCAGCCAGCGCCCACAGGCTTCCTGGACCTTCTCGAGCCCGGAGTACCCGGTGACCCGGCCCTCCCGGTTCGCACGGATCGAGATCAAACCTGCCGAATAGCGCCGACTGGGTTGGGGTTGCGCGTGCCCGTACACGAGCGCCTGCGCCCAGTCCTTGTAGAGGTCCATGTCGTTGGCCCAGCAGTACAGATCCCAGAATCGCACGCCCGGCGGCCGCGCGCCGATCTCCGAGAAGTACAGCCCCTTCGGACCAAAGAACCACTCCATGTGCGTCGGCGAGGTCTGCAGGCCGAGCTCCTTCACGACGCGCCGGCCAAAGCTCTTGAGCTCTGCGTACCCGTCGCTGTCGATGCGGTTGGTCACGATGATGTAGGGCGCCAGCGACCGGTCGCGCATCGCCTCCAGCACGTTCGGGTAGTAGTGGCTGATCGACTCGAAGACCACCTCCCCGTTGCAGGTGAGCGTGTCGTAGAACCCTTCGTGTCCACTCACGAATTCCTCGATGCTCACGAACACCCGTGGATGCCCGATCCCCATCTCCTGCAAGGCGCGGACGAGCTGATCGTCGTTGTCGCACCGCGAGGTGCCGTGCGCCCCGGCCCCGTCCCGCGGCTTGACGATGACCGGATAGCCGATGGAATTGGCGTAGGTCTTGCCTTCCTCGATGGTGTTGATCGCCTCCGTCTTCGCGCATGGGATCCCGCGCTCGCGCAGGTACTGCTTCATCACGTACTTGTCGCGGCAGACGAGCACCTGGTCGACGGAGAGGCCCGGGATGTGGGCCTGCTCACGCACGCGCGCCGTCGTCAACATGATGGCTTCAACCGTGCATTCCAGCCGGTCGACCCAGCCGCGCCGTTGGATGCGGTGGACGGCGTTGAGCAGCGCCCCCTCGTCCGCGAGCGACGGGATGTGCTCGTAGCCCGAGAGCCAGCTCTTCAACTCACTGTCGAGGTACTCGACGGGCGAGTCGCCAATCCCGGTCACCTTGGCCCCTACGGCATGCAAGGCGCGGACAAACTGCCGCTGGTTGGCCGGGAAATTGGGGGCCATGAAGATGACGTGCATGGGGTGGGCTCCGCAGCCGGGGGTGGACTATTCGTAGTGTACCTGAACGGTCCGGATGAGCGTTTCAAGGGCGCTCTCCACCACCGCGGTGTCCGTGTGGCGAACGATGACGAACCCGTCGCCCTCGTAGCCCGTGCTCTTTTCCCTGCCGACGACCGGAAGCTGGGCTTCGACGACCAATTTTCCCATCAACCCCTGCGCCTTGTCGAGGTTCTCGACCCGCGACACGCGCCCGCTCCCCGGCCCGCGCAGGAAAGCCACGCCCGCGGCGTACTTTCGCTCAAACGGGCCCTCGACCTTGTCGTCGATCACGGCCTGGGCCCAGGCCACATACATGCTGCGGTCGTGGACGTAGCTCATGACCGAGACGAATTGCGCGCCCGGGGGCCGGGCCCCGATCTCACTGACCACGGGCGTACCGTCGGGGCGTCGGAACCACTCCATGTGGGTCATCCCCGTTCGCAGCCCGAGGGCCTTGATCACGGCCGGCCCGACCTTGCGGACGGGGTCGTACTCAGGCCCGGAGATGTCGCGCGGGAGCACGACGCACCACTGGATCCAGTCGTTTCGGGTCACGTCGAGAGGGCCGGGGTAGTACCTGCCGATGTTCTGGAAGACGGTCTTGCCGGCGATGGTGATGGCGTCGTAGCAGTGCTCGTCGCCCTGAACGAATTCCTCGGCGAGGACGACGCGGTCGGGGGAGGGGCGGATCTCGGCGAGCGCGGCCGCCAATGCCGCGGCGTCGCTCAACCGGTAGGTCGCCTTGCAGCCAGCCCCAGCGGGCGGCTTCAACACGATGGGGAATCCGACTTCGCGCACAAACGCGTGCGCGTCAGCCTGCGTGAAGAGCAGCTTGTGGCGCGCGCATGGCAACCCCGCCGCCCGCAGCGCGTCCTTCATGATCGACTTGTCACGAAAGCGCTCCGCCGTCGCAACGTCCGGCCCGCTCACGCCGAGGGCCTCGCGCACCATCGCGATCTGCTCCTGAACGTTCTCAAGGATGCCGATCACCCGGTGGATCGGGCCCGATTCCTTGGCGATCGCCCGCCCGGCCGCGATGAGCTGGCCGGCGCTTGTGGGATCGGCCACGTGGTAGTGAACGCAGGGTGCCGGTACCTTGTCGGCGTGATCCGCCGTCAAGACGATGATCCTGGCGTTCGGGACCGTCGCCGCGGCCTGGACAAACTTGAGCGTTGCCTCCATGAGGAAGGGGGCGACGAACAAAACGGTGCGCATCCGCGGCGTCTATCTTGGAGGCGCGCTTTGGGCGAGTGCCTAGCTTGTACGTCTACAAAACGCGACGAGGAGGAAGATTTCGACCGCCCTGGTGAGGGCCCCGACACCCGCCGACCCGCCCGTTGCAGCACACCCGCACACACCGGCGGAAGCCCCGTTCGCACCGTCGCTGCCGGAGTCCGTGGAGGACGTCTCCCCCAGCGCGCCCGTGTCGAGAGAGACCCTCATGACATGCGGATGGAGATCCACGTCAAACGTCACCAGCAGGTCATTCCCGTCACGGGCGGCCCAGGGGCGCATGGCGCCAGCCCCCGGCGCGTAGTTCGTCAGGTTGTCCTGCTCCACCACGGTCCAGTCCGTCATCGATACGATCGTCACGTAGACGTTGCCCGTGTCCTGATCCCACGCGTCCGTCGCACTTCGGCCCATGTGGACGATCACGAAGTAGTCGCCCACGCGCAGCAGGCCCTGGGGCCAGTAGGAGTACTCACCAGCGGGAGAGATCGGCGGGTGCTGCGTGTCGATGATGGTGTAGCTGGCGTCGTAGCGGGAGATCTCCGCGCCGTTCTGGAATTGGCCGCCGACCGTGTAGAGCGTGTCGTCCTCCGCCTCCGCCCGGTAGAACTGTCCGCCCTCCAACTGCGCGGCGTTGGTGCTCTGGTGGCGCGCCAGCTCCGACCCGTCGGCGTTGAGCTCGATGATCCACTGGCTCATGTCGGTGCCAGTGAACCCGACCAGCCGCGCGTCGCCGCACCACAAGGGCATGTCGTTGTGGGCGAGCGCCGGGTTCTGGACGTCCAGGTTCACGTCCGAGAGCTTGTTGAAGTCGGCGTCGAAGGTGAACGTGTATGCCGTGTCGTTGGGCGTCGAGAGGTTCGCGGACCCCGCCATGAGCCAGGTCCCATCGGGGCATTGCCGGATGGCGTCGTCGACGAGGTCGGTGTGGCCGGTCATGGCGACCCGCTGCTGGCTGTCGTAGCTGAAGTCCGCGGCGAGCGGAATCCGGTTGTAGTCGCCACCAGCGGCCCAGAACAGCGTGTAGGGCGCTGTCGAATCACCGCTGACGGCGACCCGCGCGAAGTTGCCCGACAGGCCGATGGAAACGTCCTCGCCGATGGCCGTGACGTAGGCCGCGTGCGCAAGGGGAGAGACCAGCAGGGCGAGGAGCATGCCGGGAGTGTACGTCCGAACCGACCAGACCGGATACGTCCGGGCCCGATGAGCCTACGCACCCGCCTGTACGCGAAGCTGATGATCGCCGGCAAGGCCGGAGCGTCCAGGGCGTTTGAGCGGCTGCCCCCCGTCGGCGATCAGCACGCCGTCAAGACCGCCCCGATGGCGGAGATCTGGGGCTTGCGCGCGACCGATCTCGTCGTGGCGACGGGCCTCCCGAGCTGGGATGCGCACCCGTTCCGCGAGAACGCCGGCGTGAGCGTGGTGAAGGGTCTCCAGCGCCTCCTCCCCAACGACGAACGTTGGACGCGCTGGGGTTCCCGAGCAGCCGCCGACCATGAGCTGGCCGAGGTGCTCGGAGCCGTCGGGCGCGGCCAGACGTTCACGCCCTGGCCCGACTACGCCACCGACGCGGCGTTCGCGCGCGCGCTCGTGCAGGGGCCCATGGCGCCGCTCCTCGAACACCGGGGGGACGAATTCGTCGTGGACTGCCGCATCCTGGCGGGCCTCGAACGCCACCCCGGGACGGTCCCGCTCGGCGTCGTGGTTGTGCTCGCCTTTCGCGCCGATGCGACGGGCGCTCGCACGCCCCAGCTCGTCCGGATCGAGCTTGAGGACGGGACCGTTCGCACCCCGGCAGACGGTGAGGCCTGGCAGATCGCCAAGCTCATCGCCGCAGCAGGCATGCAGACGTGGCTCGTCGTCGGCCCCCACCTCGTCTACACACACTTCCTCAACGCCGGGGCGCTGGCGACCGCAGCCGTGAGTGAGCTCCCCAACGATCACGCTGTCCGCCGGCTCCTCACCCCACACATCGCCGGTACGCTCCGAGTGAATGACCGGGCCGGAAAAACCCTCCTCGGACCGCACGGAAACGTGCAGGCAGTGTACTCCTTCCCCTGGCCCAGCGTGCAGCAGCTCATCGCCCGCGCCATCGCCCAGTACGACCCAACGCGCTTTGACTTGCCAATGGATCTCGAGCGCCGTGGCCTGACCGACCTGTGCGCGTCCGGGGACTACCCCTACGGTGCCGATGCGCTGTTGATCTGGAACGCCCTCCACGTCTACGTGCGCGAGTACCTGTGTGTGTACTACCCGACAGACGCCGACCTCAGCGCTGACTCTCACATCCAGCGCTTTGTCGCGACTTTTTGCCGCTCGTCGCCGGGCCTTCGCGCCGACAGTCTGACCGATCTCGCCCGCGCCCTGACTGCGCGCATCTTCGCTGTGACCGTGCATCACAAGCTGGTTGGCGGCATCTCGCTGGAATTCCTCACCCACCCGTACTTTCTCCCCCATCGAGTGGGACCCGGCGAGCGTGTCGACGATGTCGTGCCCTTTCGCGAGCAGACAGAGGCGAACCTCGCCGCAAAGTTTGGAACAACCTACCGAAGCTGGGGACTCACGGCGGACTGGCCAAGCGTGGCCCTGGACGAGAACGGGCGAGCGGTGATGCAGGCCTTCCAGGACGAGCTACGCGCGATCAGCGAGCACATCGACGCCCGGAACAGCAGACGCGCCGTGCCTTTTCCCCACCTTCGGCCGACCGAGTTGGAGTCGAGCGTCGCCGTCTGAGCCCGTCACCCGATCCCGACCGCCGCCCGCACTCGTGACATCGTCTGCTCCGCGATCCCCCGCGCTTTGTCGGTGGAACCCCGCAGGATGCCGTCCAGGAACGGACGGTCGTCGACGAGGCGAAGATACTCGCCTTGCACAGGCGTCAACTCGGCGATGACCGCGTCGGCCACCTCTGCCTTCAGGTAGCCGTAGCCGCGACCGTCGAACCGGGCAGCGATCTCGCCCACAGCCTCACCGGTGACCGCGGAGAGTATCCCCATCAGGTTCACCACACCCGCGCTCGCCTCGCCGGGCCGGTATTCGCAGCCGCCATCCGTCACCGCCTTCATGATCACCTTGCGGACCTTGCCGAGGTCCTGGTCGAGCATGATGGCGTGATTCGGCCGTTGTTCCGCGATGGATTTGGACATCTTCGCAGTCGGGTCGTCCAGCCCCATCACCCTGGCCCCGGTCGGTGGGACGGACAGGCCCGGGACCTTCAGTGTGTCGCCGAAGAGGTGATTGAAGCGGACCGCGATGTCGCGCGCCAGCTCGATGTGCTGCTTCTGGTCCTCACCAACCGGCACGATGTCCGCGTCATAAAGCAGGATGTCCGCCGCCTGTAGCACCGGGTAGTCGAGCAGGCCGGTCCCGACCGTCTCCCGGCCCTCGGACTTGGACTTGAATTGGGTCATCCGATCGAGCCAACCGAGCGGCGTGACACAGTTGAGCACCCAACACAGCTCGGCGTGCTGGCGGACGTGGGACTGGATGAAGATGCTGGAGACGGCCGGGTCGATCCCGCTGGCCAGGAACGCGGCGACGACGCTGGCGCAATTCTCCCGCAGCCGGTCGGCCTGGATGACCTCGGGGATCGTGAGGGCGTGCAGGTCGACGACGCAGAAGATGTTTTCCCGCTTGTTCTGCTCGCGTACCCATGGCTTGATGGCGCCAAGGTAATTACCAAGGTGTAACCTACCAGTGGGCTGAACGCCGGAGAAGGCGCGGACGCGGGGGGTGCTCATCTCCGCCGACTAACCCCAGTAGCCGCCGGGATCCGCCCCGCAACTCCTTGACACCTCCACGGTGGACGATGGGCGTTGGCGCCCGCATACTGGCGCCCTCCGATGTCCCGCCCCGACCGCTCCCGCAGCTCCATCCGCCGCCGCGACGTCCTGAAGGGTGGCGCCGCCGTCGGAATCGGTGCGTTGCTTCCGGGAAAACAGGCGCTTGCCTCGCATTGGGGCGCTGCGCCGGATGCCACAGCCGCCGGCCTGTTGTTGCCCGAGGGCGTCGCCGCGCAGAGCATCCTGGAGGTGTTCCTCTATGGCGGGCTCGGTCCGTTCGAGAGCTTCTACGTCGTCGAGGAGTACGGGACCCTCACGGATCCCGAGTTTCCGAAGGAGCAATGGTACCTGTTCCAGGGCCAGCATGACCGGACCTTCACCGGCTGCCACATCGCGGATTCGACCCTGACGCCGTTCGCGACAGACGCGCTGGGCATGAGTGTCAAGCTGGGGCCGATCCTCCAGCCGCTCAAAGATCGCCTCGACATCCTCGGCCGCATGCGAATCCTCGTGCAACGCCACGATCTCCTGCCGCACGAGGCGGCGATACCGATGGCGCTGTCGGGCCAGCGCCTGGGGTCCTCACGCATGGCGGGCGTGGGAGCCCACGTCCAACACTACGCGCAGGACCGCGACACGACGGGTCGGGTGGTCCCGTACAGCTTCGTCCTATACCCCGACACGGAGATCTCAACGGACAACCTGCGTGCTGCTAGCGCCGTCGGCCTGCACCCGGGCTCGGCCCGCCCGCTCGACCTCCGTGTGTCTGCCGAGAGCGACCTGCCTACCGAGCTAAGCCGGTCGGTGCTGGGCGACAGGCGCACCCAGTACGACGCGCTGGTCGCCTATTATGTTGACCGGCAGAAGCAGCGGTATTCGGCGACAGACGCCAATATCGCGGTCGGGACGCCCGCTGGGCAGGTACGCTCCCGCGGGCTGGATGACCACGCGTTTGCCACCCGCGTCCTCCAGAACGCGGACCAGCTTGAGGCCCTGCTCCCGGCGGACGTGCTCGCGGCGCAATCCGGCGAACAATGCGGGGATCAGGCCTCCACCGACACGACCGCCATGGGCCTCACCATCGCCGCGCACCTGCTGACGGACCCGATCACGCCCGCGCGGCACATCACCATGGTCGATGGCGGCCTCATCCCCGCGAGCGGCGGAGGCGGGTACGACACACACACCTCGCACCTGACAGACACGTCGCGAAACCTGATGTCGATGCTCAACGCGTTGGTTTCCATCGTCAACCAGCCCGGCGAGGCGGACCCGGCGAAGATCGACCTCGACAAGACGATGATCGTCCTGAACACGGAGTTCGGCCGTACCCCGTTCGTGCAGGCCGGCTCGCACGACGGCACCAACCATCACCCCTACGGCTACGTCACCGTGCTGATCGGCGGCCCCATCGGCACCGAGCAGGCCGGGATCGTTGGCGCGATCGGGCCGGATGGCTGGACAGACCTGTACATCACGCCCGTCGAGCAGCGCGCCGCGCTCCTGGCCGCCATGGGCATCTACCCGTTCAACCAGGAGGCGTTCGCCATCGGCGATCTTCGGGGTTTCTCGAGCGAAAAGGACGGCCTTGCCTGGTTGAACGAGATTGTCCTGGGACGGAAGACGTGACCACGTGCGTGCGTGCTGTGACACTCGGCCTGGCGCTCGCCTTCGTCGGGTCGTGTGACAAAAAGGTTGCTCCCGCGCCCGATCTTGGCGCCGCTACCTGCGACGCCGGCGACGAGGCCTGGGTGCAGCGGGTGTTTCCATTGGTGCTCGGCCGCAAGCCCCACGGCGCCGCCGAGGTCCAACTCTGGGCGCAGGTCGCCGCTTCGCAAGGCCGCGACGTCGTCGTCCGCGCGCTGACACACGCGCCCGAGTACATCGATCGATGGGAGGACTTCGTCGACGATGCGCTGTATGTCGCACGCACCGGGGATGCGGCGTACTCCTCCTGCTTCGCGACGCCGATGCTCACCGGCGACACCGGCGAACTCGCCACGTTCATCGCCGCGACTCCTGCGACCGGCGCCTCCTGGCCCGAGCCGTTCAACATGGCGGACATCGTCCGCTCGTCCCTCCAGGCAGACGACCTCTCCGCAGCATATCGCGTCAACCTGTTCGCCCGGATGAACCGCCCATTGCAGGGTGCGAACGTCGGCCCGAAGGAGATGGAGGACACACGGCGGACCGCGTTTGGCGACACGTTCAGCCACACCTACCTGAACCGCAACATGACGTGCATGGAGTGTCACAACTCCGAGTTCTCCGTCACGGACGACCCGGACCCCGCGCTCGATCGGTCCTGGCCGATGCCGGGGCTCTTCGAAAAAGCGCTGTTCGGATCAAGCTATGGCGAGGACGAGGAGACCGCCTGGGGCGTGTTCCGGTACGTCGACCTGGTCAGCTCCGATCAAGCCGTCTCCGCACCCTGGGGCATCGACGCGGCGTGTGGCCGGTTCGCCCCACAGGACGCGCTCACGAGCGACTATCTGGGCCATGACAGCTACTTCATCGAGGCATTTGGGCAGGCCGGGAGCGTCTGGCAGGTCGAGGCTTACCTTGCGGCCGGCGTGGATGACTTGCAAAGCCAGGGACTGGCGGTCGCCGACGATGGGACGGTCGACGGCGCCGACGGATTCGCGTGGTTGGTGGCGGCGTCCATCACCGATCAGGTGTGGCAGGAGGCGATGGGCGCCCGGCTGACGATCGCGAACTACTTCCCGCGGAACATGGCCCAGCGCGACCGATTGGAGGCGTTCACGAAGGACTTTGCCGAGTCGCGGTACTCGCTCCGGACGCTGCTCGTGGACGTTGCGACAGACGACTACTTCAACGCCGGCGCCCCAGCGACGTGCGCCGCGAATGCGTACGGCATGGACGAGGTCGTCAATCCGTGGTCCAAGTCCGAAGACGTCACGATCGAACAGGGAAATGGTCCCGGCGACGTCGTCCACCGGCACACGGCGCGGGTGTTGATCCGCTCCGTTCACGATTCGATGGGGTGGCCTCAGCCCTCCAACTTCCCCGCGGCGAGCGACCCGATGTTCACGCTCGACGGCGCGCTCGGCGCGTTCCTTCGGGAGTCGCAACCTGGATTCAACGGGACGGACTTCCAGGGTGCCCTCGCGTTTGAGTCCGTCTACGGGGCCTGCACCATCCCCGCTACCGGCGGCGCGAAGGACGGCTGCACAGCGACCCCAGGCTACGCGGGCTGCGCGAGCTGCAACGCCCAGGCGTGTGTGTGCGCGCTCGACAGCTACTGTTGCGATGTCCAGTGGGACGACTCGTGTGTGCAGATGGCGACCGAGGAGTGCGGCGGGTGCGGTGGCGGCCTGGCGGCCATCACACCAGACACCGTCGACGTGCTGCTCACCAACGCGGCAGCGCAAGGCGCGACCGTCGGCGACGTCGTCCTGGCGCTGAAGGACCGGTTGATCGCCCAGGGTAGCGTGACCGGCGACGAGCAGGCGCTCATCGAGGCCCTCCTCGGCGTTGGCATGGACACGCCCATCGCGGACGCTGGCGACATCGAGCCGGCGCTTCGAACGTTGTGCGGCGCGGTGCTCCTGTCGCCAGACTACTTCCTTGCATTGGACCCCGGCTCGGTAGGGTCGGTGCCTGCCCTCACCCCCGCCAACACAGACTGCCACGACGCGCAGACCTGGCTCGCCGCAGAGGGCATCGTCCTCGACTGCGGGACCACCCCATGAGCCCTTGGTCCCTCAATAGCCAGATCCGCGTGATGCAGATCGGGCTATTGACGCGTCGAGGGTCTTGGCTGATTCTCGTGGTTGCGATGGGATGCACGCCAAAAGCTGTCGACACCGCCTGGACAATGCCGGACTTCACCGGAGCCGGCCTCCCCGCCTCCGCGGACTCCAACCACGCGGATCCGCGCCGCACGGCCGACACCGGTGGTTCCGGCGGCGACTCCAACGACACCGCCGCATCCAACTTCCCGAGCTTCGACCTGGTCGACGGCGTCTTCGCCTACGACAACTACTACGGCACCCTGTTTGGCCTCGTCGAGCTCTTCACCGTATCCGTGACGTGCCACGACGCGATGACGACCTACCAGGACGGCGTGGTCTACTACGTCCTCCCCGCCAGCGACGACTCCGGAAACCCAGCCTGGATCGCTGACTATCCGACTTGCGGCGACGCCCCCTGCATCTACACCGGCTACTGGGAACAGGGCTCCAACTACGGCTATGTGAGCGGCGACGTGACCATCGACGCCTACTCCGACCACTACGCGACCGTCACCTACACCAACGAGATCGACGCGGACACCCTCACCTTCTACAACTGCGGCGATGCGAACGACTGGATGTACTGACCGTCATCCGCCGAGCAGCTCCGCGCGCGTGAGCTCCATCAGGTAGACGGGGTGCCCCTCGCCATCGTCAGCGAGGTCGCGCACCCAGCGAAAGCCCACCTTTTCGTAGGCGCGGATGGCGATGCGGTTCTCTGGCTCGGGGTCGATGAGGCAGGTGCTGATGCGCGGGTCCGCGAACACGATCTCTGTGAGGAAGCGGCGGATCATCGGCCCGCCGAGCCCACGATGCACGAACGCCGGATCGCCGATGAGGACGTCCATGTTGGTCGCGAACGGGTCGGTCACCCCGTAGGTGCGCATGAAGTCGGGGTGGTCGCCGAAGCGGACCCACTCCACGAGCCCGATGGGCGTCGACCCGTACGAGACGACGTACGGAAAGATCGGCGTTCGCCCGGCGATGTAGTCCTCGTACTCGGACACGTCCTCACGGCCCCACCACCGGACCGCGTGCGGAACGTTCATCCACGCCCGGATCATCGGCAGATCGTCGAGTCGAAGCGGCCGAAACGAGAGGTTCGCGGCGGCCAGCACTCAGAATGCCTCGACGATCACCGCGATGCCCTGCCCGCCGCCGATGCACGCGCTCCCGAGCCCATAGCGCGCCTTGCGACGCCGCAATTCGTGGATGAGCGTGCCCGTGATGCGCGCGCCCGAGGCCCCAAGCGGGTGCCCGAGCGAGATCGCGCCGCCGTTGACGTTGGTGATGGACCGGTCGAGCCCCAGCGCCTTCTCGCACGCGAGGTATTGCGGCGCGAACGCCTCGTTCACCTCGGCCAGCGCGAGGTCTGCGACGGACAGCCCCGCCATCTCCAGCGCCCGCTTGGACGCCGGCACCGGCCCGATGCCCATGATCTTCGGGTCGCAGCCCGCCACACCCCAGCTCACGATGCGCGCGATCGGCGTCAACCCACGCTTTTCAGCCCACTTCCCGTCCGCGACGACGAGGCTCGCCGCGCCGTCGCAGATACCCGACGCGTTTCCGGCCGTCACGAGTCCGTCCTTCTTGAAGTACGCGGGGAGCTTCGCGAGCGTCGCCAGGTCCGAGCGGCGCGGGTGCTCGTCCTTGTTGAAGACCGTGTCGCCCTTCTTGGACTTGATGACAAAATCGATGATCTCGTCCTTGAAACGTCCGGCCTCGTTCGCCGCGAACCAGCGCTCCTGGCTGGCCATCGCGACCTCGTCGACGGCCTCGCGCGTGAGGCTGAACTGCTCGCCGAGCGTCTCGGCGGTCTGCGCCATCGCAAGGCCGGTAAAGGTGTCCGTCAGGCACTCCCAGAGCAGGTCCTTGAGCATGGGCGGACGGCCGAATTTCGCCGCGCCATCACGCATCCCGTGGATCACGTGCGGGGCCATGCTCATGTTCTCGGTGCCGCCGCAGAGCACCACGCTCGCCTGCCCGGTGAGGATCTGCTCGGCTGCCGAGATGATGGCCTGGAAGCCCGATCCACAGAGGCGTTGCACCGTGAGCGCAGGAACGTGGACGGGCACGCCCGCCTTCAGCGCGACGTGGCGCGCGCCGTAGATCGCGTCATTGGAGGTTTGCAGCACGTTTCCGTAGATGACATGGTCGAGCTCGTCGGCGGCCACGCCTGCGCGCTTGAGCGCCTCCACAGCGGTCGGGACCGCGAGATCCTGGGCGTTGTAGTCCTTGAGTGCGCCGCCCTGCGTCCCGAAGGCGGTGCGGCAGGCGGAGAGGATGACGAGGTCGCGGGAGTGGACGGAGAGGGCCATGAGGATGCTCCAGGGGACGGTCTATCGGGCGGTACGCGGGGGTCAGACGAACGCGGCGGGGTCTAACCGGATGCCGGCCGCCGCCTGCCCAGGGGGTGCAGGGAATCCACTCCATCAACTCCCTGCACTGAACACATCGGGAAATCCCGATGTGGCGATACGCGCCGTGCGATGAAACGGCCGCCTCAGTTCGGAGCGGCGAGCTGCGGCGTCGGAAGGCCGCAGTTTCCAACCTCGTCCATGTAGTCGCCGACGGTTCCCCAGAGGCTGAGCATCGCCACGCTGGCGATCGGCACCAGGTAAAGCCAGCGCCGGGAACAACGCCCCTGAAAAGCCCGCGGCACCACGTCGAGAAGCCAGAAGGCGAAGGCCGTGCCCACCGCGGTGGGTTGCACCACCTGCGTCAACACGTCCTGCGAGTGGAAGAAGCAGAACGGCTCGTCGACGGCGCTTTCGAAGAAGAGCCACGCGGCGGCACCAAACAAGGCGACGAATGTAAACGCCGGGTGGATACCCCAACTCGTCCAGGACTCAGGCTCGGTTTCGCGCGCCATGCCTTTGCGTAACGCGCGGCTCCCAACCTACCCCTTCGGCGAAAACGCCATTGGCCCGAGGAAGTCCTTCTTGCCAAGCTCAACCCCGTTGTGGCGCAGGATGTTGTACGCGGTCGACGCGTGGAAGTAGAAGTTCGGGAGCGCCATCTCGGTAGCGTAGTCGTCCCCGCGAATAGCCATGCCGGGGGCGACGGGGAGTTCCAGGAGGCGGTCGGCGGCGCCGTTGTAGTCGGCCTCGGTGTAGGTGCCGAGGTGCTCGACGACGGCGGCGATGCGCGTCTTCAGCTCGCCGAGGGTGGTCTCGGTGTCCGGGTGCGCGGGCGCGGTCTTGCCGGTGAGGCGGGCGGCGGTCATCTTGGCGTTGTCGCAGGCGATCTGGATCTGCCGGGTGAGCGGGAACTGATCGGCGGCGAGGCGGGCGGTGAGGAGCGAGTTCGCGTCGAACTTGCGGCCGTCCCGGTCGAAGCGCACGCAGTGGGCGACGGCCTTGTCGAGCCAGAGGTCGAGGTTCTGGAGCATCTTGCGTTGCTGGACGAGGGTCTGGCGGTAGAGCGACATGGGAAATCCGGGTTCGGGGTGTCGAGGCGCGCGGAAGATGCACGCGGCGACGACGTCGGCAAGGGGCTCAGCGAGGTTTGCGGCGAAGCCCGAGCGCGGCGAGGAGGAGGGCAGCGGCGACGGGTGACGGGGGCGAGGTCGCGCAGCCGGAGCAGGTCGACGGCGTCGCAGCGACAGCGCTGTCCGTCGATCCATCGCCGAGGGCGAAGAAGTCGAGGTCCAAACACGACGTTGTGGCCGTGATGCATTCGCCCGTGGGCACGCAGACGGACACGCGCCACGGCCCGGCCGAGGCGTAGGCGTGGGTCACGCTCGCGCCCGATCCCGTCGTCCCGTCGCCGAAATTCCAGGTTGCCGTGCCCGAGGTTGGTCTGCCCCAGGTCGCGTGCACCGAACAGTCGGCGACGAGGCCGTTCGCGGCATCGGCTGTGCATCCCGCTTTGATGTTGACCGTCTGCATATCCTGGTAGATCGCGGACATGCCATCCGCGTCGTCGAGGTCGGGGACGCTCTGGTGGGCGTCGCATTCCCCGGTCGTCCAGAACATCGTGGCGTCCTGCAACGTCGGGTCCGGGCAGGACTCGTTTTCGTCGCAGGAGTGGGCGAGGCCGAGGACGTGGCCGAGGTCGTGGGTCAGAATCGCCTGCAGCGAGGTCGTATGATCGCAGACGCCCGACTCGATGTCGGCGTCCTTGCCCCAGGCGCCCGAGTTCGCGAAGACGATTTCAGCCGGGGACGCCGTCTGCCAGGTCTGCCCGTTCGCCTCAAAATCCGGAGGTCCGCCCGAGGTCTTCGTCACCTCCATCCCGCCTTCCAGCAGCCCCTCCGGGTCCTGCCCGAACAGCACGGCCACCCCGCCCGCCTTGTACCAGGCGTCCGCGTCGGGGGCCTCGGCAGCTGACATGCTGAAGTTGCAAGGCGCGTTGTACGTCCAGTCAGCGGCCGCGTCATCGATCTCCGCCTTCAGCACCTCGTCGTCCCACCCGTCGATCTGCCCGGTCCAGTGCACCTCCAGCGGTAGCGACGTCTGCGGCCACGCCCAGCCCTCCAGCTTCTAGGCGTGCGCGGACGTCACGAAGGCGAGAAGCCACATGCTCCCAAGCTTACCACGCGTGCGAAGCCAGCCGTCCCCTCCCGCACGCCGCGATCATCGTGCCGGACCCGCGCCGACCGCGCCGCCCGTGGTTAGCTCTCCGCCGCCTTCGGAGGCCTCCTGCTCTCGCTCCTCGTCGCCCTCCTCGCCGTCCCCACGTCCTCCGCCGCCCCCGTCACCCTCGACGACGCGTGGACGTCTGCCGCGCACAATTCCCGTGAAGTCAAGCTGCTGGACGAGGTGCGCCTCCAGAACGACACGCTCAAGACGCAGGCGCTCTCGCTGATCGGCCCCAAGCTCGTGGCCGGCGGCAACTTCACGCTCAACCAGCGCGAGACGACCCTCGACTTTGCAAGCGCGTTTCCGCAGAGCGTGATTGACCTGATCACGGCTGCGACCGGCTCGGCGCCGGACTTCGGCCCGCCGCTGGTCATCAACAAGAAGTCCTACTTTGACTGGAACGTCAGCGTGCTTCAACCGCTGTTTTCAGGGACGGCGCTGCCGCTCTACAAGGGCGCGGTCGCGACGGTCAAGGCCGGGCGCGCGCAGGAGCACGCGGCGCTCTCCAAAGTGCTGACGGGCGTGGCGCAGGCGTACTGGGGCGTGCTCGTGGCGCGGACGGGCGAGAAGCTCGCGGGCGACGCGCTCGCGAACGCGAAGAAGCATGAGGCGCAGGCCGAACTTCGAGTTTCAGTCGGCACGGCGACGACGCAGCTCAAGCTGCAGGCCGAGATCGCGGTCGCGCGCGCAGAACGCGAGCTTGCCGGCGCTGAACAGCAGCGCGTGAGCGCCGAGATGGCGTTTTCCAGCCTGACCGGGCTGCCGGCCGACGCTGAGCTTGTCCAGCCTGAACCCCGCGTCCTCCCCTATGCCTCGCTGGACGCCGCGATCAGTGAGGCCGAGGCCCAACGCCCGGACATCGAGGCCGCCGGATACCAGGCGTCTGCCGCCCATGATCAAGCCATCGGCACGACGCTCTCCTGGCTCCCGACGGTCGACGGGCGTTTCACCCAATCATTCACGCAGAACAGCGGCTTTTCGGGCGAGCCCTACAACTGGCAGTTCGTCATCAAGGCCGACTGGGTGCTCTGGGACGGCGGCGCGCGGCTGGCGGCTCAAACGAAGGCAGCCAGCATGGTTCGGATGGCCGACGTGAACTCCGAGAAGACCGTTTCGGACGCCAAGACCGAGGTGACGACGCTGTGGGACCAGCACGCCCGCGCCCAGCGCGCCGTCGACGCTGTCGACCACGAAATGGCCCTCGCGACCGAGAACGCCCGCCTCGCCGAAGCTGCTTTTGACGCCGGCACCCTCGCGTTTCTCGACCTGGAGGACGCGCAGCTCGGCCTCTCCGCGGCCCAGCTCACGCAGATGACCGAGCGCATGAACCTCGACGTCAGCGCCATCCAGCTCCTTGCCGCGACCGGCGACCTGCATTAGTCGTCGCGGCCCGTTCCTTCGGACCGGGATTCTCACACCGGGACTACGACTCCGCCCACGGTGCCGCGTTCACACGCGGTCGGGCGGGATCGCCGGTGGTCGCCCAACCAAGAACCCGCGGCACACGCCGCAAAGACAGGACTGAACCATGGCAATCTCCCTCCGCGAAATGCTTGAATCCGGCGTCCACTTCGGTCACCAGACCCGCCGCTGGAACCCCCGGATGAAGCCGTACATCTACGGCCAGAAGAACGGCGTCCACATCATCGACATCCAGCAGACCGCCAAGGCGCTCGTCGGCGCCTCCGCGTTCGTCAGCAGCCTCGTTTCCCGCGGGCAGACGCTGCTTTTCGTCGGGACCAAGCGCGCGGCGCGTGAGGTCATCCAGGAAGAGGCGCAGCGCTCCGGCCAGTTCTTCGTGAACGAGCGCTGGCTCGGCGGCACGCTCACCAACTTCCAGACGGTCAAGAAGTCCATCGAACGCCTGAACTTCCTCACGAAGTCGCGCGACGAGGGCAAGTTCGAGGCGCTCACGAAGAAGGAGCAGCTCACCTTGAACCGCGAGATCGAGAAGATGGAGAAGTCGCTCGGCGGCATCAAGGCGCTCAAGGCGCTCCCCGGCGCGCTCTTCGTCATCGACCCCAAGAAGGAGCACATCGCGGTGGACGAGGCGAACAAGCTCGGCATCCCCGTGGTCGCGCTCTGCGACACCAACTGCGATCCGGACGGCATCGACTACGTGATCCCCGGCAACGACGACGCGATAAAGTCGATTCGGCTGTTCGTCTCGGCGATCGCGGAAGCGGCGCACAAGGGCGTGAACCAGGGCCGCTCGGACGCGACCCCGGTCAACAGCAGCGAGGACATCGGCTACGAGGTCATCCGTCGCGCGGCGCCGGAAGCGCCGGTCGGGGAGGCGTAATCATGGGCGCGGCACAGGTGAAGGAGCTCCGGGAGCGTACCGGCGCGGGCATCAAGGACTGCGTCGCGGCGCTCGCCGCCACGACGGACGACATCGACAAGGCGATCGACTGGCTCCGCGCAAAGGGCCTGTCCAACGCCGGGAAGAAGGCTGGACGCATCGCGTCTGAAGGCCTCGTCGAGGCGTACATCCACGCGGGCGGCAAGATCGGGGTCATCCTCGAAGTGAACTGCGAGACGGACTTCGTCGCGTTGAACCAGGGCTTCAAGGATCTCATCCGGGGAATCGCCATGCACATCGCGGCGGCAGCGCCGGAGTACGTGCGGCGCGAGGAGGTCCCCGCGGACGCGATCGAGCGCGAACGCCGGGTCCAGCTCGAGCGCGTGATGGGCGAAGGCAAGCCCGAGCACATCGCCGCGAAGATCGTGGACGGCCGCATGTCCAAGTTCTACGAGGACGTTTGCCTGCTCGACCAGAAGTACATCCGCGACGATTCCAAGACCGTCGACCAGGTGGTGAAGGAAGCCGTCGCCCACATCGGCGAGAACATCCAGATCCGCCGGTTCACCCGCTACGTGATGGGCGAAGGGTTGCAGAAGAAGGCGGACGATTTTGCAGCCGAAGTGGCGGCGCAAGCCGGACGCTAGCGGATCCTCCGCGAAACCGGGCGCTCGGCGGGGCTTGAAGTCCTCGCCGGGCGCTTCGGGCGTTTTGGGACGGCGCGTTGGAAGGCCCACCCCAGCGAGCCTTTAGCGGTGACGGATGTTGCTCTACGCCCTCGCCTGTGCGCCGACCTGCGGCCCCGGAACCACCCTTGCAGGCCGGCAATGCGTCGGTGTCACTGCTGATTCCGGCGGTGGGGACACGCACACCGATTCGGACACGGACACCGATTCCGACGCCGACACCAGCGCCGGGCCCTGCGCGCCCACCGACGCCTGGACCGGGCCCATCCCCGCCGCGCTCAACACGACGGTCCCGTACGATGCGAGCTACGACGCCGGTCTTTCCGTGCTCGGGGCCGAGGTGTACAACAACCCGTCGGGCTCCAATGGCGGGCAGAGCTGGCTGGTGAGCGGCGCCACCGTGAGCGCGATCGGGCTCGACGCGGGTGGAAACCTCGACACCGTCTACATCGAGGACGCCGCGTACAGCGTGACCGTCCACGACGACAGGACCACGACTCCAGGCGGCTGAACCAGGTCACGCACGCCTACGGCACGCTCGACCACGTCTCGGCCAATGACTGCGGACGCGGCCATATCTGCTACGTCTTCACTCACGGCGGGACCCAGGACCTCGTGCTCGTGCCGAACACGCTCAACACCGCATACGGCGTTGGCGTGGACTACAGCGGCGGCTTGAGCGCAGGTGGTCGCGCCCGTCTCGACGTACTCGGGCACGACCGGCGCGGTCGCCTACTACGATGTGCTCGCCAGCGACGTCATGCGGGTGTGGGCGGGGCCGTAGCGACGAAGGTGCGAGGTGACGGCCGGGTCATGGGCCGGTTTTTGGCGCGTCCCGGAGCTCATGGATGGTCGTTTGGCGCGGGAGCGTGGAAATCGCCGGCCGATTGAGGCGCGGGCGCGGAACCGACGTCGGCGGGGCCCGGAAACCCGGCGTTTGCCCGTGCAGCCGCCGCCTCGCGTTCAGCCGTGCCGCCGCCAGGAGCCGGCCTGGGGGCGGTCGACGCCAAAAACGCCACCATGGGTCGCGGTCCGCGCCAAAGCGCCCACCATGACCCGAACGGACGGGCAAGCGGACACCCGCGCAAGGATCTGAGCAGCCAACACCGGCCCCTTCGGTCCGGTGTTGGCTGTTTATTCTCGTCGCGCCTTGGCTTTCGAGCCGTCACGCGTGTTCGTGACCTCTCTGGACCCGTCCACACCTGCGCAGGTTCCGGCGAGCGCGACCGCTGCTGACCGCGTCGAAGGCACGCTTCGTGCGGGGCACGAAGTCGCGCCTTCTCCTTGGCCAGACAACACCGGCCCTTTCGGCCCGGTGATGGCTGTTTATTCTCGTCGCGCCTTGGCTTTCGAGCAACTGCGCGTGTTCGTGACCTCCCTTGACGAGTCCACACCTGCGCAGGTTCCGGCGAGCGCGACCGCTGCTGACCGCGTCGAAGGCACGCT